>NZ_DAMCGF010000004.1:0-495292 GCF_032104925.1 Kosakonia sp.
AACCCACCAGCCCGGAGCCGTACACGCCAGCGAAGTAAGAAACGATGAAGTAGGCCGAACGGCGTAGAATCGTCAGATCGGCAGCGGTGGCGACATAGAACACGGCGCCAGCGAACGCACCGAACACGACGCCGTAATCAGTGCCGGTTAACAAGCCATACAAACTGGCACCAGTTAAAGCGCTTGCCGCAGCAGCGGAGCCGGAAACAGGTTCGGACATTTAGCCCCCTCGTATTTGCTGTGAGTCCTCTCAGGATGAGGGGAATAAAAAAGGCTGCTTTTTAGGGCAGCCTTGATAGATATACAGATGGGATATTATCTTGGAAGATGCTGAGGAGAACCTTTCCATATGAAAGAGTTGAAAACATCTTGGATTATTTTTGTAACTTTCAACATTGATTCCGCTGAAATATCTACTTCACCATAATTACCATCGGCCATCGTGTAGCCTAATTTGGTACCGAGTATGTTACTCAGCATCAAAACCCCCTGCGGGGCAACGACATGATTATTGTTAATTGGTTGGAGATTTATTGGTTTTGGCACTTTCCCTGCACCGAGCCCGCGGGCCCTATCTTCTAAATGTTGAGCCGAATTCCTCACACCTCTGAGATGTGGAAATTCATTTGATATTTGAATATGCAGCCTCTTAATATTTTGAGGAGCTCCATTCTCTTCTGATATCACTTTTAAAAATTTATCAATGGTATCTAGCGCGCCAAGAAATGATTTTGCATGCAAGAATATTAATCTTTGTTGATGGCTTAATGGAATTTCTCCTTGACTCCATTTATCCCTTTTTAAGCGAGCGTCAACTTCAACCCTTACTTTATCGAAGCCTTCTAAAGGGTGCAATCCAAATTCCATGCGGACTTCCGCTTCTAAAATTTGACGTTTTTGGAAGTCAGTGTCCCATTGAATGCGGTCGCTGTAACCGGAATCTTTCTCCCTTTCGCTAATAAATAAATTCAAAGCGACGTTAGCGTCATAAAAAGCGGTTTCAAGGTGGTTAAGTAACCTTTCGAACTTCCAGCTGATATTTTCATCTTCATGATGAAGACGACTACCCGGCTTATTTAATTCAAATATGAACATTTGCTTGATCCATAAGATAAGGGTCAAACAATAATATTACCGTTATGATTAATTATTCCATATTTGAGTAAACATAAACCCGCTCACTAGCGGGTTTTAACTCTGAACATACAACGCCCATCGTTAGGAAAATCCTAACCAGTTTTTTTGAATATTGCAAGCATCGTGACGGTATATGTCGCGAAAATGTGGCTAACGTGTCACTTTTCTCAGATGCATCTCTGCGTTTGCTTCTTCAAGCCAGCACTTCGTAACAAGCGCGGTAATCACATCAGCATAACCGCTATACCATTCGTAATTGGTCAGGTCTGGCACAACCTTTTTGATCAGTGCGCGGGCAAGCGTTGTCGGAACGCGGCTGTAGCGATTGCCATTACAGCGACCGCATACCTTATTAACCGGCACACCGTGCAGTTTGGTGCGTTTTTCATCGAGCACTTCACCCTTGCCTTTGCAACCACGGCACGCTGTTCTCACCTCTCCTTTACCGCTGCAGCGATGGCAGATCTCTTGCACCTCTTCATACCTGACCTTTGCCTCCACGCCTTTAACGCCGGGGTGCTTGACCACATCGCGCATAACATGCAATACACCAAGGCCATTACAATGCGGGCACCGCGCCTTACTTGCCGCCGATCGGGAATAATCGGCATAGGCGAATTGCACCAGCACCGGCAGAATTTCGAGGCGGGCTTTCTCGCTGAGTTTCATCAGCACCGGATTTTTGAGCGCCAGCGCATAGTTCATCAGTCCATCTAAAGCCGGTGCTGGATCCTGAATACCCATCTTTGCCAGAAACAGGTCAAAGCCGAGCGATGCTTTTGACTGCACCATGCCTTGTGCCGCCATTACATCGGTAATGGTTAACGCGATGCCAGCCGTCGCTGGTGTCTCGTCGTTATACTTCTGGGACTTTGGCGAATAAAATTTTGGTAATGATTCGAGGTTCATAGCGTCTCCACTTTACGCAAGCACCAGCACGCCTATGGCTGCCGCTTTTTGTTGAATTCGTATAACCAGTTCAAGCTGGCTACCGTGTTTTTCTTCCCATGCTTTTGGATCTGCATGAAGCTCACGGTGATCCGCCCTGCAAAGCGGAATAACGTGAAAATCATGAGCTTTTGTTCCCATTCCTCCTTGTCCATGTCCAATCAGGTGGTGAGCATCATCGGCAGGCATGCCGCAGGCAACGCAGGGCTGCGTCTTAACCCAACTGATATATTTGGGTATTACCAGTCGTGTGCTTTTTGGACGCTTCATTTGTGCGTTCGGCGTATCGGGGTCTGCTGCAATTTTCACAACCTGCTTTGCGACCTCCTGAACGATTTCCCGCGCCTGCGGCAGTCCGGGCACCAGGTCAAGCTCACGCGTTACCGACTTAATGACCGGCTTAGGCATAAGCAGAACCTGCCGGGCGGCTTCCTCCGGCAGCACGTCGGCGAGGCCGTAACGCGCCAGCCACCAGCAGAATTCCGGCAGCGTCAGTGAGTGGGAGTCGTCGAAGCCAAGCTCGCGGCGTGCGGTCGTGAGAATGTATGCGGCGCAATTTGCATGGGCAATACCCGCCAGTTGCTCGGTGCTGTGCTCGCGAAGGATGTTGTCGCAGTGCCAGCACAAACGGATCGCGCCCGGCGCGTGACGCATGGTTGTCATGTTCTCATCGTGCCAGCTTTCGTGTGGCCACTGGCACCCGGTACCGGATTCAAGCCAGCTTTCCAGACCGTTGATGGCGCCAGCGCGGCGTAATACCGATTCATTTTCGAATACGCCAGCCAGGGCAGGATCTTCCGCCAGCGGCTGCTCTGCTGGTGGCAGTTCACCGTTCGGCATACCTGACAGGCGCTCGGGTTCGTTCTCAAGCAACATGCGTCCACGGCGAAAATACGGCAGGAGGCTGACGCCGGGACGGAACATGACGAGGCCAAGCTCAGTTACGACGACAGGGTTTAACAGCGCCCTCACTCCGCGCCCTCCTTCGCGATATGTGCCGCCCACAGCCCGCCAATCCACTGCACACCTTTTGCCGTGAATCGTGCCTGGCTGAATGCATGATTGTTTTCGGTGCTGGTACCGGTTTTCACTTCGAACCGGCCAAGGGCGATATGACGGTGGCGCGGTGTCAGCGTGCCGCCCAGGCGGTAAAGAATGTCATTATCCAGCAGGAAACATCGAAAATCTGGCTCTTTGGCGTTAAGCAGCTTAGCCACCTGCCGGAAGGACATCGAGCCATTCGCGGTGCAGTAACGATCCACAAACTCAACCTTTGGGGCAGCGGCGGCCAGTTCATGTTTAAGCTGTTGCTGCTGCTCAGCCAGATCAGCGGCGAGGCGCAGCGCCTCAGGTAAAGACTTCGGTACCTGCATTGCCTGTTGGCTTTCCAGTTCCTGCCAACGATCCACCACTGCTGCAGTAAACTGCGGAGACAAACGGGCTACAAGGACCAGCGAATCGCGCTTATCGAACCAGTATTCCTCATACCACATCCCGTTTTGCTCATTCTGGTATGGGGTATGCGCCAGCGGCGCACTGAGGATATCCTCAGCCATTAGCCTGCCAGCAGACCGTTTAACATCGGCGTGACGGCTATTGACCAATCGCGCTATTTCACGGCTCGACATCATAGTGCCGGTGATCTGCGCATGTACTGCCGGACAAACATTCACTGTGTTTAACTGTTGCATGCGTATCTCCTTTAAGCGGCTGCAACCGCTGTTGGTACATATTTGGTGATCGAAATTTCCACCCTGCCGCCCTTCACTACTGGCCCCCATTCCACCAGCATGCGTTTTACCTGACTGTCGTCCTCCCACACTCCGGCATGCGTAAGAGAATCCAGCAGTGCCTTGTTGTAGTTGTCGATGTCCCGGTTTCTTGAGTCCGGCGGGTAAAGAAGAATTTCCACTGCAGCCAGTTCAGTGGAAGGTTTAGGCAGACGGCGTAACTGATCGATGATGGCCGCACAGGCTTCACTACGGAATTTTCGCCCGGCTTCACTGATAAGATGGCGGCCTTTCAGCGGCCCTTTATTCGGTGCGCGCCAGTAGGTATTCACGCTGGGTGGGAAAGGTAATTTCAGCTTCATGTCGCGGACCCTCTGCGTTTCAGCCATTCCTGAGCCAGATCAGCTGAACTATCCTCACCCGCCAAGAGCGCCCGGATCACTTCCTCGGCTTCATCGAGCGCCAGCGTGTCGTTTACGCCAAGCACTTTGATTCCGCGCGCGGTGCCGCTGGCGATCGTGATGTAGCCTTTTTTCACCAGGGCGCGAAGGTGTTCAAAAGCAGCATTTCCCGACGCGACGCCAATCAGCGCCGCAAGCTCGGTGTAGGTAGGCGGATAGCCGTGCATGTTGTGAAAATCCACCAGCGCATTTAGCACCTGCTGCTGCCGGTCAGTCAGTGGTTTACGTTCTTCCACGGTTCCCCCTCAGAGAATGGCCACGATGTCCGTGGCGGTTTCAATGCCCCTGCAAACGGATCCGTATCTCATGACCGGAACCCCGCGTTTTCCGGCAGCGTGTAGTCAACATTCTGGAAACTGGCGCCCGGCCCGGCACTGATGTTTACCCAGCGACCGTTAAGGCGTTCAGGGCGCCCAGCTTCAGCCCATTTCGTTGCACCCTGGAGGTAGCCCGGAAATTTCGTCGGAAGGAAAAGTGTTGTCGGGCGCAGATACTCGACCATTTGCAGATCCTGGCCCCATTTGGCCGTGGCGTAGTCGACAACCAGGGTCAGATCCTCAGGGCTGAAACCTTCGCCCAGGCGGGCACGGATGTGTTCCATCGAGGTTTTGCTGACCTGATACCGTGATCCGGTCTTCTGGTTCAGGTGGGTGAGAACCTGTTTAGCCTGATCGGTGATCATCACCGCAACGTCGGGTTGCGCAGCAACCGGACAAGAAGGTTTATTACCCTGTGTGCTCTCCTGAGTACTCTCTGTGTAATCTCCTGTAAGAAAGTCTGTGGCTTCCCCGCATGCTTGCTTGTTTGGTTGCCACATACTTGTTTGCGGGATTTCCGCATTCTTGTTTGTGGTAACTCCGCATTCTTGTTTGTGGGAATGCACCATTCCAGTTTGCGGGGTTTCCACATTCTGGTAATTCCCCATTCTGGTTTTTTGTTTCGTCTCTTTCTTGACCGGATTTTCAACGTATTCAAGGAGAAGAGCCTCAAGGCGTTCGCTGTTTACTCGATAATGCATTGTCGCAGGCACACCACGTAGTTGCTCTTCCAGAACGCCAATGGCGATCAGCCGCTTGCGTGCGGTTTCCTGCTCATCTCGGGTGAGACTTGTTTCGGTTGTAATGTCTGCCTGAGTTTTGTAAATCCAGGCGCCATCCATACGGTTATGCCAGTAAACCAGTTGCGAAAGGAAAACTGCTGCAACTGGTCCGGCTTTGACTTTCCCTGCCCGCAGCATGGCAAAAGCGGGCTGATAAGCTACTGGCCTGTCCAGTAACTTGATTAAATTACCCATCAATCGCCTCGCAAATGTTCTGGTACGGCTATGGTATAGCCGCTGGCTGGTTCCCCCATCTGCAAGCCAAGGTTGCGTTTACAGATGAATCCGTTTTCAGTCAGATAGTTCACCGCAGTGATCAACTCTGCAGATGAACAACAACAAAAATTCAACAGCTTTTTGTCAGTGATGACTTTCTCTTTGCCACCATCACCGCTTCCGGATACCTGAATGAAAAGCATGATCAGGCGATGCAGCGGTGAGTTGAATGTGTAATCGAATACGATGTCAGCTTCAGTCATGGTCTTGTCTCTCAGGTTGTTTGGTATGGGTTTGAACACCATCTACACTACCTGATATCCCTATTTCTCTGAATTTACGCTGGAACTGCTCAAGCGGGCTGAAGCACTCGTGCTCGTAACCTTGCCGTAGGTAGATAACGCGCTGCGTTTCTGGCTCCCATCGGATAACCCGCACAGGGATGCCGTACTGGTCTCTGAATCTGCGGTTAAGTTCGCGCATAGCTGCTTCGCCTTCCGGTAATACACCCCCACGATTGCCGCCGCCCGACTGTGGTTACATGACACCCAGCGGTTTGATAATCTGCGCTCATACCGAAACAGAGGAGCGCCCGGAACGGGGATCATCCTCAGTTGCGGTAAGCGGCTTTTAGCCGTTAAACTGTTCATGCGTTGGTATCTCCACTTTGATCGACACGCCGCGACGCCGGGAGCTGCAACTCGCCGGCGTCAACCTTTTCAGGCGCGCAGAAAACACGAAACAGCAGCGTTAAGTGCTCCTGCCATTTCGCCATTACCTGATAGCTGTTCTCTTCGATTTGTTCGCGTTCCGCCTGGTCAATAACCCCGTCAGCAGTTGCTTTTCTGAGATAGGTTGAGTGCTTGCCGATCCACTCGATTGATTCCATCAGGCGCTGGTTGATGTCGGCATTATCGATGTCATCAACTACCACCAGCGGCACGTTCACGCTGTTTGACTGGCGCGATACGGCATCAGCGATATGCTTCGTGTCGCTTGCCTGTTGAAGCACCATTGCCCAGCCCATCGGGAACACCTGATCGCCGCCGTCACGCAGGCGGTTAAACAGCGCGTCAGTTGTTACATCGAGTATTTCAGCCGCTTCCGCATAGCCGCCCGGCAACGCCGCGATAGTCTTGCGTATAGCTGCCACCAGCCACGCCGGTTGCTTTTCTACTTTCCAGTGTTCATTACCCACGGTTAACCCCTTGATTCTGTGGTTATGCTTAAGCAGCTGATGGCTTACCTTTAACCGGAGAGTCTTCAGAAACTTGAAAACGGTTCGGGTACAAGATGTGCAGCTCGCTGATTTCGCCTTTAAAAAAAAGCGCGAGGCGTTCAGCCAGCTCAACAGATGGGACCTGTTCACATCTTTCAATACGACTCAAAGTAGCGGGGTCGACTTGTACGCCAGTTGCAACATGCAAAAGAGTCATACCATGCGATTTGCGCAATTTTCTTAACGGTGATTGCATAACGCCTCCTTAATTTGCGTATTACGCATGTTATTGCATGAAAGCAAATTGCGCAAGTTGCTTTGCATGAGACGCAAAAACAACTTGTAATAAGCGCATGAATATAGGAACTCGCATACGACAACTTCGCCTAGCGAAGAATATGAAAATCGCAGAGCTTGCTGAGTCTGTTGGGGTTGATGCTGCCAACATTTCCCGGCTTGAAACGGGAAAACAAAAGCAGTTCTCAGAACAAGCACTTAATAAACTTGCTCAGGCTTTGAGCGTAAGTGTTTCAGACCTATTTACCTCCTCTGAAAATCAGTCTACTGTATGTATAAACAGTGGAGGAAACACATCGATTATCAAGGATATTGATGTGTTTAGAGTCGAGGTACTTGATGTGAGTGCAAGCGCCGGATCAGGACATATCCAAGGTAGTGATGTGATAGATGTCATTCATGCTATTGAGTACAGCAGCGATCAGGCTCTCTCTATGTTCGGCGGCAGGACATCTTCTGGAGTTAAAGTCATTAATGTTCGCGGGGACAGCATGGCTTCGACTATTGAACCTGGCGATCTCATTTTCGTGGATGTGAACATCAATGAATTTGATGGTGATGGGATATATGTGTTTGGATTTGATGGAAAAGTTTACGTAAAAAGACTGCAAATGATTCCAGACCAGCTTTTGGTTATTTCCGATAACCCTAAATACCGGGAGTGGAGCATCAATAAGGAAAATGAGCATCGCTTTTACGTTTACGGAAAAGTTTTAATCAGCCAGTCACAGTCCTTCAAGCGCCACGGTTAATCCCTTCACATTAAAAAGAGCCTCATTGAGAGGCTCTTTTTTTATCTTCATGTTTGCGAATTATGCATTTAATACTTGCGTTACACGCAATTAATGTTTATCTTCAGTTTGTCGGCGTATGGCACATGCGTCGTTAGCGGTCCGGGGATTCCTTTGACAGTATCCCGATCCAGCGGGTAGCCGGAATGTGCAAGCCAGCCCCGTACTTTGGCCTGAGCGATTCACCATCGTGGCGATTCGGTGTGACCACCGGGAAGAGTCCGGCAAAACGCAGCGGCTAAAAGTGTGCTCTCGGATAGCTAAGGATTTCGATAACGGTGTGCCGGGCCTGCTCGACGCTCTCAGTGTAACCGGGGATTTCGACGGGAGCCTCCTTGATGAAATCCACAGCTTCATCGGTGCTGATAGTGCCGTCAGTGATAAGAGCCGAGAGAAGCGCAATGGTGAATTCAGAACGTGCGACGAGGTTTACTACGTTTTTCTCGGCTACTGCCTGAGCCTCTTTCAGGCGGATAATTTCGAGAGTCAGTTGGTTAATTTGTTGCTGCAGCACCGTGTCCATATTCGAGTCCTTCTGATTGGGTGAGAACACAAGGAAACCACCGAACCTGATGTGGTTAAAAGCCAGGCACACAACATGAAAGCGCACTCCTTCTCTCATCAGTTATGGGTGGCAGGTGTGATTAAGCGGGAGTGCGCTTCCAGTTGTGGTGAATTGCAGCCGCTTTGACGGCAACCAGAAGATAAGTATCTGGCACCACACAACAGTATAAATGCCAACTGGTAGTTTTTGGCGGCGTCTGATCTTTCCCGTGAGGGCGCCGCAATTTTTTCACATAACTGTAAGCGCGTTCCGGCCTCTTCCCCTGAGTGTCTGGTCGTTAATGCAACCCCCTTCCGGAGCGCGCTTTCAATTATGTGGAGATGCCAGAGGCGGTTGCAGCCGCCCGCTTCATTAAGCGCCCTGCTCCGGGCGTTTATTAAAGCGAACAGTCATTAATTATCGCCATCCGGCGAGGGATTCGTGCATCCAAAAATCGCGCGTTGCAGCGCGCACAGGAGATACAACGCAATGAGACAAGAACTGGCATCAATGACCATTATCGAGCTGGTGAGGACCGCCAACAATTACGCCACCAGCATCAAGCAGACCGGTGTTTATTCGGATCTGATTAAAGAGCTGTCTTCTCGCCTTGAGGCGCTGAACCTCGCATACATCGCCCAGGTTCGTACTCAGTCAGCAACATCAGCCGAAGCTGGGCAGACACTAGCATCACCGGCAATCGCACCGCTGCCAGTAGAACGCGACCAGTATGGTTACTGGACACATCCGGTATACGAGGAATTTTGCGATGGTCGAGAGCATATTCCAACCGCTGAATTTAATGCATGGATGGACGCTAACGGGCTGGAGTGGACTGTCGTTTATCGCGATGAGGAAGAAAATGATCCGGATGTCGATGGTTACGACATTTCGAAGTGGCAGCCAGAAACGCCAGCTGGTGATGGCTGGTTTGTTGGTTCCATTCACGATACGGAAGATGGCGCTGTTTGCATCTGGCTTCGCAATAAACCCGCACCATCGCCTGAAGCTGCTGCTATCGCCCGTCAGTTTGAGCAGATGAAGGAGATGCATGATGGCGGCTGAAATCATCGATCAGGCCAACGAACTGGTAGAGCAGAACATCAGCCAGGCCATTCAGCGCATGCGTATCGACCGTAACGCTATATCAGCGGAGCAATGTAGCGAGTGCGGGGAAGATATCCCTGCACAACGCCGTGCTGCTGTTCCCGGCTGCCAGACGTGCGCAGAGTGTCAGGGAATTATCGAATTAAAGCGCAGGCAAAGGGGGATGTGATGCCCAGCAAACTAAAACTGCGGCGACAACGTAGGCTGCGTGAAGATGTCGCATGGTGGCGCGCTGAGGCAATGGACTGCAAAGCGCGGCTGCTGGAACTGGCAAAACTACTGGAAGAAGCCAAGCGCCAGCGAGTTCCGATGCCGGTGCTGGTTACCGCCAGGATTATTAAACAGATGGCTCCGGCCACCAGCGAACCTGAGATTTGTTTGAAATGTAACGACGGTGCCAGGCTTGGCTGCTCGTCATGTGCGTACAGATTGAAATAGCCGGTTGCAGCCGGTAGTGGAGAACCGACCATGATTCAGATGTTGACGCTTGAGGAATGGGCAGCAGATAAATATCGCAGCAATCCGCCGAGTGTTTCCACTCTTCGCCGTTATGCAAAACAAAACCTTTTTTCGCCACCAGCGATGAAGCAAGGGAGATTGTGGCGTGTACGTGAAGATGCGGAACTGGTTGGTGAATTAGCTTCGCCCATTATCAAGAATTCTGATTCACCAAAGTTATTAAGGATCCTTAACGATGGCTGCCAGACCCCGTAAAAATAATGTCAGCGTACCGAATCTATATCCACTATATAGCCGCAAGGTCAACAAGGTTTACTGGCGCTATAAACACCCTATCACGGGAAAATTTCATGCTCTCGGCACCGATGAAGCCGAGGCTATAGCAATTGCTACCGAGGCTAATACTCGCCTAGCTGAGCAGCGCTCTCGCCAGATCATGGCGATAAGCGACAAAATCGCTACCAGCAAAGGTAAGGCTATAACCGCAAACACCTGGCTCGACCGTTACTGGAAGATCCAGGGTGAAAGACTGGATAGTGGCGATATTAAGCTGAACACCTATAAGCAAAAGGCCAAGCCAGTAGCTTTGCTTCGTGAGCGGGTAGGTATGAAGCTGATTTCGTCGGTAGATGTGCGAGATATAGCTGAAATACTGGAAGCCTACATTTCAGATGGACAACCGAGAATGGCGCAGGTGATACGCTCAGTTTTAATCGATGTATTTAAAGAAGCTCAACATTATGGGGAGGTTCCCCCGGGGTACAACCCTGCCCTTGCAACAAAGCAGCCGCGCCGGCGCATAACACGGCAACGCCTTAATCTGGAAGAATGGCAGAAAATTTTCGATATTGCCGACGCAAACCACAAGTATATGGGTAACGCTATGTTGTTAGCCCTTGTGACCGGTCAACGTTTGGGCGATATCTCCAACATGAAATTCAGCGATATCTGGGATGACCATCTTCACATTGTTCAGGAGAAAACCGGGAGTAAGATCGCCATTCCCCTCGCGCTGAGGTTAAACGCAATCAACTGGAGTTTGCGTGAAGTGGTTGCGCGGTGCCGGGATTATGCAGTAAGCCCGTATCTGGTTCATTTTTTCCGCGCTACTTCTCAGGCTGAACGTGGGGCTCAAGTGAAATCAAACACCATTACAATGAATTTCAGCAAAGCACGGGATAAAGCTGAGATTGAATGGGGTGACGGTACACCTGCAACGTTTCACGAGCAACGGTCGCTGGCAGAACGTCTATATGAAGCTCAAGGGATCGATACGCAGAAACTGCTCGGTCATAAATCACCGAACCAGACAGCTCGATACCATGATGACAGAGGGAAAGATTGGACAACCATAGCTATATAGACCAAAAATATAATTCAGAAATGTTATAAAGGATGATAATGATTTGATAACAGGAAAGGTACATGAGAGTTATCATGTGCCTTTCCTGTCAGAGACCTTGGACATCTCACTTTGAGGGCTCAAATTTATTTCTTAACATTGATGAACTCCTTCATTATTTCCATGATGTTTTTTTCACTATCACTTTTAATTTTTTGCTGCTCAAGAGATACAGTAGACTGTCCCTTCTCCAAAACGAAATTTCTTTCAGTTGACATTAAGTTTTTAATAACCTCGCCCATCAACTCCTCATTGCGAACATCTTTTAAAAATTTTATACCTAACACTTTGGAGTCAATATTTGTCAACTCATTTTGAAAATACTTAACTTCTTCAAATCCATTTTTATACAGTTTAAGAAAGAAATAAGCGAATAACTCAATAACAATGACAAAAGATAATCTTGGCGCCATGTGCATAATATATTCAAGCTTATCTTTTATTACCACCTGGTCAGTTACAGTATAACCAAGGTATAATATACCGAATAATGCTATAAGCGCGCCGATACCAAGGTTTACCCCCCCTCGTCGGTTAAGCCTATCTATCTCGTTCTCGAGCCTATATACAATATCACTATAATGTTTATTTATTTCGATTTGATATTTAAATGAGCTAATATCATTTTTTAAACTTACGTCAGCTGCTAATAATGTATTTCCAACAATACGTTTCTTTGCCGACTCAATTAGTTCTGCTTTTTCATTTGGTGCAAAATCTATCCTATCAACATTACTTGCACCACTTGCAGATAGCTGATTGAATTCAGTCCTTAATGAGGCAAGTTCACTTTTCAATTTCTCGTAAGAATCATTTATCTGCGAATCTTTTCTTGAGCCCCCAATTCCTTTGTTTACATATGATATTAAAGATGAAGCAATAGCTGTAACAACTACAGCACTAAATATGCCTGTAATATTATCACTCAAAAATGAAAAAACATCTGAAACATGAATACTCAGCTTATTAGAAATAAGATTTACCACCAATACAACAACGATAAATAAATTAAGAGTCAGCCTAAAAATATAACCATATTTATTATAAAAATCCTTAATCATAAACACACCATTCCTTATTTATTTTTTATCACTGTGTAATCAATCGAGTATTTTTAGTTAGATTTTGAACTAAGCATGAATATAAAACGGATGAATGTACAAAACAATACTTCATCAGATTTTGATAAATTATTTTGATAAAATTTTGATAACCACTCAAACCTTTTTCAAAAAAACGGGAACCATCCGGCTCCCGTTCTTGTTTAACCCGCCCAGCGGATTACATGTTCGCGATAATCGCGTCGCCAAACTCTGAACATTTCAGCAGTTTAGCGCCTTCCATCAGACGTTCGAAATCATAGGTCACGGTTTTGGCGTTAATCGCGCCGCTCATGCCTTTCACGATCAGGTCAGCCGCTTCAACCCAGCCCATGTGACGCAACATCATCTCTGCGGAAAGGATCACAGAACCCGGGTTCACTTTGTCCTGACCTGCGTACTTAGGCGCAGTGCCGTGAGTCGCTTCGAACAGCGCACACTCGTCGCCAATGTTCGCACCAGGAGCGATACCGATACCACCAACCTGCGCCGCCAGGGCATCGGAGATGTAGTCACCGTTCAGGTTCATACAAGCGATAACGTCGTATTCTGCCGGGCGCAGCAGGATCTGTTGCAGGAACGCATCGGCAATCACATCTTTAATGATGATCTCTTTGCCGGTTTTCGGGTTCTTGATTTTCTGCCACGGACCGCCATCGATCAGCTCGCCGCCGAACTCTTCGCGTGCCAACTGGTAACCCCAGTCTTTGAACGCGCCTTCGGTGAACTTCATGATGTTGCCTTTGTGCACCAGCGTTACAGAATCACGGTCGTTAGTGATTGCGTATTCAATCGCGGCGCGCACCAGGCGCTTGGTGCCTTCTTCGGAGCACGGTTTGATACCGATACCGCAATGTTCCGGGAAGCGAATTTTCTTCACGCCCATCTCTTCACGCAGGAATTTGATCACTTTCTCTGCCTCGGCAGAGTCGGCTTTCCACTCGATACCCGCGTAAATATCTTCTGAGTTTTCACGGAAGATGACCATGTCGGTCAGTTCCGGATGTTTTACCGGGCTCGGCGTGCCATCGTAGTAACGTACCGGGCGCAGGCAGATGTACAGATCCAGTTCCTGGCGCAGCGCAACGTTCAGGGAACGGATGCCGCCGCCAACTGGCGTAGTCAGGGGGCCTTTAATCGCAACGCGATACTCACGAATCAGATCAAGTGTTTCAGGCGGCAGCCAGACGTCCTGGCCGTAAACATGGGTAGATTTCTCACCGGTATAAATTTCCATCCAGGAAATTTTACGCTCGCCCTGATAGGCTTTCTCCACAGCGGCATCCACCACTTTCAGCATCGCCGGGGTCACGTCCACGCCGATACCGTCACCTTCAATGAACGGGATAATCGGGTTATTCGGAACGTTGAGCTTGCCATTTTGCAGGGTGATCTTTTTACCTTCCGCCGGAACAACTACTTTGCTTTCCATTCACCTCTCCTTCGAGCGCTTCTGGTTGTTTGCTCGCTGACTTCATGCCGGGGCGCTCAGACTGCGTCCGCTCACCTGTTACGTGATTCACACAGAGCAAACCGTTTTTGTTAATGAATTGTAATGAGCCCGAACATACTAACCGATACTCAGGCTCCATGAAAGGCAATCGTGATTCAGCTATAATGCGGCAATTGATAACTACTGAAAATACCATGAACAAAACTTCTTTTAGAAATCACCGCCTTAAGCGATTCAGCTCACGACAAGCCACCAGGTCTGAACCACAAAACCAACCAAAACGCGTGATTCTGTTCAATAAACCCTACGATGTTTTGCCGCAATTCACCGATGAAGCCGGACGCAGCACGCTGAAAGATTTTATTCCGGTACAGGGCGTTTACGCCGCAGGCCGCCTGGATCGCGACAGTGAAGGGCTGCTGGTGTTGACAAATGATGGCGCGCTACAGGCAAGCCTGACGCAACCGGGCAAACGTACCGGCAAAATCTATTACGTGCAGGTGGAAGGCGAACCGACACCGGCTGCAATTGAAGCGCTGCGCACCGGGGTAACGCTGAACGACGGCCCGACACTGCCTGCTGGCGTTGAGCGCGTAGAGGAGCCGGGCTGGCTGTGGCCGCGTAATCCCCCCATTCGCGAGCGCAAATCGATTCCTACCGCCTGGCTGAAAATCACCCTGTATGAGGGTCGTAACCGCCAGGTGCGGCGCATGACGGCGCATGTTGGCTTCCCTACCCTGCGCCTCATCCGCTACGCTATGGGAAACTACACGCTGGATAACCTCGCCACTGGCGAATGGCGTGACGCTTAATCAGGGAGGCTATGATGTTTAAACCCCATGTAACTGTCGCTTGCGTGGTACACGCGCAGGGTAAATTTCTGGTCGTCGAAGAAACCATTCGCGGCAAGGCGCTGTGGAATCAGCCCGCAGGCCACCTCGAAGCCGATGAAACCCTGCTGCAAGCGGCAAAGCGTGAGCTGTGGGAAGAGACGGGTATTCACGCCGAACCGCAACACTTTATCCGGATGCACCAGTGGCTGGCGCCGGATCACACGCCGTTCCTGCGTTTTTTATTTGCCGTCGAGCTTAACGAAATGTGCGCCACTGAACCCCATGACAGCGATATCGATTGCTGCCACTGGGTCACCGCAGACGAGATCCTGAACGCGCGAAACCTGCGTTCGCCGCTTGTTGCGGAGAGCATTCGCTGCTACCAGACCGGCCAGCGTCTGCCGCTGGAAACCATCGCAGAATTTAACTGGCCGTTTACAGGGGATGCCTGAGCCGCCAGCCCGTGCTAGAATACGCCGCCCTGAAGTTCTTAGTCGCGAGTATTCTATGTCTGATAGCCCAAAAAAAGTGATCGTCGGCATGTCCGGCGGTGTCGACTCTTCCGTTTCCGCTTACCTGTTGCAACAACAAGGTTACAAGGTGGAAGGCCTGTTCATGAAGAACTGGGAAGAGGATGACGGCGAGGAATACTGCACTGCAGCGGCGGATCTTGCCGACGCGCAGGCCGTTTGCGACAAGCTCGGCATTGAGCTTCATACCGTCAATTTCGCCGCAGAATACTGGGACAACGTGTTCGAGCATTTCCTGGCTGAATATAAAGCTGGACGTACGCCGAACCCGGATATTCTGTGCAACAAAGAGATTAAATTTAAAGCCTTCCTTGAGTTCGCCGCCGAAGATTTGGGTGCCGACTATATTGCCACCGGCCACTACGTGCGCCGCGCCGACGTTGACGGCAAAAGCCGCCTGCTGCGCGGTCTTGATGGCAATAAGGATCAGAGCTACTTCCTGTATACGCTCGGTCACGAGCAAATCGCGCAGAGCCTGTTCCCGGTCGGCGAGCTGGAAAAACCCCAGGTGCGTAAAATCGCCGAAGAGCTGGGGTTGATTACAGCGAAGAAAAAAGACTCGACCGGTATCTGCTTTATTGGCGAGCGTAAATTCCGCGAATTCCTTGGCCGCTATCTGCCCGCCCAGCCGGGTAAAATCCTTACCGTCGACGGGGAAGAGATCGGCGAGCACCAGGGTTTGATGTATCACACGCTCGGCCAGCGTAAAGGGCTGGGCATCGGCGGCACTAAAGAAGGCAGCGAAGAGCCGTGGTACGTGGTCGATAAAGATGTTGAAAACAACATTCTGATTGTCGCCCAGGGTCATGAACACCCGCGTCTGATGTCTGTCGGGCTGATCGCTCAACAACTGCACTGGGTCGATCGCGAGCCGCTGAAAGGTACGCTGCGCTGCACGGTAAAAACGCGTTATCGCCAGGAAGATATTCCCTGCACGGTTACCGCGCTGGATGATGATCGCATTGATGTCCGCTTCGATGCACCGGTTGCCGCCGTTACACCGGGGCAATCTGCGGTGTTCTACCTGGGCGAAGTGTGCCTCGGCGGCGGTATTATTGAGCAGCGCCTGCCGCTGCCCCTTTAAAAGACCTTTTGCACAACCGGACTGGCCAACGCCCGCAGCAGTGATGTCTGGCGGGCAGATAAAGGAGTGAGTGTGGCGAAGAACTATTACGATATTACCCTGGCGCTGGCGGGAATTTGCCAGTCGGCTCGTCTGGTGCAGCAACTGGCGCACCAGGGACATTGCGACGCAGATGCGCTGCATGTCTCGTTAAATAGCGTAATCGACCTGAACCCGGACTCCACCTTAGGCGTCTTTGGCGGCAGCGAAACCAACCTGCGTACCGGGCTGGAAACGCTGCTCGGCGTGCTGAACGCCAGCAACCGCCAGGGGCTGAACGGTGAGCTGACCCGTTACACGCTCAGTATGATGGTGCTGGAGCGCAAGCTCTCCGCCAGCAAAGGCGCGATGGAGACGCTCGGTAACCGCATCGCCGGTTTGCAGCGCCAGTTAGAGCATTTTGACCTGCAGTCAGAAACGCTGCTGAGCGCAATGGCCGCCATCTATGTAGACGTTATCAGCCCGCTGGGACCGCGTATTCAGGTCACCGGCTCGCCTGCCGTGCTGCAAAGCCCGCAGGTGCAGGCGAAAGTCCGCGCCACCTTGCTGGCCGGTATCCGCGCTGCGGTGCTGTGGCACCAGGTTGGCGGCGGTCGTCTACAGTTAATGTTTTCCCGAAATCGCCTGTCGACGCAGGCCAAACAAATTCTCGCTCATTGTTAACCTCCCGGAGTTGTGACTTATGGAATTATCCTCCCTGACCGCCGTTTCCCCTGTCGATGGACGTTACGGCGATAAAGTCAGCGCACTGCGTGGCATCTTCAGCGAATTCGGTTTGCTGAAATTTCGCGTTCAGGTTGAAGTACGCTGGCTGCAAAAACTGGCGACCCACGCGGCGATCAAGGAAGTTCCTGCTTTTGCTGCCGACGCAAACGGTTACCTCGATAAAATCGTTGAAGACTTCAACGAAGAAGACGCCGCGCGCATCAAAACCATCGAACGCACCACCAACCATGACGTGAAAGCGGTGGAGTATTTCCTGAAAGAAAAAGTGGCAGGGATCCCGGCGCTGCACGCCGTTTCTGAATTTATCCACTTCGCTTGTACCTCGGAAGACATCAACAACCTGTCTCACGCGCTGATGCTGAAAACCGCGCGCGACGAAGTGATCCTGCCGTACTGGCGCAAGATCATCGAGGCGGTAAAAGATCTGGCCGTTCAGTACCGCGATATCCCTCTGCTTTCCCGTACTCACGGCCAGCCGGCAACGCCGTCGACGCTGGGTAAAGAGATGGCGAACGTGGCTTACCGCATGGAGCGCCAGTTCCGCCAGCTTAACCAGGTGGAAATTCTGGGCAAAATCAACGGTGCGGTCGGCAACTATAACGCCCATATCGCCGCTTACCCGGAAGTGGACTGGCATCAGTTCAGCGAAGAGTTTGTCACCTCGCTGGGTATTCAGTGGAACCCGTACACCACGCAGATTGAGCCGCATGACTATATTGCCGAGCTGTTTGACTGCATGGCGCGTTTCAACACGATCCTCATCGATTTCGACCGTGATATCTGGGGTTACATTGCGCTGAACCACTTCAAGCAGAAAACCATCGCCGGTGAAATTGGCTCTTCAACCATGCCGCACAAAGTTAACCCGATTGACTTTGAAAATTCAGAAGGCAACCTTGGGCTGTCCAACGCCGTGTTGCAGCATCTGGCCAGCAAATTGCCGGTTTCCCGCTGGCAGCGCGATCTGACCGACTCCACGGTGCTGCGTAACCTGGGCGTTGGTGTGGGTTATGCATTGATTGCCTACCAGTCAACGCTGAAAGGCGTGAGCAAACTGGAAGTGAACCGCGACCGCCTGCTTGATGAGCTGGATCATAACTGGGAAGTGCTGGCCGAGCCGATCCAGACCGTCATGCGCCGCTACGGGATCGAAAAACCGTACGAAAAACTGAAAGAGCTGACCCGCGGTAAACGCGTTGATGCCGAAGGCATGAAGCAGTTTATCGATAGCCTGGCGCTGCCGGAAAACGAAAAAGAGCGCCTGAAAGCGATGACCCCGGCCAATTATATTGGTCGTGCCATCACTATGGTTGATGAATTGAAATAATCCCCCGCCGTTGCTGTTAGCCCTCTTTCCGCCGCGAAAGAGGGTTTCTTTCTCCCCCGGTTTAAGAAATGTTTATCCCCTGCGCACCACAATCAGCGTTAAACTATTTATATCAAAAATATATGGAGAGTTCTGACGATGCGCGTACTCGTTGTGGAAGATAATGCTCTGTTGCGTCACCATTTAAAGGTTCAGTTGCAGGAGTTAGGACATCAGGTCGACGCCGCAGAAGATGCAAAGGAAGCGGATTACTTTCTTAACGAACATCTGCCGGACATCGCCATTGTCGATCTCGGTCTGCCGGATGAAGATGGTCTGTCGCTGATCCGCCGCTGGCGCAGCCATGACGTCACGCTGCCGGTGCTGGTGCTTACCGCACGCGAAGGCTGGCAGGACAAAGTGGAAGTGCTGAGCGCCGGTGCAGATGACTATGTCACCAAACCGTTCCACATCGAAGAAGTGGTGGCGCGTATCCAGGCGCTGATGCGCCGCAACAGCGGCCTCGCGTCTCAGTTGATCTCCATGCCGCCGTTCCAGGTCGATCTCTCCCGCCGCGAACTCTCTATTAATGACGACGTGGTAAAACTCACCGCTTTTGAATACACCATTATGGAAACGCTTATCCGCAACAGCGGCAAAGTGGTCAGCAAAGATTCGCTGATGCTGCAGCTTTACCCCGACGCTGAACTGCGCGAAAGCCACACTATCGACGTTTTGATGGGGCGGTTACGTAAGAAAATCCAGACGCTCTATCCTGACGACGTTATCACTACCGTGCGCGGCCAGGGCTACCTGTTCGAACTGCCGAAATGAGACGCCTGCTGCGGCATTTTCTGCCGCTCTCTCTGCGGGTTCGTTTTTTACTCGCCACAGCCGCCGTTGTGATGGTGCTTTCTCTGGCCTACGGTATGGTGGCGCTGGTGGGTTATAGCGTCAGCTTTGACAAAACGACCTTCCGCCTGCTGCGTGGCGAGAGCAACCTGTTTTATACCCTGGCGCACTGGGATAACAATAAACTCAGTGTGGATCTGCCTGACACCCTCAATTTGCAAAGCCCGACCGTGGCGCTGATTTACGATCAGCAAGGGAATCTTATCTGGTCGCAGAAAGACGTACCGTGGCTGCAAAATCTGATCGAGCCGGACTGGCTTACCGCTAACGGCTTTCATGAGATAGAAGCCGATGTCGATAACAGTAGTACGCTGGTTGATGACGATCACTCGATTGCCCAGAAGCTGAAAGAGATCCGCGAAGATGACAGCAGCTCAGAGATGACGCACTCGGTGGCGGTGAATATCTACCCGGCAACGGCACACATGCCGCAGTTAACCATTGTGGTGGTCGATACCATCCCCATTGAGCTTAAACGCTCTTATATGGTGTGGAGCTGGTTCGTTTACGTGCTCGCCGCCAACCTGCTGTTAGTGGTGCCGCTGTTGTGGCTGGCGGCGTGGTGGAGCTTGCGGCCGATTGAAGATCTGGCGCGCGAAGTGCGCGAGCTGGAAGAGCACCATCGCGAACAGCTCAACCCGGAAACCACCCGCGAGCTCACCAGTCTGGTGAGCAACCTCAATCGGTTGTTAAAAAGTGAACGCGAGCGGTACGACAAATACCGCACCACCCTCACCGATCTGACGCACAGCCTGAAAACGCCGTTAGCGGTGCTGCAAAGTACCCTGCGATCGCTGCGCGGCGAGAAAATGACCGTCAGCGATGCTGAGCCAGTGATGCTGGAGCAAATCAGCCGGATATCCCAGCAAATTGGCTACTACCTGCACCGGGCAACCATGCGCGGTTCCAGCGGTTTGCTCAGCCGTGAACTGCACCCGGTCGCGCCCCTGCTCGACAGCCTGACCTCGGCGCTGAATAAAGTGTATCAGCGCAAAGGCGTCAATATTACGCTCGATATTTCACCGGAAATCAGTTTTGTCGGCGAGAAAAACGATTTTATGGAAGTAATGGGCAACGTGCTGGATAACGCCTGCAAATACTGTCTGGAGTTTGTCGAAGTTTCTGCCCGGCAGACCGACGATACGCTGCAAATTCTGGTGGAAGATGACGGGCCGGGAATTCCTGCGGCGAAACGCGAGATGGTGTTTGATCGCGGGCAGCGCGCCGACACGTTACGCCCCGGCCAAGGCGTCGGGCTTGCGGTGGCGCGAGAAATTGTTGATCAGTACGAAGGGCAGATCCTGACCGGTGAAAGCCTGCTCGGTGGCGCAAAAATGGAGGTGATTTTTGGCCGTCAGCAGACGATAACAGCCAACGATTAATCTTCCACCGTAACAACGCGGGCAAAAAGAACAAAAAGGAGCCATTACGGCTCCTTTTTACTTTTATGTCACATTGTTACGCAGACAAAATGACATATCAGCATTACTATGATCCTTTATTCAGCCACTGATTATTTGCCGGAAACGCATATGGAATATCACGTAGAGATAAACTGGCCAGACTTTATTCAACGCTACTGGCAAAAACGCCCGGTGGTGCTGAAGCGTGGCATTAAGAATTTCGTCGACCCGATAAGCCCCGATGAGCTGGCAGGGCTGGCAATGGAAAATGAAGTGGACAGCCGGCTGGTTAGCCACCTTGATGGCAAATGGCAGGTCGGGCACGGCCCTTTTGAAAGTTACGATCACCTGGGTGAGAGCAACTGGTCGCTGCTGGTACAAGCGGTGAATCACTGGCATCAACCGGCCGCCGCGTTGATGCGCCCGTTCCGGGTTCTGCCCGACTGGCGCACAGACGATCTGATGATCTCATTCTCCGTGCCCGGCGGCGGTGTTGGCCCGCATCTCGATCAGTATGATGTGTTTATCATTCAGGGAACCGGCCGTCGTCGCTGGCGTGTCGGCGAGAAAACGCCGCTCAAGCAGCACTGCCCGCATCCGGATCTGCTTCAGGTCGATCCGTTCGAGGCGATTATTGATGAAGAGATGGAGCCGGGCGATATTCTCTATATTCCGCCAGGATTTCCGCACGAAGGCTATTCGCTGGAAAACTCACTGAACTACTCGGTAGGTTTCCGTGCACCAAGCGGTCGCGAGCTGATTAGCGGCTTCGCCGATTATGTTCTGCAACGCGAGCTGGGCAGCCAGCGTTACAGCGATCCCGACGTGCAGCTGCGCGACCATCCGGCAGATATTTTGCCGCACGAACTGGATAAACTGCGCGAAATGATGCTTGAGCTGATTAATCAACCGGAGCAGTTCAGGGAGTGGATGGGCGAATTTATCTCCCAGTCACGCCACGAACTGGATGTTGCGCCGCCAGAGCCGCCTTATCAACCGGATGAGATCTATGATGCGCTGCAACAAGGCGACAAACTGGTGCGCCTTGGCGGCCTGCGCGTGTTGCGAATCGGGGAAGATGTGTTCGCCAACGGCGAGCGGATCAACTCTCCACATCGCCCGGCGCTGGAGGCACTCGCCAGCCATATCGTGCTGACGGGAGATCTGCTCGGCGATGCGCTGGAAGATCCCTCGTTCCTCGCCATGCTTGCGGCGCTGGTTAACAGCGGTTACTGGTTCTTTGAAGATTAATGCCTGAGGTTGCCCGGCGGTGCTTGCCACCGGGCAATAGAAGAAGGTTTACTCAGCTTTGGCGGTCAGTTCGGCGATGCGTACAATCACCTGCACCGCTTTCTCCATCCCTTCCAGCGTCACAAACTCATGTTTACCGTGGTAGTTATAACCGCCGGTAAACAGGTTCGGACACGGTAATCCCATAAACGAGAGCTGCGCCCCGTCAGTGCCGCCGCGGATCGGTTTCAGATCCGGTTCAATATCGCAGTCGCGCATGGCCTGTTGCGCCACGTCCAGAATGTGCGGAAACTCGACCACTTTCTCGTGCATATTGTAGTAGCTGTCTTCAATCACCAGTTCGATATAGCAGTCCGGGTGCAGACCCTTACCGACTTTTTTGGCGATCTCCATCATCTTACGTTTACGCGCTTCGAAGTTTTTGCGGTCAAAATCGCGGATGATGTAGTGCATGTCGGCGCGATCGACCGAGCCTTTAATGCTGGTGAGATGATAAAACCCTTCGTAGCCCTCGGTCTGTTCCGGACTCTCCTCTTCCGGCACCAGCGCGTGAATTTTGCTGGCGAGCGTCAAGGCGTTAACCATCACCCCTTTCGCCGTGCCGGGATGCACGTTGTTGCCAACAATTTTTATGTTCACCGACGCCGCGTTGAAGTTCTCAAACTCCAGCTCGCCCACGCCGCCGCCATCAACGGTATAGGCCCATTTCGCGCCGAATTTCTCCACGTCGAAATGCTTCGCCCCTTTGCCCACTTCTTCATCCGGCGTGAACGCGACGCAAATATCACCATGCGGAATATTTTTCTTTTTCAGTACCGCCAGCGCGGTCATGATTTCGGCGACGCCGGCTTTATCATCCGCGCCAAGCAACGTTTTGCCGTCGGTGGTGATCAGCGTCTGGCCCAACATCTGGTGCAACACCGGGAACATCACCGGCGAGAGGATCTCATCGCCAATGCCCAGCGCAATATCGCCGCCGCGATAGTTTTCAACAATTTGCGGGTTAACATTTTTGCCGCTGTAATCCGGCGAGGTGTCGACATGAGAAATAAAACCAATGGCCGGAACCGGCGTTTGCACATTCGACGGCAGTTTCGCCATCACCGTGCCTTTGTCGCTTAATGTCACATTTTCCAGCCCCATCTCTTCCAGCTGGTTCTGAAGTAAACGCAGGAGCTTCCATTGGCCGTCTGTGCTTGGCACCTGGCGGACGCCGGGCTTAGATTGAGTATCCAGAGAAACGTACTGCAAAAAACGCTCTAATAATTTGTCCATGAAGCCCCCCTACAAAATGTCACAACATTATCAGTAAGCGCGAAAAGACAAATATTGCGTCAGGTCACTTTTACCCCGTAAACGGCAATATTTTCAAAATTGCGCGCGGCGTAGTCAGTATTGTTGAGAACATACGGTGTTGCGCGGTCAAAGGAGAACAACAATTGGCGATTTCATGGGTTTGCCGTAGAATGCCAGCCCTAAAATCGTGCACAACCCTGAAGGTGGTTCATCACAAACCCCGCATCGGATATCACTTTTGATGCGCAAACACGGGACAGAGTAAATAATTGAACACACAATCGCGTTCGCGTTCACCGCTGGTGCAACTGGCTGGTATTCGCAAAAGCTTTGATGGCAAAAATGTCATTTCTGATTTTAATCTCACCATCAATAACGGCGAATTTCTGACGCTGCTTGGCCCTTCGGGCTGCGGTAAAACGACGGTTCTTCGCCTGATCGCCGGGCTCGAAAGCGTTGATGTCGGCCATATCCATCTTGATGCTCAGGATATCACCCACGTTCCGGCAGAACACCGCCATGTGAATACCGTCTTTCAAAGTTACGCCCTCTTCCCGCATATGACCGTGTTCGAAAACGTGGCATTTGGCCTGCGGATGCAAAAAACTCCGGCGCAAGAAATTCCCCCGCGCGTCACCGAAGCGCTGCGTATGGTGCAGCTTGACGAGTTCGCCCAGCGTAAACCGCACCAGCTCTCCGGCGGCCAGCAACAGCGTGTCGCCATTGCCCGCGCGGTAGTGAATAAGCCGCGTTTACTGCTGCTGGATGAGTCCCTCTCCGCGCTTGACTATAAGCTGCGCAAGCAGATGCAGAACGAACTGAAAGCGTTGCAGCGCAAGCTTGGTATCACGTTTGTCTTTGTGACCCACGATCAGGAAGAAGCGCTGACCATGTCAGATCGCATCGTGGTGATGCGCGACGGGCGCATCGAGCAGGACGGCACGCCGCGCGAAATTTATGAAGAGCCGAAAAACCTGTTCGTCGCCAGCTTTATTGGTGAAATCAATATTTTCAGCGCCACGGTGATTGAGCGTCTGGACGACAGCCGCGTGCGGGCAAACGTCGAAGGTCGCGAGTGCAATATCCATGTCAACTTCGCGGTGGAAAAAGGCCAGCAGCTGAACGTGCTGCTTCGCCCGGAAGATCTGCGCGTCGAAGAGATCCATGATATTGCCGAAACCGAAGGGCTGATTGGCTACGTGCGCGAACGTAACTATAAAGGGATGACGCTGGAATCGATGGTCGAGCTGGAAAACGGCAAAATGGTGATGGTCAGCGAGTTCTTTAATGAAGACGACCCGGATTTTGACCATTCGCTGGACCAGAAAATGGCCATCAACTGGGTAGAGAGCTGGGAGGTCGTGCTGGCTGATGAAGAGTACAAGTAAATTCCAGAAGGGCGTGATCGCGACCATCGTCGGTTGGCTTGTACTGTTTGTTTTTCTGCCCAACCTGATGATCATCGCCACCAGCTTTTTGACCCGCGACGACGCTAACTTCGTCAAACTGGTCTTTACGCTGGATAACTACACCAGGCTGCTGGATCCGCTCTATTTCGACGTGCTGCTGCATTCGCTCAACATGGCGTTTATCGCCACGCTGATGTGTCTGGCGCTGGGTTATCCGTTTGCCTGGTTTCTGGCGAAACTGCCCGCCAAGGTGCGTCCGTTACTGCTGTTCTTGCTGATTGTCCCCTTCTGGACCAACTCACTGATCCGCATCTACGGGCTGAAAATTTTCCTCAGCACGAAAGGGTATCTCAACGAGTTCCTGCTATGGCTGGGCGTTATCGATACGCCGCTGCGCATTATGTTTACCCCCGGCGCGGTGATTATCGGGCTGGTCTACATTCTGCTGCCGTTTATGGTCATGCCGCTCTACTCCAGTATCGAAAAGCTCGATAAACCGCTGCTGGAAGCGGCAAAAGATCTCGGTGCCAGCAAGTTGCAAACCTTTATCCGCATCATTATTCCGCTGACGATGCCGGGGATTGTCGCCGGCTGTTTGCTGGTGATGCTACCGGCCATGGGGCTGTTCTACGTCTCGGATTTGATGGGTGGCGCAAAAAACCTGCTGGTCGGCAACGTGATTAAGAGCCAGTTTCTGAACATCCGCGACTGGCCGTTTGGGTCGGCAACCAGCATTACACTGACCATCGTGATGGGGCTGATGTTGCTGGTTTACTGGCGCGCCGCGCGATTGCTGAATAAAAAAGTGGAGCTCGAATGATCGGTCGACTGCTGCGAGGCGGTTTTATGACCGCGATTTACGCTTACCTTTATATCCCGATCATTATTTTGATCGTCAACTCCTTTAACAGCTCGCGCTTTGGCATCAACTGGCAGGGCTTTTCCACCCAGTGGTACAGCCTGTTGATGAATAACGACAGCCTGCTGCAGGCGGCGCAGCACTCTCTGACGATGGCGGTGCTGTCGGCAACGTTCGCGACGTTAATTGGCTCGCTGACTGCCGTGGCGCTTTACCGCTACCGTTTTCGCGGCAAACCGTTTGTCAGCGGCATGCTGTTTGTGGTGATGATGTCGCCGGATATCGTAATGGCAATTTCCCTGCTGGTGCTGTTTATGCTGCTCGGCGTGCACCTGGGTTTCTGGTCGCTGCTGTTTTCGCATATCACCTTCTGCCTGCCGTTTGTGGTGGTCACGGTGTTCTCGCGGCTGAAAGGGTTTGATGTGCGGATGCTGGAAGCGGCCAAAGATCTGGGTGCCAGCGAGATGACCATCCTGCGCAAAATCATCCTGCCGCTGGCGATGCCTGCTGTCGCCGCAGGCTGGCTGCTGAGCTTTACCCTGTCGATGGATGACGTTGTGGTTTCCTCTTTCGTTACCGGGCCAGGATATGAAATTCTGCCGTTGAAGATCTACTCAATGGTCAAAGTCGGCGTATCGCCGGAAGTGAACGCGCTGGCGACGATCCTGCTGGTGCTGTCGCTGGTACTGGTGATTGCCAGCCAGTTGATTGCGCGTGATACGACGAAAACAAAAAGCCTGCCTCGCCAGGCGTAATGGACGCAGCCAGTTCGGGCGGACAGCACACAGAAGCCGCAGAACGTTAGGCGTTCGGGCACTGTCCGGACCCGAAATGGCAAATAAAATAGCCTGCAAGGCAGGCTCTAACTCAGGGGACGTTTGAATGAAAAAATGGTCACGCCACCTGCTCGCGGCGGGCGCACTTGCCCTCGGCATGAGCGCCGCACACGCTGACGACAACAAAACACTCTACTTCTATAACTGGACCGAGTATGTGCCGCCGGGCCTGCTGGAGCAGTTCACCAAAGAGACCGGCATCAAGGTTATCTATTCGACGTATGAATCGAATGAAACAATGTACGCCAAGCTCAAAACCTATAAAGAAGGCGCGTACGACCTGGTGGTGCCGTCGACCTACTTCGTGGACAAAATGCGCAAAGAGGGCATGATCCAGAAGATCGACAAAACGAAGCTGACGAACTTCCACAATCTCGATCCCGAGATGCTTAACAAGCCGTTCGACCCGAATAACGATTACTCCATTCCGTACATTTGGGGCGCGACGGCGATCGGCGTCAATACTGACGCCATCGATGCGAAAACCATTACCAGTTGGGCAGATCTGTGGAAACCGGAATACAAAAGCAGCCTGCTGTTAACTGATGACGCGCGCGAAGTGTTCCAGATGGCGCTGCGCAAACTCGGTTATTCCGGGAATACCACCGATGTGAAAGAGATTGAAGCGGCTTATAAAGAGCTGCAAAAACTGATGCCAAACGTGGCGGCGTTCAACTCCGATAACCCGGCGAACCCGTATATGGAAGGCGAAGTGAATCTCGGGATGGTGTGGAATGGCTCCGCCTGGGTTGCGCGCCAGGCGGGAACGCCGCTGGAGGTCGTGTGGCCGAAAGAAGGCGGTATTTTCTGGATGGACAGCTTATCGATTCCCGCAAACGCGAAAAACGTCGACGGTGCGCTGAAGTTGATTAACTTCCTGCTGCGCCCGGAAATCGCCAAACAGGTCGCGGAAACCATCGGCTATCCGACGCCAAACCTGGCGGCGCGTAAGCTGCTCAAACCTGAAGTGGCAAACGATAAATCCCTCTATCCGGATGCCGAAACCATCCAGAAAGGTGAATGGCAAAACGATGTCGGCAGTACCAGCGCCATTTATGAAGAGTACTACCAGAAGTTAAAAGCGGGCCGTTAACCGCTTTCGTCGACCGGGTCGCTCACCCGGTCGACACCGCCAGAAGCAACCCCGGTCTGGCATTTTCCGCCTGCAGCGTCCAGCCGTGCGCCAGCACAATTTCATGGCAAATCGCCAGCCCCAGCCCCGCCCCGCTATCGCGTCGATGCGCGCCGCGCCAGAAACGCGAAAACAGCAACGGCAATTCGTCTTCCGCCACGCCCGGCCCGACATCGCGCACCGTAAACCCATTTTCACTGACGGCAATATGCACGGGCGTACCGGGCGGCGCGTGCTGGATAGCGTTCTCGATCAGGTTCTTAAGCAGGGTGAATAACGCCCCGCGATCGGCGCGCCAGCGCAGCGGATCGTCTGCCGTTGATAAGGTCAACGAAACCTGCGCATCTGAAGCGATACGCTGAAGAAACTGCACGCAATCGCGGGCGATCGCATGGACATCAACCTGAGCAAATTGGTAGCTCAGTGGTTCGCTGGCCTCAGCCAGCAGTAATAACTGCTGAACCTGACGCGCCAGATGTTCGACCTGCAACAACAGCGGCCCGCGCGCGTCCTCTGTGGCCTCCATCATTTCTACTTCTGCACGAATCAGCGTCAGCGGTGTTTTTAACTCATGCGCCGCTTTCGCCAGAAAATCCTGCTGATTACGATACCCCTTCTCCAGTCGCGCCAGCGCCTGGTTGAAGCTGTCAATCAGCGGGGAGATCTCTGTCGGTACACCGCGTGTTTGCAGACGCGCATCCAGCGAGCGCGGCGAGATTAGCGCCGCCTCCGTCGACACATTGCGCAGCGGCTTGAGGGAATATTTCAGCGTCACCCACGCACAAAGCCCGAAGACCACCAGCAGCACCAGGCTGAACAACTCGATACCAAAGCGGATAAACGGTAAGGCAAAACCGCGATGCAGAAAATCGATAATCCGCGAGCTGGCGGCCATCTGGATCCACCAGGTTTTGCCTGCAAGAACATACGGTTCGGTCGCACCATCGTAAATCATGCCGTTAAGCGTGAATTTAAACTCTCGTGATACTTGCGGTGCAAGCGTCGGCCAGTGTTGCGCACCGGGCGACATCAGCACGACTCGCCCTTCGCCATCCAGCACGCGATAAGCCACATCATCGGTGATGCTTTGGTAGATCCACAGTGGAAATTGGTCGCCGTTATTGAACCCGGTCGGCTGCCCGCGCGCGTCAAACTGCAAGTCCTGAGCCAGCCGGTGGGTGTAGTCAGAAAGATCCATCCCCGGTAAGCGCTCTTTCACCACCCGGCCAGACAGCACCAGCAACGCAATACTCAGCAGCGCCCCGGCGACAAACGCCAGCAGGATCTTCAGCGCAAGGATATTCAGCCAACGTTTTTTCCCGGATGGCATAGCCTAATCCCCTGAGGTTAACAATCTGCAGGCGCGAACCAATCGCCGTTAACTTACGCCTTAACCGGTGCAGCGCGACGTCGAGCGCGTTCGGCGTCACCGCATCGCTTAACCCCCATCCGGCGGCTTCCATCCGGCTACGGCGTACTACGCCGCCCTGCTTTCCCACCAGCGCTAACATGATTTGCAGCTCAGCAGGTGCCAGCGCAATGTGCTGTTCGCCACACTGCATAATGCTGGCTTCCGGCGAAAGGATTAAATCGCCCCACGCCGGTTGCAGCGGCTGGCTTTGCACCGGACGGCGCAACAGGGCACGCACACGCGCCACCAGCTCCTCCATGGCAAACGGCTTGGCGAGATAGTCATCCGCGCCCGCCTCCAGCCCTTCGACGCGATCGTGCAGCGCATCGCGGGCGGTGAGGATCAAACACGGGATCGCGACCTGCGCCTGGCGCAGGCGATGCAATAGCTGGATACCGTCGCCATCGGGCAAACCGCGATCGAGCACCAGCCCCTGATAAGAGACCTGTGCTATCGCCGCCCAGGCCGCATCGCCGCGCCCGACAATATCCACAGCGATGCCCGCCGCTGCCAGCCCTTTGGCAATCAGGCGCGCCAGATGGTCGTGATCTTCAATCAGTAATATTCGGCTCATCAGAAATAGTACAGATAACTTATTAAAATGCGGTTTTCGTTAGTCCTGTTCACCAGCGGGCTGTCCTTAATTTCCGACGCCAGCAGCGTCATTTCTACGTCAACCATCAGCGTGTGATGTTCATTGAATGTGTACAGGCTGCGTACGCCCATTTCGGTGTTAATCGAGGCATCTGCACGGTATGCAGGCCGCCACGGACGTGCTTCGCTGCGGCGCACGCCGTAGTAGTAATCGACATAGCTGCTGTTATAACGGCTGACGACCAGCCGAGGCGTCAACGTAAATTGCTCACTCAGATACCAGCGCTTTTCTGCGCCCAGGCGTAAACGCTGCCCGCGACTGTTACCGGAAAGATCGTGAGTCCAGTCTGTAAACAGATCCACTACCGGGTTTTGCCACCCGATGCCCGCTCCGCCCCAGAATCCCCCTTTGCGCTTGTCCATCCCTTTCAGGATATCGGCATCATCGGACGAATAGCCTGCGCCGTCATAACGGGCTATTAGACCGATATTGAGCTGTTGGGTTTCACTCAGATGTAGCGCGGGCAATTTGACTTCAGCCGCCGTGCCTGAAAAGCGGAAATAACGGTTTTCATAATGCAGAATCGGGATCGGGGTGTACTGACGGTCACTATCCTGGTAAGGCTTTTGCGTGCTAATGACGCCGACGCCAACTCCCCAAACCGGCAGTTCATCGGCCCGGGCGGCAAAAACAACAGACATTAGACTGGCTGCGACAACACAACGTGGCACAACACCCATGATGATGCTCCTGTTAGCGGTGGAAACGCTATCATCAGGGGGGTTGTCTTACGGGGAACTTACCAGGGATTTTCACGATAGTCACACGCTGGCGCGTGAACAGGTCAGTAAAAAGCGCTAAACCGCCATCCCCTTAGCTAAAAAGGATGGCGGTGATGGTTAAAGCTTTTTCAGCAGCTTTTCAACGTATTCCGGTACGACCTGGCTTGCCAGCCCATAGTGTTTCTCTTCAAACTCGCTGCCAACCTGGCTCGGTTCGAGATTCAGCTCTACGGTGTGCGCGCCCTGCAGTTTCGCTTCATGCACAAACCCGGCAGCCGGATAAACATGCCCGGAGGTGCCAATCGCGATAAACACATCCGCCATTGCCAGCGCGCTGTAAATCTCGTCCATCCCCAGCGGCATTTCGCCAAACCACACCACATGCGGGCGCAGCGGTGCCGGAAACTGGCAGCAGTGGCATTTGTCATCGTGCGTGACATCCCCCGTCCACGTCAGCACCTGCCCGCTTTGCGAACAGCGCACTTTCAGCAGCTCGCCGTGCATATGGATAATGTTTTTATTGCCCGCGCGTTCGTGCAGGTTGTCGATGTTTTGCGTGATCAGCAAAAAGCGATCGCCCAGCGCCTGCTCGAGCTTCGCCAGCGCCAGATGCGCGGCATTCGGCACAATCTCCGGCAGTTGCAGCTGCCTGCGCCGATCGTTATAGAAGGTTTGCACCAGTTGCGGGTTGCGGGCAAAACCTTCCGGCGTCGCCACGTCTTCAACATGATGCTCTTCCCACAGCCCGTCTGCCGCGCGGAAGGTACGAATACCGGATTCAGCGGAAATGCCCGCTCCCGTCAGAACGACGACTCTTGGTTTTTCCATTACGCCTGGCACCATTGTGTCTCTGAAAAAAATTCGCTGACGCAAGCGCTCGCGCAAACGGCGCTTGTTACGGCGAAAACGGCTGAGACGATGTGAACGTCGCGATTGCATAGCATCCTCTCAGATTAGTCAGTGAGGTGAAGAAAGGCCGCGCCGCGCATCCCGCCCGCATCGCCATGGCGCGCGCGTTCGATACGTGGTACATCGCCTGCCGGTAACAGATGCGGCGCAATACGCGCTGGCAACAGCCGGGTCAGCGCGCTGAAATTGGATAAACCGCCGCCAATCACCAGCAGATCCGGGTCGACAATGGTCAGAATATTACCCAGACACACCGCCAGCAAATCCACATAACGTTCCACATGCGCCAGCGCCTTCGCCTCGCCCTGTTCCCAGCGCGTAATGATTTCCGGCGCTGACAAGGATTGATGATAGAAGTGTCGGTACAGCCAGGCAAAACCGCGCCCGGAGAGATAGTTTTCAATACAACCGATCTTTCCGCAGCCGCAGCGGGTAAGCGGGAAATCAAAACCCATCAGCCCCAGCGCATCCACCGGCAGGCGGATATGACCGAACTCACCGGTGATAAAGCGACGGCCAGAGATGGATTTGCCATTCACCACCAGCCCACCGCCAACGCCGGTGCCGAGGATTAACCCCATCACCAGCGGATACTGGCGGAATTCGTCATCCCAGGCTTCGGAGAGCGTAAAGCAGTTGGCGTCGTTGTCGATACGCACATTGCGCTCAAGCAACGCAGTAAGGTCGGCGCGCAGCGGTTGACCGCTGGCAGCGGGGAGATTAGCGGCATACAGCGTGCCGTCGGCGGTTTCCGGCATGCCGGGAATACCGACGCCGACGCTGCCTTTGACACCGAAATGCGCATCCGCTTCGGCAACCAGATCGGCAATGGCGCGCAGAAACGCCTGATAGCTGTCGTGCGGGGTGGCGACGCGCTTTTCCCACTGTAAGCGCCGGTTGGCGTCAAAGACGCCCAACGCGATTTTACTGCCGCCGATATCAAATCCGTAATTCATTGCCACTCCTTCGTTGTGGCCCGTTCCACGCGGAATTACTGCCCGCTCAGCACTCGTGCAGGATCAATATTGCTCGCCCGGCGCGCCGGATACCAGCTTGCCAGCAGGCTTAGCGCCAGCGCCGTCACCAGCACATAGACGACATCCAGCGGGTGCAGCTCCGATGGCAGGAAATCGATAAAGTAGATATCTCCCGACAGGAACTGATGGCCGATCAACTTTTCAATCACGTTAATGATTGGCGTTAATTGCAATGATACGACAACGCCGATCACCACACCGCTGATGCTGCCAAGCAGGCCTGCCAGCAGACCGTACCAGACGAAAATGGCGCGGATAAGCCCATCTTTCGCCCCGAGCGTACGCAACACAGCAATATCACCACTCTTGTCTTTTACCGCCATGACCAGCGTCGAGACAATGTTAAAACAGGCCACGCCAATCACTAAGACCATCGCCAGATACATTATGGCGCGGATCATCTGAATGTCGCGATACATGTAGCCGTACTTACCAATCCAGCTTTTGATATAGACGTAGCTGTTGGTCACTTCACCCGCGTCGCGCACCAGTTTATTGGCGTTAAACACATCATTTACCTTGATGTCGATGCCGGTGACGCTGCCGCCCATATCCAGATATTGCTGCGCGTCCTGCATCGGGATCATCGCATAGCTGTGATCAAGCTGGCCGCTCAGTTGCAGAATGCCCGTGACATGCAAACGCACGCGTTTGGGTTGTAGCAGTTTATGCGCGTCATCGGAGTTGGGGATCATGATGGAAACCCAGTCGCCCTGCTTCACTTTTAGCGCATCGGCCACGCCTTTACCCAGAATGATCTGCTGCTCACCGGCGCGGAAATTTTGCCAGCCGTCGCCCTGCACAAATTTCGGCAAGGCGCTAAGCTGCGTTTCCTGCGCCGGGTCAACGCCTTTCACCTGAATCGCGCGCAGGTTGGCACCGCTTTCCACCAGCCCGGTAAAATTAATATAGGGCGCAGCGGCGGCAATGCCCGGCACTTTTTTCACTTTTTCCAGCGCTGTGTCCCAGTTCGTCCACGGCTGATTCACCGGCTCGATTTCACCGTGCGGCACCACCGCCAGTATGCGGTTGTTCAGTTCACGTTCGAAACCGTTCATCGCGCTTAAACCGACAATCAGCACCGCCACGCCCAGCGCGATGCCAACGGTGGAGATCACCGAAATCAGCGACACCATACCGCCACGACGGCGACCACGGCTAAAACGCAGCGCAATCAGTAAAGAGAGGGGTGAGGCCATTACTCGGCCCCCATCAGGGTGACTTCAGTATTCAGGCGACCATCGCGCATTTCTAACTGGCGATTCATACGCTTCGCCAGGTGTAAATCATGTGTCACCACGAGGAAAGCCGTGCCCTGCATTTTGTTCAGTTCGCCCAGCAGTTCGAAAATGCTGTCCGCGTTACGCGCATCGAGGTTCCCTGTCGGTTCATCTGCCAGCACCAGGCGCGGATTGTTGACCAGCGCGCGGGCAATCGCCACACGCTGGCGTTCGCCGCCAGAAAGCTCGGAAGGACGGTGGCTGGCGCGATGTTCAAGCCCAACCGCGCGCAGCATTTCCCGGGCACGCTCATTAATTTCCGCTGGTTTCTTTTTGCCAATCAACAGCGGCATTGCCACGTTTTCCAGCGCGGTGAAGTCCGGCAACAAATGATGGAACTGGTAGATAAAGCCTAATTCCCGGTTACGCAGCTCCGCTTTGGCGGTCGAGGTGAGTTTGCTCATTGGCTGGTCACGGAAAATTACATCGCCAGAGGTTGGCGTATCCAGCCCGCCTAACAGGTGCAACAGCGTACTTTTACCGGAGCCGGAGCTGCCGACAATCGCCATTAACTCCCCTTCCGCCATGCTAAAGCTGACATCATGCAGTACGTCGGTTTGCACACTGCCTTCCTGATAGCGTTTGCACAGGTTGTCGCATTGCAACAGGATCTTATTCATAACGTAAAGCCTCAGCGGGTTGAGTGGCGGCGGCGCGCCAGGAAGGATAAAGCGTAGAGAGCAGCGCGATGGCCATCGCCACCAGCGCAATACCAATCACCTGCAGCGGTTCAATCGCCACCGGCAGGGCTGCGCCATCAAGGAAGGCACCAATAATCGGCATCAGGTTATTTAACTGGCTGGCGAGCAGTGCGCCCAGCCCGGCACCCAGCAACGCGCCAATAATCCCGGCGCTGGCCCCCTGCACCATAAACACGGCCATGATTTGACGTGGGGTTAAGCCCTGGGTTTGTAAAATCGCTACCTCGCCCTGCTTTTCCATCACCATCAGACCCAGCGAGGTAATAATGTTGAATGCCGCAACGGCGATGATCAGGCTCAGCAGCAGCCCCATCATGTTTTTTTCCATCCGCACGGCCTGGAACAGCTCGCCTTTACGATCGCGCCAGTCCTGCCATTTGGTGCCTTCCGGCAATGTTTGCTGGCTGAGCACGTCGACTTTCAGCGGCTCATTCAACCATAAACGCCAGCCGGTGATATTCCCCGCCGGGTAGCGCATCAGGCGTGAAGCGTCATCAATATTGACCAGCATCTGGTATTCGTCGACTTCACTGTTCGCCGCAAATGTACCCACCACGGTGAACAGACGCTGGCTCGGCAAACGGCCCATCGGCGTAAACTGGCTGGCAGAGGGCACCATCACGCGGATTTGATCGCCACGGTTCACGCCTAACTGACCGGCCAGTTGCTCACCGAGGATAATGTTGTATTTGCCCGCTTGCAGATCGCTTTGTTTGACATTCACCAGATATGGCGTCAGCGGATCGTTTTGCGCCGGATCGATGCCCATCATCACCCCCACCGCCACGCTGCGCGCGCTCTGGAGCACTACATCGCCAGTGGTGAGCGGCGCAATTCGCGTCACGCCCTGTAATTTGATCTGGCTTGCCGGCAGCTGCGCTGGATTCAGTGAGCCGTTTTGCGTGGTAAGAGTAGCCTGTGGCATCAGCCCCAGAATGTTGTTTTGCAGCTCGCGCTCAAAGCCATTCATCACCGATAACACCGTTACCAGCGCCATAACACCGAGGGTGATGCCAATGGTTGACAGCCAGGAGACAAAGCGGCCGAAGCGGTCCGCTGCGCGCCCGCGCATATAGCGCAGGCCTATGAAAAGAGTGACAGGCTGGTACATGAAATCCGTCTGGTTGCTGATAGCAGAGTGAGGAGTATATAAGCGAAAGCACAGAGCGTAAATGAGTGAAACGGTAAGTATTCGTCAGACAGATAAGGAAAAATTCCGTGAAATCAAACCAATAAACAACCGCCAGCCAGTTTGCATTTCCGTTTGTTTGTACGGCTGTTGACCGTTAATGCCCTCTCGCCTTAATCCGAAAATGAACAAATACAGACACTTCCCCAATACATCCCTCTCCCGTCTGCCCAGGATCAACGACCAGGATTTTGGCAAAACAGGCAACAGTGTTAATGAAACAGAAAACATTATGGATTAATCAAATCAAGGGGTTATGTATTTGTCTGGTTGTGGTTTATCACTCCGTCATCACGTTTTACCCGCACCTGTCCACTTTCCAGCATCCGTGGTCGCAAACGCTCACTAAATGCTGGATTTATTTCAACCTTTACCTCGCACCGTTTCGTATGCCGGTGTTCTTTTTTATCTCCGGCTACCTCATTCGCCGATATATAGACGATGTGCCGTGGAAAGAAACGCTCGATAAGCGTATCTGGAGCATCGTCTATGTGCTGGCGCTGTGGGGCCTCCTGCAATGGGCTGGGTTACGCCAGATAAATGACTGGCTCGCGCCGCAGCGCGATCTGAGTAATGCCGCCAACGCGGCTTACGCGGAGAACTGGCGCGAGTTCGCGCAGGGCATGCTCACCGCCAGTACCAGCTTGTGGTATCTCTATGCGCTGGTGGTCTATTTCACGCTTTGTAAGCTGCTCAGTAACTGGAAAGTGCCACTATTAGCGCTAATGATCCTGGCAAGCCTGGCGATTAATTACCTGCCACTGCCGTGGTGGGGGATGAACAGCGTGGTGCGTAATATGATTTTCTATTCGCTCGGCGCCTGGTATGGGGCAAGCGTAATGGAGTGGGTCAAAACCGTGTCGCTCCGCCGCTACGGATTACTGTTTGCGCTGGCGGCCGTGGTGGCTTTCGGGCTGTGGATGTTGAATATGCCACTGCCGCTGTGCCTGCTTTCTATTGTGGGCATTATGCGTTTGTTCCAGATGCTGGAGCAGCGTTTTCCCCCCAACGAAAAGAGCCTGCTGAACGTGGTCGGCTCCAATACGCTGGCAATTTATACCACTCACCGCATTCTGATTGAGGCCATCAGCCTTGCGCTGCTCAAACCGATGAACGCGGGCGCATGGCCGCAAACGGTCGAACTGGCGCTGCTGTTAGTCTATCCGTTCGCCACGTTGCTGATTTGTACGCTGGCTGGGCTGATGGTGCGAAAATTGTCGTCGGCACTGTTCGCCGATCTCTTTTTCACGCCACCGACGAAACATCTCACGGCGGTGCAAGCGCGTTAATCCTGCGCGTCGTATTGGCTAAACCCGCTTAATCACAGATAATAATGGTATTGCGTATCAGGGATATGCCCCCATAACGGGGGGTATATCCATAACGAGATCTTGATATCCCCATGCCTGAACAATACCGTTATTCCCTGCCTGTCAAAGCAGGCGACCAGCGCCAGTTTGGCGAACTGACAGGTGCTGCCTGCGCCACCGAAGTTGCGGAAATCATTGAGCGCCATCCGGGCCCGGTTGTGCTGATTGCGCCGGATATGCAAAACGCGCTGCGCTTGCAGGATGAGATTGGGCAGTTTACCGATAACCTGGTCATGAACCTCGCCGACTGGGAAACGCTGCCGTATGACAGCTTCTCACCACATCAGGAAATTATCTCTTCCCGCCTGTCGACCCTATATCAGCTCCCCTCCATGCAGCGCGGCGTGCTGATTGTTCCGGTAAATACGCTGATGCAACGCGTTTGCCCGCATAGCTACCTGCATGGCCATGCGCTGGTGATGAAAAAAGGGCAGCGCTTGTCGCGCGATGAGCTGCGCAGCCAACTGGATAGCGCGGGTTATCGCCATGTTGATCAAGTTATGGAGCATGGGGAGTACGCCACACGCGGCGCGCTGCTTGATCTTTTCCCGATGGGCAGCGAGCAGCCTTTCCGCCTCGATTTTTTCGATGACGAAATCGACAGTTTGCGTCTTTTCGACGCCGATACCCAGCGAACGCTGGAAGAAGTCGAAGCAATTAACTTACTGCCCGCGCACGAATTCCCGACCGATAAAAACGCCATTGAGCTGTTCCGCAGCCAGTGGCGCGATAAATTTGAGGTCAAACGCGACGCCGAGCATATTTACCAGCAAGTCAGCAAAGGTACGTTGCCTACCGGGATTGAGTACTGGCAACCGCTGTTTTTCAGCGAACCGCTGCCGCCGCTGTTCAGCTATTTCCCGGCAAACACCTTACTGGTTAACACCGGTAATCTGGAAAGCAGCGCCGAGCGCTTCCAGCAGGAGACGCAGGCGCGTTTTGAGAACCGCGGTGTTGACCCGATGCGCCCTTTACTGCCGCCGGAGACGCTGTGGCTTCGCGTTGATGAGCTCTACAGCGAGCTGAAGAAATGGCCGCGCATCCAGTTAAAAACCGAACACCTGGCCGACAAAGCCGCGCATGTTAACCTGGGTTACCGGTCGTTGCCGGATCTGGCGGTACAGGCGCAGCAGAAATCACCGCTGGATAACCTGCGTAAGTTCCTCGAATCGTTCGCCGGGCCGGTGGTGTTCTCCGTCGAGAGTGAAGGTCGTCGCGAGGCGTTAATTGAGCTGCTGGCACGCATCAAAGTTGCGCCTAAGCGTATTATGCGTCTCGATGAAGCCGAAGCGCCTGGCACATACCTGATGATCGGTGCCGCAGAACACGGCTTTATCGATACGTTACGCAGCCGGGCGCTAATTTGTGAAAGCGATCTGCTCGGTGAGCGCGTCGCGCGTCGTCGCCAGGATACACGGCGCACCATCAACCCGGATACGTTGATCCGTAACCTGGCCGAACTGCATGATGGCCAGCCGGTGGTGCACCTGGAACACGGCGTGGGCCGTTATGCCGGAATGACCACGCTGGAAGCGGGCGGCATCAAAGGCGAATATCTGATGCTGACCTACGCCGGTGACGCCAAACTGTACGTGCCCGTCTCGTCGCTGCATTTAATCAGCCGCTATGCAGGCGGTGCGGAAGAGAACGCGCCGCTGCATAAACTGGGGAGCGATGCCTGGTCGCGCGCGCGGCAAAAAGCGGCGGAAAAAGTGCGCGATGTCGCCGCAGAACTGCTGGATATTTACGCGCAGCGCGCCGCCAAAGCGGGCTTCGCCTTTAAACATGACAAAGAGCAGTATCAACTTTTCTGCGACAGTTTCCCGTTTGAAACCACGCCGGATCAGGCGCAGGCTATTAACGCGGTGCTCAGCGATATGTGCCAGCCGCTGGCAATGGACCGGCTGGTGTGCGGCGATGTCGGCTTCGGTAAAACCGAAGTGGCGATGCGCGCCGCGTTTCTTGCGGTTGAAAACAACAAGCAGGTGGCGGTGCTGGTGCCAACCACCCTGCTCGCTCAGCAGCACTTCGATAACTTCCGCGATCGCTTCGCCAACTGGCCGGTGCGCATCGAAATGCTTTCACGTTTTCGCAGCGCCAAAGAGCAGGCGCAGATCCTGGAGCAGGCCGCCGAAGGAAAAATCGATATTCTGATTGGCACACACAAGCTGTTGCAAAGCGATGTCAAACTGAAAGATCTCGGCCTGTTAATTGTCGATGAAGAGCACCGTTTCGGTGTGCGCCACAAAGAGCGTATTAAAGCGATGCGCGCCGATGTGGATATCCTGACGCTGACCGCCACGCCGATCCCCCGTACGCTGAATATGGCGATGAGCGGGATGCGCGATCTGTCGATTATCGCCACCCCGCCCGCGCGCCGCCTGGCGGTAAAAACCTTTGTACGCGAGTACGACAACCTGGTGGTTCGCGAGGCAATACTGCGCGAGATCCTGCGCGGTGGGCAGGTCTACTATCTCTACAATGATGTGGAAAATATCCAGAAAGCCGCCGACCGGCTGGCGGAACTGGTGCCGGAAGCGCGCATCGCCATCGGTCACGGCCAGATGCGTGAACGCGAGCTGGAGCGGGTGATGAATGATTTCCACCATCAACGTTTCAACGTGCTGGTGTGCACCACCATTATTGAAACCGGGATCGATATTCCGACCGCCAACACCATCATTATTGAACGCGCCGATCACTTCGGCCTTGCCCAGCTCCACCAGCTGCGCGGGCGAGTCGGGCGTTCGCACCACCAGGCCTACGCCTGGCTGCTGACGCCGCATCCCAAAGCGATGACTACCGATGCGCAAAAACGCCTGGAGGCCATCGCCTCGCTGGAAGATTTAGGCGCGGGCTTCGCGCTGGCAACGCATGACCTCGAGATCCGCGGCGCGGGAGAACTGCTGGGCGAAGACCAGAGTGGTCAGATGGAAACCATCGGCTTTTCGCTCTATATGGAACTGCTGGAAAATGCGGTCGATGCGCTGAAAGCGGGCCGCGAGCCGTCGCTGGAAGATCTCACCAGCCAGCAAACCGAAGTGGAATTACGTATGCCGTCGCTGCTGCCGGATGACTTTATTCCTGACGTCAACACGCGCTTGTCATTCTATAAACGCATCGCCAGCGCTAAAGATGAGAACGCGCTGGAGGAGATTAAAGTTGAGCTGATTGACCGTTTCGGCCTGTTGCCGGATGCAGCGCGTAACCTGCTGGATATTGCCCGCTTGCGCCAGCAGGCGCAAAAACTGGGGATCCGCAAGCTGGAAGGCAACGAAAAAGGCGGCATGATTGAGTTCAACGCGAAAAATCATGTCAATCCGGCGTGGCTGATTGGCTTGCTGCAGAAACAACCGCAGCATTTCCGCCTCGATGGCCCAACGCGGCTGAAATTTATGCAGGATCTCAGCGAGCGCAAAGTGCGGATGGATTGGGTTCGTAACTTTATGCAGCAGCTCGCCGAAAATGCGGTAGCCTGACAAAATGCGTTACGCCGGGTCGCATGGCCCGGCACCTTTACTTTCCTCAACATTTACAAATATTTTGCAATACTCCAGGATTTCCCTACACGCTGACCTACCATAATTCCATCACACAGCTTTATAGCAATAACCTTATGATTTACATGGATTATGGTAATGATAAAAATGTCGCGTTTCGTTCACTGGCTCGCGCTGCTGGCCGCCGCCGCCACTGTCACTCTCGCCCTCCCCGCACACGCTAACACCTGGCCTTTACCCCCTTCCGGCAGTAACCTCGTTGGCGAGAACCGTTTTCATGTCGTGCAGAACGACGGCGGTTCACTGGAGGCGATTGCCAAGAAATACAATGTAGGATTTCTTGCGCTTTTGCAGGCCAACCCCGGTATCGATCCGTATGTCCCGCGCGCGGGCAGTGTACTGACCATTCCGCTGCAAACGCTGCTGCCCGATGTGCCGCGCAAAGGCATTGTGATCAACCTCGCCGAACTGCGCCTCTATTACTATCCGCCGGGTAAAAACGAAGTCACGGTTTACCCGATCGGCATTGGCCAACTGGGTGGCGACACGCTGACGCCCACCATGGTCACCACGGTTTCCGATAAACGCGCGAACCCCACCTGGACACCGACCGCGAATATTCGTGCGCGCTATAAAGCGCAGGGAATAGATCTGCCAGCGGTGATGCCTGCCGGGCCAGATAACCCGATGGGCCACCATGCCATTCGCCTTGCCGCGTTTGGTGGCGTCTATTTGCTGCACGGTACTAACGCCGATTTCGGTATCGGTATGCGCGTTAGCTCCGGCTGCATTCGCCTGCGGGATAAAGACATCTCTAACCTGTTCGCCCAGGTTTCCCCGGGTACGCCAGTGAATATCATCAATACGCCGATCAAAGCGTCAGTTGAGCCTGATGGCAGACGGCTGGTGGAAGTGCATCAGCCGCTATCGAAATCGATTAACGATGATCCCAAAACATTACCCATCGTGCTGAACGCTGCGATGCAAGCGTTCAAAGATGATGCGCGCAGCGATGCAACAGTGATGAGCCATGCGATGGAAGTACGTTCCGGGATGCCGGTCGATGTCACCCGCCACATTGAAAACGACCCGCAGGTGATGTAACTGCCCTGCTGGCGTAAAAAAAGGCCCTGCGATAATTCGCGGGGCCTTTTTTATCACCGTGGCGTAATGTGTTGCGCTTATTTGTAAAGAACAGCAGTGCCGTGCAGGTTGTCAGAGCCGGTTACTGAGGTGATGCGAAACGACTTTGCGCCCATCTCATCGGCTTTCTGAGCCAGTTGATCTTCTACGGAGGCAAGGTTGGAGTTCGCACGTACTCCAACGGTCGCCACTTCCTGCTGGCCTGTCGGAGCAGATTGCACTTCAACAGCAGCGACGCTGGCAAAAGAGAGAGAACTCAGTACAGCAGCAGTAAACAGCGCAGTGATATTTTTCATGATGTCATTCCTGGATGCAGATGAAGGATGCCGTTAAACATTTAATTAACGATCGATACACAAATCGTAGATGTGATCTGCATCAGGCGTCAATGGTTTTTTATAACGATCATTAAATAAAATAAATTTTACTTAAAATTCATAACGATATGATTTATCGATATGTGCTAATTTGCTGCTGGTTATCTGTCGGGAATATTTTTATAATGGTCATTCAACAAACTAACAAAGGTTAGGCGGCGATATGACCAGTGAAGTCAGCAGTTGCACCAAAAAAAGCCGTGGCCGACCGAAAGTGTTCGACAGGGAAGCGGCGCTCGACAAAGCCATGACGCTATTTTGGCAACATGGTTACGAAGCCACATCATTATCCGATCTCGTCGAAGCGACCGGGGCGAAAGCGCCGACGCTGTATGCCGAGTTCACTAACAAAGAGGGGCTGTTTCGCGCCGTCCTCGATCGTTACATCACCCGTTTCGCGCGCCAGCACGAAGCGCAGTTGTTGTGCGAAGAAAAATCTGTGGAAAGCGCGCTGCGGGATTACTTCACCGCCGTGGCGAAGTGCTTTACCAGTACGGATACGCCCGCCGGGTGCTTTATGATCAATACCTCGGCGACGCTGGCGGCATCGTCACAGGCCATTGCGAACACCATAAAATCGCGACACGCACAGCAGGAAGAGACGCTGCGTCAGTTTCTCACCGCTCGCCAGCTGCGCGGCGAAATTCCGCAGACGGTTGACACGCTCGCACTAGCGCAGTTTTTAGGATGTATCTTGCAGGGCATGTCGATCAGCGCGCGTGAAGGCGCGAGTTGTGAAAAACTGCTGCAAATCATTCAAACCACTCTGCGGCTGTGGCCGGATTTGATCAAAGCCTGAAAAAAAATGAGACGGGAAACCGTCTCATCTCGCCTCTGTGATTGAGATATCACATTTCAATAATAGGTAAAATCTATCAGCGTTTTCCCCCGCTTTGCTATTCTTAATTGTGATTATTGCGCGGCTAATGATTAGTCCGGATGATACAAATAATGAGCATCATGATGATGCAGCTATGTACTTGCTTTCCTTTGCTCTCACCCTAAGTGCTGTATTGAACGACTTCCGAGGATAAAGGGTATTTACCTGTACTTAACACATGCAGAAGGAAAATGGAGATGATTTTGCTATTACCATTCATTAAAGTGTTAATAGTAATAACATTATTATTTGGTCTGTGGGTTTTGTTGGGTGGTTCAGTACTGTTTGCATTTATTTCAATTGTGATAACAGGCCTGCTGCTGGTTCGCCAACACGACTTTATTTGACTGATTAAAGCCTTGCAGAAATGTGAGGCTTTTTTAATGAAAAAAGGCTCCTCAGCCTGAGCGATGAGGAGCCAACATGCAGAGTACTTCTGTTTTACGCTTTGTTATTCAAAACGAGTTGACCATTGCCATCCAGCGGAATTTGCGTACCGGGATCTTTATCCATACGGATTTTTCCCTGCTGGTCACCGATTTTATACGTCACGTCATAGCCGAGCATTTTTTCTGACTTGTCATACACAGTGCTGCAACGTTGCTGGGTCGTGGTGTAGGTATCCCTTTCTTGCATCCCACCCTGAATCTGATTACCGGCGTAACCGCCGCCTAATGCACCAACGACTGTGGCGACATCTTTACCGCGACCACCACCAAACTGGTGCCCCAGCACGCCACCCGCTACCGCGCCGAGTACAGAACCGGTAATCCGGTTTTCATCTTGTACGGGACGACGATGCGTCACTGTCACATTTCGACACTCCTGACGTGGCGTTTTAACTGTTTCCTTGATTGGCGTCGCAGAAACCACTTGCGCGTACTGCGGACCGCGCTCAAACACGTTCAGGCTGGCAACTGCGGCAACGCCCAGTGCAGCGGCCACGCCAATACCGATACCCGCTAACATTGATTTGTTCATCAGGATTCTCTCCCTGTTTGCTATTGGTAACAATTTTGCAACTTCGCAAGCAAGGAAGCCAATCAGAAAGAACGTAAAAAGAGGGATAGTGGGCAGGAAAATGACGACATTCAGAGTTATCCGAGCGGTTTGACGCCATCACTAGAGGGATATGCTGCTCCCCGGGCAGATAAAGCCGCAGGGAGCAGAACAGCGTTAGTGCAATTTGAGACGCGGGCGGATCACCCGGTTAATGCTGCCGACCAGCATCATCAGGCCGGTTTTGAAATAACCATGCAGCGCGACCTGGTGCATGCGGTACAGCGAGATGTACACAAAGCGTGCAATACGGCCTTCAACCATCATCGAACCGCGCATCAGGTTGCCCATCAGGCTGCCAACGGTTGAGAAATTGGACAGAGAAACCAGTGAGCCATGATCTTTATAGACATACGGTTTCAGCGGCTTACCTTTGATCTGCGCCAGAATGTTATGCAAGGCAAGGCTTGCCATCTGGTGAGCGGCCTGCGCACGCGGCGGTACAAAACCACCTTCCGGTCGGGCACACGACGCGCAATCGCCAATCGCGTAAATATCCGCATCGCGGGTGGTTTGCAATGTTGGTTCGACCACCAGTTGGTTAATACGGTTGGTTTCCAGACCGCCAATCTCTTTCATAAAGTCCGGCGCTTTGATACCCGCCGCCCACACCATCAGATCGGCGTTGATGTATTCGCCCTCTTTCGTGCGCAGACCACCTTCATCAGCGCTGGTCACCATCGTTTGGGTCAGTACGCGCACGCCCATTTTGGTCAACTCGTTATGCGCAGCACCGGAAATCCGTGGCGGCAGCGCAGGCAGAATGCGTTCGCCGGCTTCCACCAGCGTCACGTTCAGCGCTTCATTTGTCAGACCTTTATAACCATAACTGTGCAGCTGTTTCACCGCGTTGTGCAGCTCCGCAGAGAGTTCAACACCGGTTGCCCCACCGCCAACAATCGCAATATTGACTTTGCCGTTAGCGCCAAGGTTCGCTGAATATTTCAGGAACAGATTGAGCATTTCCTGGTGGAAACGGCGCGCCTGGTGTGGGTTGTCGAGGAAAATGCAGTGCTCTTTCACGCCAGGCGTGTTGAAGTCGTTCGACGTGCTGCCGAGCGCCATCACCAGCGTGTCATAGGCCAGTTTACGTTCCGGAACCAGCAATTCGCCCTTCTCATCGCGCAGTTCAGCAAGCGTAATGGTTTTGTTTTCGCGATTAATATCAACGACAGAACCGAGCTGGAACTGAAAATGGTGATTACGCGCGTGCGCCAGGTAGCTCAGCGCATCAACCCCTTCATCCAGCGAACCCGTCGCTACTTCATGCAGCAACGGTTTCCACAAATGGCTGTGGTTACGATCGACAAGCGTGATTTTCGCTTTTTTGCCGCGGCCAAGCTTTTTACCTAACTGCGTCGCCAGTTCCAGACCACCAGCACCACCGCCTACAATCACAATTTTCTTCAATGGTGTAGTCAACGTGACCCCCTAAAATATTAACCAATTGTTAATTAAAAGTTATAAAAATAGCCTTTATTTAACAACAAGTTACGCACTTACGACCAGATATTGACGCTGAGAATAACACGAACGGTTCAATGGTCATACCAAAATTGATATGCATCAAGTTTTGATGCTTAAAAGATGAGCAAGTGTAGTCGACAGGCAAAATAATGCCCGGCGAAACGCAGAAATAAAAATAACGCCAGCAGGTTAGATAACCTGCCGGAATAGGGAATTAACCGAGGGTTTTGAAGGCCTTAATGCGCTGGAGATGCGGGGAGATATTCTTGAATTTATGCGACTGTTCTTCGTCCCAGACAATTTCGTAATAGGGGTGCAACTCCTCGGCTGAGCGCTGGCTGTTCAGTGCTTCGTCCTGGCGCGAAAGGATCACCAGGCAGCGATCGCGATTTTTCTCACGAAAGTTGGAAACGCATTTGGTGGCAATATCCTGGTACTCTTCCGGGCGATCAATTTTCCCTTCCATGTTCTCGTAAGGAAACAGGTTAGGATTGAGGATCACCTGACGGATATCGCACAGGAAACCGATGCGCTCGGCCCAGTAACCGCCAAGGCCGACACCGCAAATCAGTGGACGCTCGTCGATATTGAGCTGCAACATTTTATCCACTTCTTTCAGCAGATGCTGCATATCATGCTTCGGGTGCCGCGTACTGTAGCTAATCAGACGTACATCCGGATCAATAAACTGCAGCTGCAACACTTTTTCATGGTTGCCGGGGCTGTTTGAGTCAAAACCGTGTAAATAGATAATCATGGTATCCTCACCACTTCGACATCGCGTCCGCAGGAATTAACGGGCCTCTTTGTGCTCCTGCCAGCGCGCATGCAGCTGCTCCAGTTCGTTATGAGCCGCCTTCCAGCGCGCTGAACTCATCAACTCCTGACGAGAATATGAACCTTTATGATACAAATGCGTAACACGTTGTGCATTGATCGGCGACAGGTTATCCAACACGCTTACTGCGCCTTTACGATTATTACAGACCAGGATCATATCGCAACCGGCATCCAGCGATGCCTGGCCACGTTCAGCGTAACTTCCCATGATAGCTGCGCCTTCCATTGACAAATCATCCGAAAAAATCACGCCGTCAAAACCCAGCTCGCCGCGTAATATTGTTTTCAGCCAATATGGCGAGCCGCTGGCCGGACGCGGATCGGCGTCAGGATAGATAACGTGCGCGGGCATAATCGCATCGAGTTTGTTTTGCTCAATCAGGTTGCGGAAAATCGTCATATCATGCGCGCGGATCTCGCCTTGTGGCCGCGGGTCGCGTGGTGTTTCTTTATGGGAATCGGCCGTAACCGCCCCGTGACCGGGAAAGTGTTTACCGGTGGTTTTCATCCCTGCGCTGTGCATCCCGTCGATAAAGCGCGTCGCCATAGCCAGCGCTTTCACCGGGTCTTCATGATACGAACGCTCGCCAATCGCCGCGCTGATATGCCCAATATCCAGCACCGGGGCAAAACTGATGTCGATATCCATGGCGATCATTTCGCTGGCCATTAGCCAACCCGCCTCCTGAGCCAGGCGTCCGCCCTCTTCCAGCCCATGCAAAGCAGCAAAAGATTGTGCGGCGGGTAAGCGAGTAAAGCCGTCGCGAAAACGCTGTACGCGCCCGCCTTCCTGATCAACCGCCACCACCAGACGATGATGCGAAGCGCTGCGGATCTGGCGCACCAGCTCCCGTAATTGCTCGGGATCGTGATAATTACGGGTAAAGAGGATCAGGCCACCAACCAGCGGGTGCGCCAGAATCTCGCGCTCTTCCGCATCCAGTTCGTACCCTTCCACATCCAACATCACTGGGCCCACATTTACCTCTCTTGTTCTTTTTTCGCTAGCTGACGCCATATTTCATTCGCCAGCGTAATAAATTGTTGATCGCCCGTTTGCTGCCAGCGGCACTCATACCAGCCAGACATCAGCATCAAAACCCACGGACGCCAGCGCCGGACCCGGCGCCACAGCAAAGCGGGATTAATGGCAGACTGATGCGCATAGCGATTCACCAGTTCCTGCCGCTCTGCCTCGTTTTTCGTCCATATCGCCGCCAATTCCAGCGCGACATCGCCATCGCCCGCATATTCCCAGTCGATCAGCCGCAACCCCCTGGCACTCTGCACCAGGTTTCCGGCGTGGACATCCATATGTAACGGTGCCAGCCGTAGCGGCACAGGTTCTTTTTGCTGGCGCAACTGCTTTAACTGGCGCAGCCAGAACGGCGTCCGCCGCGAACGCGCACTCTGCTGCCAGTAACCTTCAAGCAGCGGCAATAATGTTATCCGCCAGCCAAACAGCGGCTGGCGGTGTAAATCGTACAGTAACGGCACCAGCACACTGGCCTGCGGCAGCACAGCGCAGACCTCGCCGGGTAGATAATCGACCGCCATCCACTCGCCGGTGAATAAGCGCGGGCGTGGAGCAATAGAAGCTGGCAAGCGGCGGAGTAAGCGATACTGACGCAGAAAAGGCGATGATGTCGCCTGGTGCCGTTTTCGCAGCACCAGCGTATGCCGTCCATCGCTAATAAGACAACTCCCGCCGCTGAGGCCGGTATTCTGGCTGGCGACGGGAGTATAGGTCGGAAAGTAGCGTGACAACACCTCGTCACGCGTCTGTTTATTGTTGCTGAACCGCACCTTTACCCGACCAGATAATTTCGCCGGTCTGTACCAGCATCAATTGCATTTGCAGCGCCGGTGCGTTGACATTCCCGGTCGCGTTGGAATAGAGCACATACTGCGCCCCGACGTTACGGGCAATACCGATGGCTTTACTGCGTGTACCGAGGCTGTCCTGTGGAGAGAGCCCCAGTTGTTGCTTCGCGACCGCCAGTTGCTGCTCGGTAACAAGCGTAAATTTACCGTTATTCGCTAACGCGTTGCGCACCACACCCGTTGCTTCGCTCGTGTTAATGGAACCATTGGTTCGGTTATTAACGCTATCCACTAACAGCACGCTGCCTGCGTTCGCACCGCTGACCTGCAACATTTTACCGACCATCGGCTGAACGGCGCCATTCCAGTCAAAATGACGCTCGCGCGGCGCGGGCTGCCCCGTTTGATCCTGATGCTCAATTGGCCCCGGTTGCTGCTGCGGCAGCGTCGGGACTGAAGGCACTTCCGGCACCGGTTGTTGCGGCTGTACCGGCGTGGGTTGTTGCGGCGTGCCTGCACCACCCGCCTGATCAACCGGCGCGGGTTGCTGATCGCTAATACAACCCGCAAGCAGCACGGCCAGGGTTGTCAGTAGCGCGTAGCGTCCAATAGTTTTAATCAAGAGTCACCCCTTACAGGTAAAGATAAAGTCTGACGCTGTGCGCACCCAAATAGTTGGCGCTGCCATACACCGTCACGCCCGAATTTCCCGGGATCGTGACGGTTCGCGGCGCTTCCAGCGGGTGCATTTCCAGACCTCTGGCGTCATACCAGAAAAAACGATAATGCACGGTAACGGGCTGCTGTCGTTCATTAAACAACCGTGAAGACGCGGAAGGCTGGAGTTCATGCGTACTTAACGTCGGCGGCTGCGCAATAATCCCGGAGGCCAGAATGCTCGATTCCATCACTAACGTCTGGTCATCGGCGACCGGGATCGTAGGACGTGAACTGCACCCCATCAGTACCAGCGCTGCCAGCCATAACGCGACACGCCCGTTCGTCATATTAAAGACCTTTATGAGCCAGCATCGGCCCCAGTGCGCGCCCGCCGAGCAGGTGCATATGAATATGATAAACCTCCTGCCCGCCATGACGATTACAGTTCATGATCAAACGGTAACCGTCTTCAGCAATCCCTTCATCGCGAGCAATTTTCGCCGCAACCGTCACCATGCGCCCCAGCGCCTGCTCGTGCGCTTCGGTCACGTCGTTCACGGTTGGGATCAGAATGTTTGGCACAATCAGAACATGGGTTGGAGCTTGCGGAGAGATATCGCGAAAAGCGGTAACCAGTTCGTCCTGATAAACAATATCCGAGGGAATTTCGCGGCGAATGATTTTACTGAAAATGGTTTCTTCGGCCATGACGTTTTCCTTTTATGTTCGCGGAGCCAGCCCGCAGCCGTCGTCAATTACGTGCCCTAGAGTATGATCGAGATTCTCTTGTTGTTTCAACCAAAACGCTGTTTTTCTTTCACCTTTCCGGCTTTGCTGGCACGCAATCGCCCGCGTTTAAGGCGCGCTGCGGTGAAATGGTATTTCAATGGTGAATATTACATCTGTTTACATTCATATGGTGAATGCGTATATTTCGCATTTGCATTTTCATGCGCGATTATTATCAGACGAATTACAAAACCCGCCTGACGCGACAACGTATCGCTGTAAGGCTTTCCCTCTAACGCACCATTAAGGGTTTATGCATGTCTTTCACTCATCACGCCAGGGACGAAGTGCGTCCGTTAGCCGCCACACCGTCTCTGCTTGCCGCCTGTATTGCAATGGCTTTAGTCCCTTCTGCTGCGTTTGCGGCAGAGATCGCCGCAGCATCTGAAGATACGGTTGTGGTTGATGGCGCAGCATTAAGCACCTCTGACAGCCAGGCGCAAGACTACAGCGTCAAAACCACCACCACTGGCACCAAGCTGTTACTGGTCCCGCGAGATATTCCACAATCTGTGAGTGTAGTCAGCCAGCAGCGTATGCAGGATCAGCAGCTAAATACGATCGAACAAGTGCTGGATAACACGATTGGCGTCAGCGCATCGCGCATTGACAGCCACCGTACGAACTTTTTCGCCCGCGGCTTTTTCGTCAGTAACTTTGCTTATGAAGATATGCCGACATTCCTTGATAACCGCTGGAATTTTGGTGATACCGCAGGCGACACGGCAATTTATGACAAGATTGAAGTGGTGCGCGGCGCGGCCGGCCTGATGAGTGGAACAGGTAATCCCTCTGCTTATGTCAACATGGTGCGTAAACATGCCGACAGCAAAGAATTCAAAGGAACCGCCACCGCGACTTACGGTAGCTGGAACGATCAGCGCTATGTGCTGGATCTGCAAGCACCGCTGAGCGAATCGGGCAACGTGCGCGGCCGGGTTATCACTGGTTACCAGGATAAAGATTCCTGGGTTGAACGTAACCACTACCGCAAAAAATTCATTACCGGTGTAGTGGATGCAGATATCACTGATTCCACTACCCTTTCTCTCGGCTATGACTATCAGGAAAGTGAAGAAGACAGCCCGACCTGGGGCGGTTTCCCGTCGCTGTACAGTGACGGCAGCCGCACGCATTTCCGCCGCGGTTTCAATACCGCTGCTGACTGGGCTTACTCCAATGTCGACTCTTCAAAAATTTTTGCCAACCTGACCCAGCGTTTTGACAACGGCTGGGAAGCGAAAGTTAACGCCATGCATGCGGAAACCAACTTCGACAGCAAGCTGATGTATATCGACGGTTACCCGGATAAAACCACCGGTCTGTATGATGCCTCGCAGTGGCAAGGCGCATGGGGCGGCTGGAACCGTGGCGAGCGTAAACAAGACGCTATTGATGCGTTTGTTCGTGGTGGTTACGAGTTGTTTGGCCGCCAGCACGAAGTGATGTTCGGTGGTAGCTACAGCCGCCAGCGCAACAATTATGACAACTCATACCCGGTGAATGATAATTCCGGCCTGATGGATGTCGGCAATATTCATAAATATAACGGCAACACGCTGGCCGACCCGAGCTGGTCTGACTGGGCGCTCTACCAGCGCGATGTGATCCGCCAGAAATCGCTGTATGCGGCAACCCGTATCTCTTTGGCCGATCCGCTGCACTTGATCCTCGGCGCGCGTTATACCGAATGGCGTGCAAAATATAATCTGGAGCGTAAGCCGGATGAGATTCGTAACAGCAAGTCCGATGACGTCACGCCATACGCAGGCCTGATTTATGACATTGATGACACCTGGTCTGTTTATGGCAGTTACACCTCTATTTTCGAGCCGTCCAGTCAGCGCGATATCAATAGCGAATTTCTTGAACCTACCACCGGTAAAAGCTATGAAGCTGGCATCAAAGGTGACTGGTATAACACACGTCTGACGGCGACCCTGGCGGTATTCCGTACCGAGCAGGATCACGTTGCCGTATCGACCGGCGAGTACATTCCAAATTCCGGCGGCCAGACCGCGTATAAATCCGTCAACGGCACGGTAAGCAAAGGCATCGAATTTGAGCTCAACGGGGCTCTCACCGACAACTTGCAGCTCACCTTTGGTGCCAGCCGTTTTATGGCTGAAGATGGTGACGGTGTAGCCGTTAACCCGGAACAGGCGCGCACCACGATGAAATTATTCACGCGCTACCAGTTGCCGATGCTGCCAGAGCTTTCCGTTGGCGGCGGCGCGCGCTGGCAGAATAAAACCTGGCAGGAGATCAAAGGCCCGAATGGAGACATGCGCATTACGCAAAGCGGTTATACGGTGGTGGATCTGTTCACCCGTTACCAGGCAACTAAAAACTTCGCTATCCAGGCCAATCTGAACAATGTGTTCGATAAAGAGTATTACGATTATCTGGGCACTTACGGTGTGTACGGTGCGCCGCGTAACTTCTCTGTAAGCGCCAGCTACAGCTTCTGATAATCGCAGCCGCGAGCCACTAAGCCCGCCGTCCTCCCGGCGGGCTTTTTTATTCTGTTTTCTTGCTCCCGAAAAACGGCCATTACCGATAACTGCCCGCCCCCAGTTCTCCCGCGATCGCTTATAGCAGACGTTTCCGCTGCACTTATCCTTGCGCATTTAACGCTGAATGTAGTGTGAGTGTGAGGCGCGTCTGTGAGTCACATGACAGCCAGCTTGCCAGAGCGGAGGGGGAATGGCACACGGTCTGTGGGCAGCGACGGGTTTTGTCACTCTTTCTTTTCAGTACAGTAAAAATTCAGCGTTAGAAAAGGCGGCATTGATTGCGTCTGGCAGGGCATACCGACATTCTGAAAAAGAAGCTCTGTCTGCCCGGTGAAATTTAAATCAAGAGACAAACCTGTTACTGACCAGATCCACAGCACATAGTTTTCAGTGGACAATAAAAAAGGGAGCCATCAGGCTCCCTCAGTCTCCCCAGACTATGGCTTAGTTGTTACGGATGTACTCATCCATTTCGGTTTTCAGGTTATCGGATTTAGTACCGAAAATTGCCTGTACACCGGAACCAGCAACAACCACACCCGCAGCACCCAGTTTCTTCAGGCCAGCCTGATCCACTTTCGCTACGTCAGCCACGCTGACACGCAGACGCGTGATGCACGCATCCAGGTTGGTGATGTTCTCTTTACCGCCGAACGCCGTAACCAGAGCCGGAGCCATTTCGCTGGTAACGCCAGCTTTGCTCTCTTCCGTGGTGTCTTCACGACCCGGGGTTTTCAGATCCAGCGCTTTGATCAGCACGCGGAAGATGGTGTAGTAAACCACCGCGTAGCATGCACCGATAACCGGGAACAGCCACAGCTTGCTGCTGTTGCCGCTCAGCACGATGAAGTCAATCAGACCGTGAGAGAACGACGTACCGTCACGCATACCCAGCAGGATACAGATCGGGAATGCCAGGCCAGCCAGAATCGCGTGGATAACGTACAGGATCGGCGCAACGAACATGAAGGAGAACTCGATCGGCTCGGTGATACCGGTCAGGAACGAGGTCAGCGCTGCGGAGATCATGATACCGCCCACTTTTGCGCGGTTTTCCGGTTTTGCGGAGTGCCAGATAGCGATAGCAGCAGCCGGCAGACCGTACATTTTGAACAGGAAGCCGCCAGACAGTTTACCCGCAGTCGGGTCACCCGCCATATAACGCGGGATATCGCCGTGGAACACCTGACCTGCTGCGTTGGTGAACTCGCCAATCTGCATCTGGAAAGGTACGTTCCAGATATGGTGCAGACCAAACGGCACCAGGCAACGTTCAATGAAGCCGTAGATACCGAACGCCACAACCGGGTTCTGGTAAGCGGCCCACTGGGAGAAGGTCTGAATCGCAGTACCGATCGGCGGCCAAATGAAGGAGAGGATCACGCCGGTGAAAATCGCTGCCAGACCGGAGATGATCGGCACGAAACGTTTACCAGCGAAGAAGCCCAGATACTCAGGCAGCTTGATGCGATAGAAGCGGTTAAACATATACGCGGCAATCGCGCCGGAGATAATACCGCCAAGCACACCGGTATCAGCCAGGTGTTTTGCGGCAATTTCTTCAGCAGGTAAATGCAGAACCAGAGGCGCAACCACTGCCATGGTTTTCACCATGATGCCGTAGGCAACAACGGAGGCCAGAGCCGAAACGCCGTCGTTATTGGTGAAGCCAAGCGCAACACCGATAGCGAAGATCAACGGCATGTTAGCAAAAACGGAACCGCCCGCTTCGGCCATAACGTGGGAAACCACTTCTGGCAGCCAGCTGAAGTTTGCAGAACCGACGCCCAGCAGGATACCTGCGATAGGCAGTACGGATACTGGCAGCATCAGCGATTTACCGACCTTCTGCAGGTTAGCAAATGCATTCTTAAACATAATTGAGAGTGCTCCTGAGTATTAGTGCTTTTTTCTACGCTTTCACGCATTGGCGAGGGGGGAGAACCGCGCCGTGGGAAGGGCATCTAAGCGCCCTTTATTTATTACACAGAGTAAAATAAATCAGTAAAAGTTTGTTTGACGGCTATCACGTTTCAGCTAGCGCCAGTTACGAAACTCACACTGATTTACAAAAGGTATCGGCTTCCGTATGAAAAACGACCGCCACCGCCTTTTTTATGGCGGTGAACTTTACTCCGATCGTTTATTAATTACGAGTACTAAAATAAGCTGACAGATCAGGCAGATTGCAGGCGGGATGGGTCAACATGGAACAAACGGGCAAAGTTCTGTGTCGTTTGTTGCGCAAGCGCTTCGACAGAAACGCCTTTCAGCACCGCCATATATTCCGCCACATCGCGCGTCATTGCGGGCTGGTTCTCTTTGCCACGATGCGGCACCGGGGCGAGATAAGGCGAATCGGTTTCGACCAGTAAGCGATCGAGCGGAATGTAACGTGCCGCATCACGCAACTGCTCCGCGTTGCGGAAGGTGACGATACCAGAAAACGAGATGTAAAAGCCCATATCCAGCAGCTTACCTGCCGTTTCACGATCTTCAGTAAAGCAGTGCAACACACCACCGCAATCCGTCACGCGCTCTTCCTGCAAAATCGCAAGCGTGTCTTCTCGCGCATCGCGCGTATGGACAATCACCGGCTTGTTCAGTTCACGGCCAATACGGATGTGGTTACGGAAGGATTCCTGCTGGCGCGGCTTCGTTTCCGGCGTATAAAAATAGTCCAGCCCGGTTTCTCCCATCGCCACGACGCCCTCTTCCGCCGCCAGTTGGCGCAGCGTGTCGACATCGTACTCTTCATCCTGATTCAGCGGGTGCACACCGCAGGAAAAGACCACATTCGGGCGCTCACCCACCAGCTCACGCATCGCACGGTAACCCGGTAACGTCGTAGCCACCGCCAGACAAAACTTCACGTCGCGCGCGGCAGCTTTCGCCAGCACGTCATCAACGTTTTTGTGCAAAGAGTGGTAATCCAGGCCATCAAGATGGCAGTGCGAATCAACTAAAAACATAATCTTCTCTTACAGATGGGAGACAGGAAGCGTTACGCCCGTTTGCTGGTAACGTTCCAGCGTTAACAATAAATCGGTCAGCAGCAACTCGCGGTTAACCCCGACCACACTAAGCAACTGTTCACGACAGGTAAAAATAGCATGCAGTAACGCGTGCAGCGTTGGCGCTTGCACCTGGCGCGCCAGCTTTTCGACCAGCCCTAAGGCATCAACATTGCTGAGCAATGTCGCCCCTTGCTGCATTTTTAATGCATCAAGCAGCAACGCAGAGAGCCACTGCAAACGCTCAGCCACCTTGTCGTGGTTCAGTGTCGGGAGCATCGCCAGCCAGTCACCGCTATTCAGCGCTGCGTCTGTCGCCTGGCATAGCAACTGCCGTTGCGCCCAGACATCGGTCTGAAGCAGCGCTTCTGCCGCGCCAGGCGAACCGGCGCACAAACGTAGTGCGGTCAGAATCGTCTCTTGCGAGGCGGTAACTTCCCGTGCAAGCCAGCTGCAGGCGTAGTTTTCTGCGGGAGGCGCAAGGTGGTGCAAGCGGCAGCGGCTGCGCAAAGTCGCTAACAATCTTGCCGGCTCCCGACAGCCGAGGAAGAACCAGGTGCGCGCGGGCGGCTCTTCCAGCGTCTTCAGCAATGCGTTGGCGGCGGCGTCGGTCAATAACGCGGCATCCTGGATCCACACCACTTTCGCGCCGCCCAGCCGCGCATGTTCGTAAAGCTTTTCACTCACTTCACGCACCGCATCAATGCCCAGCGCGGATTTTCCTTTTTCCGGTGCCAGTGCATAGTAATCAGGATGCGTTCCAGCCTGCATAAGCTGACAGCCGCGGCAGTGGCCGCAGCTTTTATGGCCTTCAGGTGTCTGGCATAACAAGAAACGGCTGATGGCGTAAATCAACGCATCTTCGCCCATCCCCGGCAGGGCGTGGATCAGCAACGCGTGGTGCCCACGACCGCTCTGATAACTGGCAACCAGTTGCTCAAAATCGGGACGCAGCCACGGATACCATTTCATGCGCCCTGCTCCTGCACCCAGGCTGTTACCGTCTGGCGGATGTCGGCAATCACGTTATCCAGCGGTTGAGTAGCATCAACGGTGCGAATGCGGTCATCTTGCGCAGCCAGTTCAAGGTAGCGCGCGCGGGTACGATTAAAGAAATCCAGCGACTCTTGCTCAATACGATCCAGCTCGCCACGCGCACGCGCACGTTTCAGGCCAACTTCCGGTGTGACATCCAGATAGAGCGTCAAGTCCGGGCGAAAATCGCCCAGGACGACATCGCGCAGCGTAGCCAACATAGTCTGATCGATGCCTCGTCCGCCGCCCTGGTACGCCTGCGTTGAGAGATCATGGCGATCGCCGATCACCCAGCAACCACGCGCCAGTGCAGGTTTAATGACAGTTTCTACCAATTGAACCCGGGCTGCGTAAAACATCAGAACTTCGGCCTTGTCGGTAATAACTTCATCTCCGACAGAACGGATATCCAGCACCAGGCTGCGCAATTTTTCCGCCAGCAGCGTACCGCCCGGTTCCCGCGTAAACACCATTTCACCGACGCCAAGCTCTTTCAGCGTCTCAACGATGACATCGCGCGCCGTGGTTTTCCCTGCGCCTTCAAGCCCTTCGATAACGATGTATTTACTGCCCATTTTTTTCCTTAAGTACTTTCAGGTAGTCCTGCACTGCCCGGTTATGGCTGGCGAGATTGGTATTAAATGTATGTCCGCCTTTACCATCCGCGACAAAATAGAGATACGGCGTCTTCGCCGGATGCGCCGCCGCTTTCAGCGAGGCCTCACCGGGTGTAGCAATAGGGCCCGGCGGCAAACCGCTAATTACATAGGTGTTATAGTCGGTCGGCGTTTCCAGATCGGCGCGCGACAGCTTACCATTATAACGCGCGCCCATCCCGTAGATAACCGTCGGATCGGTCTGCAGCCGCATCCCGATGCGCAGCCGGTTAATAAAGACGGAGGCCACCTGATCGCGCTCGCTGGCAACAGCCGTCTCTTTTTCGACAATCGACGCCATGGTTACCAGCTGGTTCTGATCTTTATACGGTAGCCCCTCCATACGCCCTTCCCAGGCTTGCTCCACCGCACGCGACATTTTCTGATGCGCACGCTTGAGCAACGCAACGTCCGTGGTGTTAGCGGTGTACATCCAGGTATCGGGCCAGAACCAGCCTTCCACCCACTGCGGATGCTCCAGTTTCAGGGCTTGCGCCACCGTCGCGTAGTCGTCGTCTTTCAGGGTGTGTTTGATGTAGGGCGCGTCGCGCAGCTGTTTGAGGTAATCGCTCAGGCGCATACCTTCGACCAGCCGTAGCGGAAACTGTGCTTCTTTACCACTCTCCAGTAACTGCAGCATCTCGCGCACGGTCATCTTCGGTGTAAAACGGTAGGTGCCAGCTTTGAAATGTGAAAGATCCGGTTCCAGTCTCAGCAGCCACTGAAACACGCGCGGGCGATTAATTACCTTTTCGCGATACAGCAATTCACCCAACGCCACACGGCCGGTTCCGGCGGGCAGCGTGAAAATGGTTTCATCTTTTATCAGGATCTGGCTGTCCGCTAACTGGCGAACCTTCCAGACGCCGGCTCCCGCCGCGATAATCAGCAAAGCCAACAGGAGGAGAACTACGCGTAACATTTTCTTCATGACGGATTTATGCGCTCACACAAGGGGGCTAAAAAGTGGTACAAATCGCGCGCTGACCAGTGCTGTTCCGCCCACTGGCGAACCGGGACAACTGGCATCAACGCGTTACAAATAATGACTTCGTCGGCCAGCATCAGCACATCATGCCGCGCATTGACTTCGACAACCTCAAAAGCGGAAGTTTTCAGCTGGCGCAAACAGTATTGACGCATGATGCCATCAACACCGGCCTGATCAACGCGCGGCGTGAAGACCTTCGAACCCTGCCGCCAGAAGATATTGGCGGCACAACATTCAACCAGCCAGCCTTCGCTATCCAGCACCAGCGCTTCATCAGCAGAGGTCTGCTCAAGCCCGGTGCGAATCAATACCTGCTCCAGGCGGTTAAGGTGTTTGATCCCGGCAAGCATCGGGTTACGCCCGAGGCGAATATCACTCAACGCCAGGGTTACCCCTTCCTGCCGCCACCGAGCGTAATGGGCAGGGCTTGCTGATAGCGACACTATCCGCGTCGGCGTATCACAACCCGCTGCGCTATAGCCTCGTCCGCCAGTGCCACGGCTGAGAATAACTTTCACCACACCCTCTTCTTTCTCTTTCGCGAGGTGTGCCATTTCCCGCGCCAGTATGTCCCAGTCGAGATAAGGGATCTGGAGCCGTTTACAGGCAAGACGCAGGCGCTGGAGATGCGCGTCGGGAAACTGGATTTGCCCGTCAAGGACACGCGCGGTGGTAAAACAGCCATCGCCAAATTGCGTCGCCCGATCATTCGCGGCAAGCCATTGCTGCTCTTTACCATTAATCAAGAACATAGAGGGCTCCTTATGCGTCTGGGCGGACAGTTTGGCAGGTTGAAAAGCGCAGGACAAGGGGATAAACCCGAATAGAAAAGGCCCGACAAGCGGGCCTCCAGTACACAGCGAAATGATCAGACTTTCTTGAAGATCAACGAGCCGTTGGTGCCACCGAAACCGAAGGAGTTACACAGGGTGTACTCCATACCGCTTACCTGGCGTGCAACATGCGGCACAAAATCCAGATCGCAACCTTCATCCGGGTTATCCAGGTTGATGGTCGGCGGAACAGCCTGATCGCGCAGGGCGAGGATCGAGTAGATAGATTCTACTGCGCCTGCCGCCCCCAGCAGGTGGCCGGTCATCGATTTGGTCGAACTAACCATTACTGTGCGAGCCGCGTCGCCAAAGACCGATTTCACGGCCTGCGCTTCTGCCATATCTCCCGCCGGCGTAGACGTACCGTGCGCATTAACATAGCCAATCTGGCCCGGGGTGATGCCGGCATCACGCAGTGCATTAACCATCGCCTTCGCGGCACCCGCACCGTTTTCCGGCGGAGACGTCATGTGATAAGCATCGCTGCTCATACCAAAGCCGACGATTTCAGCATAAATTTTCGCACCGCGCTTTTTCGCATGCTCATACTCTTCCAGCATGATGATGCCAGCGCCATCGCCGAGAACAAAGCCGTCACGCTCTTTGTCCCACGGACGGCTTGCCGCCTGCGGGTTATCGTTGCGGGTAGACAGCGCGCGCGCTGCGCCAAAGCCACCGACGCCTAACGGCGTACTCGCTTTTTCCGCGCCGCCTGCCAGCATGGCGTCGGCGTCGCCGTAGGCGATGATACGTGCCGCATGACCGATGTTATGCACACCTGAGGTACACGCTGTCGCGATGGAAATACTCGGGCCTTGCAGACCGAACATGATAGTCAGATGACCTGCCACCATGTTGACAATCGTTGAAGGTACAAAGAACGGGCTGATTTTACGCGGCCCACCCTTGACGAGGGAGCTATGGTTTTCTTCGATCAGGCCGAGACCGCCGATACCAGAACCAATCGCTGCGCCAATACGGGATGCGTTCTCTTCTGTGACTTCAAGGCCGGAATCCTGCATGGCCTGAACGCCAGCCACAATTCCATATTGAATGAAGTCATCCATCTTGCGCTGTTCTTTACGCGAGATGATGTCCTCACAGTTAAAATCCTTTACTAAGCCAGCAAATTTGGTTGCATAGGCGCTAGTATCGAAATGGTCGATCAGGCTGATGCCACTCTGACCGGCAAGGAGAGCTTTCCAGGTAGACTCTACGGTATTGCCGACAGGAGACAACATGCCAAGTCCGGTCACAACTACACGACGCTTAGACACGTTTGTCCTCCAGGGAGGGTATAAAAAAGAGATTCGTGGGATAACTACAGATAAAACTCAGGCGGTCGAGTGACCGCCTGGAGATGTTCACTTACGCCTGGTGGCCGTTGATGTAATCAATGGCAGCCTGAACGGTGGTGATCTTCTCAGCTTCTTCGTCCGGAATCTCAGTATCAAACTCTTCTTCCAGAGCCATTACCAGCTCAACGGTGTCAAGAGAATCAGCGCCCAGGTCTTCAACGAAGGAAGCATTGTTGGTAACTTCTTCCTGCTTAACGCCCAGCTGTTCGCCGATAATTTTCTTAACGCGTTCTTCGATAGTGCTCATACTCTTAAATTTCCTATCAAAACTCGCTTTCGCGATGGTTTTCGTAGTGTATAAAATGTTGAAAAATTTGCAACTAAATCCCGGCAGTTCTTACCACGATTTTACGCTATTTTGAGGCCTTTCGCCCTAATAACGCAAATAATTTTCATCGTGGTTAAACCATATACATTCCGCCATTGACGTGCAGGGTTTCACCAGTGATGTAACCCGCCTCGTCAGAGGCTAAAAATGCAACCGCACTGGCGATTTCCTGAGCACCGCCAAGGCGACCCGCAGGAACCTGCGCCAGAATACCCGCACGCTGATCATCAGACAGCGCACGCGTCATGTCCGTTTCAATAAAACCCGGAGCAACAACGTTTACAGTAATACCGCGGGACGCAACTTCACGCGCCAGCGATTTACTGAAACCGATAAGACCCGCTTTCGCCGCAGCGTAGTTGGCCTGACCAGCATTTCCCATGGTACCAACCACAGAACCGATAGTGATAATACGCCCATGACGCTTTTTCATCATAGCGCGCATTACCGCTTTTGACAGACGGAAAACAGATGAAAGATTGGTGTCGAGAATATCGTTCCACTCATCCTCTTTCATGCGCATCAACAGGTTATCACGGGTGATCCCGGCATTATTTACCAGAATATCAACCTCGCCAAATTCTGCGCGAATGTTTTCCAGAACAGATTCGATAGATGCAGCATCGGTCACATTCAACACCAGACCTTTGCCGTTCGCACCTAAATAGTCGCTAATCGCCTGCGCGCCACTCTCGCTGGTCGCCGTACCGATAACCTTCGCGCCACGGGCAACGAGGGTTTCAGCAATAGCGCGACCAATACCGCGGCTTGCACCGGTTACCAGTGCGATTTTTCCTTCAAAACTCATGGTCTTCCTCTTTTATTGCGCAAGTGCCTCTGACACGGCAGCCGGCTCGTTGAGCGCAGATGCAGTCAGGGTGTCAACAATACGTTTAGTCAGGCCGGTGAGGACTTTACCCGGGCCAACTTCATATAAGTGCTCAATGCCCTGCGACGCCATCAATTCAACGCTTTTCGTCCATTGCACGGGGCTGTACAGCTGACGCACCAGCGCATCACGAATCGCTTCTGGCGTCGTTTCGCACTTCACATCCACGTTATTTACAACCGGGATCTGCGGCGCGTTAAAAGTAATGTTCTTTAATTCAGCGGCCAGTTTTTCTGCGGCAGGCTTCATCAGCGCACAGTGCGACGGTACACTAACCGGCAGCGGCAGCGCACGTTTGGCACCTGCAGCCTTGCAAGCAGCGCCTGCGCGTTCAACGGCTTCTTTATGACCAGCAATAACCACCTGGCCTGGCGAATTATAGTTCACCGGAGAGACAACTTGCCCTTGTGCCGATTCTTCACATGCTTTGGCAATGGAAGCATCATCCAGGCCGATAATGGCAGACATCGCGCCAGTACCCGCCGGCACGGCTTCCTGCATGAATTTCCCACGTAGTTCAACCAAACGAACCGCATCAGCAAACGCGATAACACCCGCACACACTAATGCGGAGTATTCGCCCAGGCTATGCCCCGCCATCAGCGCTGGCGTTTTACCACCCTGCTGCTGCCAGACGCGCCACAGCGCGACAGAAGCGGCCAGCAGCGCCGGTTGTGTCTGCCAGGTTTTGTTCAGTTCTTCCGCCGGGCCTTGTTGCACCAGAGACCAGAGATCATACCCCAGAACAGCTGATGCCTCTGCGAATGTCTCTTCAATCACCGGATAAGCCGCAGCCATATCAGCTAACATACCGACGGTTTGGGAGCCTTGTCCCGGGAACACAAAAGCAAATTGCGTCATTTTTTTATCCTTATACTCAGAAACGAACCAGCGCCGAGCCCCAGGTGAACCCGCCACCAAACGCTTCCAGCAGGACAAGTTGCCCCGGCTTAATGCGTCCGTCGCGTACCGCTTCATCAAGCGCGCTGGGAACGGAAGCTGCGGAGGTGTTGCCATGGCGATCCAGCGTAACAACAACGCTATCCATCGACATGCCGAGCTTCTTCGCTGTCGCGCTGATGATACGCAAGTTAGCCTGATGCGGCACCAGCCAGTCCAGCTCGCTGCGCTCAAGATTATTGGCTGTTAATGTTTCATCAACAATACGCGCCAGCTCTGTCACCGCAACTTTGAATACTTCGTTACCCGCCATCGTCAGATAGGTCGGGTTCTCCGGGTGTACACGATCAAGGTTAGGCAGCGTCAGCAGCTCGCCGTAGCTCCCGTCTGCGTGCATATGTGTGGAGATGATGCCTGGCTCTTCGGAAGTGCCCAGCACAACAGCGCCTGCACCATCACCAAACAGAATAATCGTACCGCGGTCGTCCGGATCTAATGTCCGCGCGAGCGCATCAGAACCAATGACCAACGCATGTTTCACCGCACCAGATTTAACATACTGATCGGCGATGCTCAGCGCATAGGTGAAGCCCGCACACGCAGCAGCAACGTCAAACGCCGGGCAGCCTTTGATTTCCAGCATGTTCTGGATTTGGCAGGCTGCACTCGGGAAGGCATGCGTTGCAGAGGTAGTAGCAACAATGATCAAGCCTATCTGATCGTTATTGATGCCCGCCATCTCAAGCGCACGCTTAGCGGCTTCATAGCCCATGGTCGAAACCGTTTCGTTTGCAGCGGCGATGCGGCGCTCACGGATCCCTGTACGGCTGACAATCCACTCGTCAGAGGTTTCCACCATTTTTTCTAAATCGGCGTTTGTCCGAACCTGCTCAGGCAGATAACTGCCGGTACCAATAATCTTCGTATACATGTACGCTCAGTCACTCTTGGGTAATATACACACGCTCTGGTTTTCGCCATCCGTTGCAGACGAAGACGAGTGTGCATACACAGATTCCAGGCGAGCGGCGATCCGTTGTGGAACCTGCCGCTGCACCGCCTGCACTGCCTGCTCAATTGCCACGCAAAATGCGCGCTGATTCGCTGCACCATGACTCTTAATCACAGTGCCGCGCAATCCTAACAGACAGGCGCCATTATACTGGTCGGGGTTGAGGTGACTGAATCGCCTTGTCAGGCTTTTTTGTAACCAACGCTTTAATAAAATCAGCCACCACGACCTTTTTTTTCCTTCACCCTGCGATTTCAGCAGTGAAAGAAACATTCTGACAACACCTTCCATTGTTTTTAATGTGACGTTTCCGGTAAAACCGTCACACACCAGCACGTCCGTTTTGCCGGTCAATAATTCGTTCGCTTCAAGATAACCAATGTAGTTCATTGAGGACATGGAGCGTAATAATGCCGCAGCATCGCGGATGCTATCGTGCCCTTTGGTCTCTTCTTCACCAATATTTAGTAGCGCCACACGTGGGTTGGCAATACCGAGGATCTCTTCGGCCATCACCGCGCCCATCACGGCAAATTGCGCCAGCATTGTGCTGTCACAATCGACGTTTGCGCCCAGATCCAGCACAACGGTCTTGCCTTTCTGTTGATGAGGCAACACGGTCACCAGCGCCGGACGCTCAATTCCGTCAAGCGGTTTGAGCAGCATTTTCGCCAGCCCCATTAGCGCACCGGTATTTCCCGCACTCACGCAGGCCTGGGCACGACCTTCTTTGACTAACTCCAGCGCCGTGCGCATAGAAGTACCACGGCTGCTACGAATAGCCTGCGCTGCGCGCGCATCACTGGCAATAACTGACTGGGCAGGAACAATAAGCAAGCGCGAGCGTTGCTCGAAATCAGCTTTGGCAAGTAATGGCGTGATAGCGTCGGGATCGCCGACTAAAAGAAGGTTGAGTTGAGAATTAGAGTTCAGTGCCTGCAAAGCTGCAGGCACTGTCACGGATGGGCCAAAATCTCCCCCCATGACATCTAACGCCAGGGTTAGACGTGTCAAGGTATCGTCGCAGCCTGGTTCGGTCTATCCCCGCTTACGCGGGGAAATCCTCACTAAGCTTCATCACGCTTGCGCGTGATTACTTAGTGATAACCTTGCGACCGCGGTAGAAACCGTCGGCGGTAACGTGGTGACGCAGGTGGGTTTCACCAGAAGTTTTGTCTACAGACAGGCTGGTGACTGCGGTCAGCGCGTCATGGGAACGACGCATGCCACGTTTGGAACGGGTTGGTTTATTCTGTTGTACGGCCATGGACCTTACTCCTTAATTACTTACGCTTTAAGCTGGCTAATACGGCAAATGGATTTGGTTTCTGCGCTTCATCAGGCAGTTCCCCAAAGACCATGTCCGCCTCGGACACTTCACAGTGTTCAGAATCATGCACCGGAACTACCGGCAGGGAGAGAATGATTTCATCCTCGACCAGCGCCAGCAGATCGATTTCACCGAATTCGTTAACCTCAATCGGCTCATACGCTTCCGGCAGTGCTTCAGCCTGTTCGTCTGAACGCACAGGACTAAAACAATACGTGGTGTAGACCTGATGAGTGAACGGTTTCCCGCAACGCTGGCATTCGAGCGATACCGTTACCTTTGCATCACCGTTTAACACGGCAAGACGCTGGTTATCGATAACGAACGACATGGAGCATTCCACATCACTGTCTACGCTGACTACAGATTCAGCGACGCGCTCCGCCTGGTCGGGAGTATAGATACCCTCGTAATCAAGGCGTTTTTGAGCCGTGCGAACCGGATCAAGAGTCAGGGGTAATTTTACCTTTTGCATAGGGCGCGCATATTAACTTTGTAACGTCATAGAGTCAAAGAAAAAGGCAGCCTGCGGTTGCCTTTTGCCAATAATTCGCACACATTGCGGCCTACAGTTTAAAATGCCTGTCATTGTTAAGCCATATTTGGTGAAAAAAATATGTCGCAAATTATCCTCGCTTCCACTTCGCCCTACCGCCGCGCCCTGCTCGAAAAACTCGGTTTACCCTTTGAATGCGCCGCACCGCAGACAGACGAAACACCGCGTGCAGGCGAAGCGCCTCGCCATTTAGTGCTAAGACTGGCGCAGGAAAAGGCACAATCACTGGCGCAAAAATACCCTCAACATTTGATTATTGGTTCCGATCAGGTGTGCGTACTTGATGGCGAAATTACCGGCAAACCGCACACAGAAGAGAATGCCCGCCAGCAATTGATGAAAGCCAGCGGCAATATTGTGACTTTTTATACTGGCCTGGCGCTGTTTAATTCCGCAACCGGTCATGTGCAAACGGAATGTGAGCCTTTCGACGTCCATTTTCGCCGCTTAAGTGAACAGGAAATCGACGACTATGTCCGCAAAGAGCGCCCGTTGAACTGTGCCGGTAGCTTCAAAAGCGAAGGACTGGGTATTGCATTATTTGAACGCCTGGAAGGACGTGACCCTAATGCATTAGTGGGTTTGCCGCTAATTGCGCTGTGCCAGATGCTACGGCGTGAACATTGTAACCCGTTGTTAAGCTAATGCTTTCGCGATCACAGTTTCTTTTTTAGGCAAAAGTTACATTCATCACCAATATTAAAACGTCGTTTTAATTTAAGGAGAGGTGATGAAGATTTTACGTACGTTGCCGCTGATGTTTGCCCTGCTGGCGTCTGGCAATGTTTATGCGCAAGATAAGTGGCAAACAGAGGGCGTCGTTGAAGGCAATCTTCCGGCAAGCTGGCAAACGCTGAAAGCGCAGATGCGTTATCCCGATTCGTGGTTATCAGGCAATTTTAAAGATTTCCACCAGTGGCAATCGCATAGCCGCCAGCTATTTCGCCGCGCCCTGCTCACCCCGGACGCCACGAAACCCTTTTCTCCTCACTCGATAGCGAAAGAAGATCGCGGCAGCTATACCGCTGAAAAATTATCGCTGAACATTACGGACGATAACCGCATTTCCGCCCTGTTATTGATGCCGAAAACACCCGGCCCGCACCCTGCCATCGTTCTGTTGCACGATCATGGCTCGAAGTTTGATATCGGCAAAGAGAAGCTGATCCGCCCGTGGGGTAACGCGGTGCAACTCGCCAGTGCGCAAGCATGGGCTGATAAATTTTTCAGCGGTAAATTTATTGGCGATGAACTGGCGAGCCGGGGTTACGCGGTTATCGCTATCGACAGTCCCGGATGGGGCGATCGCGGCCCGATGGTTTATGAACAACAACAGGCGCTGGCCAGCAACTACTTCAATCTGGGACGCTCGCTGGCAGGCGAAGTAGCCTATGAGGATATGCGCACGGTCGATTTTATCGCCGCGCATCCCGGAGTGGACAGTAAACGCGTTGGCGTACTGGGTTTCTCAATGGGTGGTTTTCGCGCCTGGCAACTGGCGGCGCTGAGCGAAAAAGTCGCTGCTACAGCGGTTATTTCGTGGTTTGGAACCTATAACGGCCTGATGCAACCCGGCAATAACGTGTTACGCGGTCAATCCGCGTTCTATATGTTGCATCCGGGGATGCCCGCCCGCATGGATATTCCGGATATCGCCAGCATTGCCGCGCCGAAGCCGATGCTGATTTTCAGCGGTGGCAAAGACAAACTTTTTCCGGCAGCGGCGGTAAAAGACGCTTTCGACAAAGTGCATCGGGTGTGGTCTTCGCAGCAGGCAGACGACAAACTGGTGACGAAAAGCTGGCCTGAGCTGGGACATGTCTTTTATCAGGAACAGCAAAATGAAGTGTTTCCGTGGCTGGACAAATGGCTGAAGCCGTAAGCCAACCCCGTTTTCCCCTCGCAGACGCGAGGGGAAAAAGATTACTTAGCGTTACGTAACACTTGCAGACAATGTTTGAGTGCCTCATCAAGTGGCGCTTCTATACGCAATGTTTCGCCCGTATGGGGATGCGTGAACTTAAGTGCCGCAGCGTGCAGGAACAGTCGTGACAGCCCGGTTGGAGCCAGTTGCTTATCAAACTCGCGATCGCCATAGCGATCGTCAAAAGCAATCGGATGACCGGCATGTTGAGTATGTACACGAATCTGATGCGTACGTCCGGTCACCGGGCTGCAACGCACCAGCGTCGCGAATTCGTAGCGCTCTTCAACTTTAAAACGTGTTTCTGAAGGCTTGCCTTCGCTGTTCACCCGCACTATCCGCTCGCCACTTTGCAGAATATTTTTTAGCAAAGGTGCCTGCACCACTTTGACATGTGACTGCCACTGGCCGCGAACCAGCGCCAGATAATCTTTCTGCATATCTTTACCGCGCAGCTGCTCATGCAGCGAACGCAGCGCGGAACGTTTTTTTGCCACCAGCAAAACGCCGGAGGTATCACGATCTAAACGGTGAACCAGTTCAAGAAAGCGGGCTTCCGGGCGCAACGCGCGCAAACCTTCAATCACGCCAAAACTCAGCCCGCTACCGCCGTGTACCGCCGTGCCTGAGGGTTTATTCAGCACCAGGATATGATCGTCTTCATAGAGAATAACGTCGGTTAGCTGGGCAACTTTTTGCAAATGCGGAGAAACCGCCTCTTCTTCTTTTTCTGCCACGCGTACCGGCGGAATGCGGATTTCATCCCCCGCTTCCAGTTTATATTCCGGTTTTACACGTTTTTTATTTACCCGCACTTCACCCTTACGCAGGATGCGGTAAATCATGCTTTTAGGTACCCCTTTGAGCTGGGTACGCAGAAAATTATCGATACGTTGCCCCGCTTCATCAGCGGTAATAGCAACAAATTTTACGGATGGTGTCTCAGTTTTCATGGGAGGCGATTCTAAATAGCCACGCTGAATAGCGCCACTCATTTTTCTATGCTTATATTTACAATTGACTCGGTGGCTTCGTTTTACACAGTTGATTCGGCGGTTATTAAACCAATCTCCGGGCAAAGGTGAAAAAACTGTGAGTAACCGGGTGATAAATGGTAAAAGTCAGCTTGCTATAACAGGGTTCGCAAGGAATAATGTTGCGGTTTTCCGTGTTGAATCTTGTTAAAACAAGTAAATGAGCGGAATGACCAGTTTTGCCTGTCCGATCATACACGCAGCAATGGCGTAAGACGTATTGAACTTTCAGGCAGTTAGCGGGCTGCGGGTTGCAGTCCTTACCGGTAGATGGAATCTTCTCTGGAGAGTTTTTCCCAGGCTGTTCCCCTGATAATTGCGCTGTGTTTTCCACAGGAAACACAGGCAACCGACACACTGCGCCTCTTTAGCGAGCGACAACCGTGAGGTTGGCGACGCGAATAGTCTCGAGGCCATCGGTTCTCCCCCGGAAAGGCGTTATCTTGCCCGCAGCTTAGTCGTCAATGTAAGAATAATGAGTAAGTTACGATGAAAAGAATGTTAATAAACGCAACTCAGCAAGAAGAGTTGCGTGTCGCACTTGTTGATGGACAACGCCTGTACGACCTGGATATCGAAAGCCCGGGACACGAGCAGAAAAAAGCGAACATCTACAAAGGTAAAATCACCCGCATTGAACCCAGCCTTGAAGCCGCATTTGTTGATTACGGTGCCGAGCGTCACGGTTTCCTCCCCCTCAAAGAGATCGCCCGCGAATACTTCCCAGCTAATTACAACGCACATGGACGTCCGAACATCAAAGACGTACTGCGTGAAGGTCAGGAAGTCATCGTTCAGATTGATAAAGAAGAGCGCGGCAACAAAGGCGCGGCACTGACCACTTTTATCAGCCTTGCAGGCAGCTACCTGGTGCTGATGCCGAACAACCCGCGTGCGGGCGGCATTTCTCGCCGTATTGAAGGCGACGATCGCACCGAGCTGAAAGAAGCACTCTCCAGCCTGGAATTACCGGATGGTATGGGTCTTATCGTACGCACCGCAGGCGTGGGCAAATCCGCCGAAGCGCTGCAGTGGGATTTGAGCTTCCGTCTGAAACACTGGGAAGCTATCCAGAAAGCCGCCGAAAGCCGCCCTGCTCCGTTCCTGATCCATCAGGAAAGCAACGTGATTGTGCGCGCCTTCCGTGACTATCTGCGTCAGGATATCGGCGAAATCCTCATCGATAACCCGAAAGTGCTTGAGCTGGCTCGCCAGCATATCGCTGCGCTGGGCCGTCCGGATTTCAGCAGCAAAATTAAACTGTACACCGGGGAAATCCCGCTGTTCAGCCATTACCAGATTGAGTCGCAGATTGAATCCGCATTCCAGCGTGAAGTCCGTCTGCCGTCCGGTGGCTCTATCGTTATTGACTCCACCGAAGCGCTGACCGCCATCGATATCAACTCCGCACGCGCAACGCGCGGTGGCGATATTGAAGAGACCGCCTTTAACACAAACCTGGAAGCGGCAGATGAGATCGCTCGCCAGTTGCGTCTGCGTGACCTGGGTGGCCTGATCGTTATCGACTTTATTGATATGACCCCGGTGCGTCACCAGCGCGCGGTGGAAAACCGTCTGCGTGAAGCAGTACGTCAGGATCGTGCGCGTATTCAGATTAGCCATATTTCCCGCTTCGGGCTGCTGGAGATGTCCCGCCAGCGCCTCAGCCCGTCGTTGGGCGAGTCCAGTCATCATGTCTGCCCGCGTTGTAGCGGCACCGGCACCATTCGTGATAACGAATCCCTGTCGCTGTCGATTCTGCGTCTGATTGAAGAAGAAGCGCTGAAAGAAAACACCCAGGAAGTGCATGCGATTGTACCGGTTCCGGTCGCGTCATACCTGTTAAACGAAAAACGCGCCGCGGTAAGCGCTATCGAAGCCCGTCAGGGCGGCGTACGCTGCGTGATCGTGCCAAACGACCAGATGGAAACGCCGCACTACTCCGTACTGCGCGTGCGTAAAGGCGAAGAGACGCCAACGCTGAGCTACCTGCTGCCGAAACTGCACGAAGAAGAGATGGCCCTGCCGTCTGAAGAAGAGTACGCCGAACGTAAGTTACCTGAACAACCTGCATTGGCTACCTTTGTTATGCCGGACGTTCCGCCAGCACCACAAGCGCCAGCCGCAGCAGCAAGCCAGGCGCAACCTGCCGCAACACCAGTTGCTGCCCCAGGTTTGCTGGGTCGTTTCTTCTCTGCCCTGAAAGGCTTGTTCGCGGGTGAAGCTGCCCCGGCGCCGGTTGAAGTGAAAGAAGAGAAAAAAGGCGAGAAACAAGAGCGTCAGCAGGATCGTCGTAAATCACGCCAGGGCAACCGTCGCGATCGTAATGACCGCCGTGACAACCGCAGCGAAGGCAACGAAGCGCGCGAAAGCCGTGATAACCGCGAAGGTCGCGAAGAGAATCGTCGTAACCGCCGCGAAAAATCGCAGCAAAACGCCGAAGCCCGTGAATCTCGCCAGCCAGTCGCTGTTGATGAAACAGAAAAAACGAAATCTCGTGACGAGCAGCAGCAACCTCGCCGTGAGCGCAACCGTCGCCGTAATGATGATAAACGCCAGGCGCAGCAGGATGTCAAAGAGCTGAACCGCGATGAGCAACCTGCTCAGGAAACTGAACAGGAAGAGCGCGTACAGGTCATGCCGCGTCGTAAACAGCGTCAACTCAGCCAGAAAGTCCGTATTGGCGGTGACAACAACGTAGAAAACCGCGTTGAAGAAATCACTGTCCAGGACACCGCAGCGCAAAACACGCAGCTGGCGAAAGTCGACCTGCCAGCGGTGGTTGAAACCGCGCCGGTACAGGAACAGGATGAAAACGCTGAAGCACGCGAAAACGCGATGCCGCGCCGTTCACGCCGTTCCCCGCGCCACCTGCGCGTGAGTGGTCAGCGTCGCCGTCGCTACCGTGATGAACGTTACCCGCTGCAATCTCCAATGCCGTTGACCGTAGCCTGTGCCTCACCGGAAATGGCGTCCGGTAAAGTGTGGATCCGTTATCCGGTGCCGCGCGCGCAGGAAGAGCAGCAGACTCAGGAACTGGCCGTTGAAAACAATGCAGCCCCTGAGCAGGAAATCGCTCCGGCTATGGCTGAAGCGCAACTGGTTGCGCATCCGCAAGCGGAAGTTGTTGAGCCGCAGGCGACGGTTGAAAATGCCGAGCCGGTAGTGGTTGAACCGCAAGCCGCTGTTGAAGCACCGCAGACGGTTGCCGTTGAAACCACCCACCCGGAAGTGATCGACACGCCGGTGGATGAACAACCGCAGCTGATTGCTGAGGAAGATCGTCCCGTTGCGCAGGAAGTGGCAGAAGAAGCCGAATCCGCACAGCAGGAAGTCGCACCGGTAGCAGAAACGCCAGCGCCGGAAGCTGTACAGGACGCGTCCGAAGAAGCGGCTGCGCCAGTTGTTGCCGAGCCGGTGAAAGCGCCGGTGGTAGCACATGTTGCTCCCGCGGCTAAAAAAGTGGCTACCGCGCCAATGACCAAAGCGCCAGCGCCTGCCTATGTGCCGGAAGCGCCGCGTCACAGTGACTGGGTACGCCCGAACTTCGTCTTCGAAGGTAAAGGTTCTGCGGGTGGTCACAGCGCCACACACGCGGCAACCGCTCCGGCGACGAAACCGCCAGCTGCTGAGTAATTCCCTGGCAGTAAAAAGCCGACCCCCGGGTCGGCTTTTTTTATGCCTGTCGCACCGGATGGCGCATACCGCCAAGCCCAGGCATCACTTCACGCATCAGTTGTAAAAATTTCCGCAACCGCGCGGGATAATAGCGCGCCCACGGATAAACCAGATGAACCGGCAGCGGCGCGGCCTGCCACTGCGGCAACAGCGCTACCAGCTTGCCACTGCGCAACTCCTCTTCCACCGCCCAACTGGAAATCAGCGTCACGCCAAGCCCGCCAATGGCGGTATTGCGGGCCGCATACAGGCTGTCGGTATAAAGCCGGGGTGCAATCGCCACCTGCTCCGTATCGCCACTTTGCAGGTGACTCAGATGAATTTCATGCTGGTAGAACGTGCTGAGCGCAATCCACGGCAGCGCGGAGAGCTGCTGCGGTGTGTCGACAGCAGGAAAACGCGCCAGCAACGCGGGTGACGCCACGATAGATCGGGGTACTTCTGCCAGCAGTACCGATACCGTTGCCGGGTCCACTTCTGCCCCAACGCGAATAGCGCAATCGATATTGGCACTGAGAAAATCGACATTCTTGTCATTGAGCATCCATTCAACAGAGAGTTGCTGGTGACGTTCAAGAAACTTAGTCAGCGGACCGAGCAGTTGTTCCTGACCAAAGGCATGCGGTGCGCGTACGCGCAAAATCCCGACCGGCTCGTCGTCGGACTGGCTCAGTTCATCTTCCAGCGCCACCCAGGCATCCGCAACGCGCTTTGCATGCTGATAGCAGCGTTCACCATCATCCGTCAGCTTCATCGCATGAGTGGTGCGCAAGAGCAGCTTGACGCCAAGCAGCGACTCCAGCGACTGCAACCGGCGGCTGACCGTCGCCTGCGTCGTCTCCAGCTGGCGCGCCGCCGCCGACAGCGACCCGGCCTCCACGATACGGATATACGTCCGCATCAAATCCACCCTATCTATACGCTCTTGCCGTTTCATTATTATTTTACCTATACGTTTCACGTATAACCGTTTTACCACTCCGCTGGCTACCGCGCCATGCTCTGCTGCGTAAAAATGGCCTCACTTCGTTATTTACACCTAACGTTCCTGGGGAACCTGCTATGAACCGTCATTCTCTTTCGTCCGATGTTGTTGGCTGGGTCATTTTTGCCCTCGCGCTCGGCGCCGGATTCAGCGTCGCGGCTATCTATTATTCACAACCGCTGCTGCCATTAATGGGCAGCGACCTGCACTTAACCGTCAACGGTATGGGGCTGGTGCCGACACTCACACAGGCCGGTTATGCGCTGGGTATTTTGTTCCTGCTGCCACTGGGCGACCGCCACGACCGCCGCCGTCTGATCCTGGTTAAAAGTGCTGCACTGGCGCTGCTGTTACTGGCCTGTAGCCTGACCAGCCATCTGCCTTCATTACTGGTCGTCAGCCTGTTACTGGGCATGGCCGCAACAATGGCGCAGGATATTGTCCCGGCGGCAGCAATTCTCGCGCCGGAAGGCAAACAGGGGAAAATGGTCGGCACGGTAATGACCGGTTTACTGCTCGGGATCCTGCTTTCCCGTACCGTCAGCGGCTTTGTCGGCGCGGCATTCGGCTGGCGTATCATGTATCAGCTTGCCGCAGTCAGCATTGCGTTGATTGGCGTGCTGATGTGGTCGGTGCTGCCGCGCTTCGCAACCCACTCCACGCTGAGCTACCCGGCGCTGATGAAATCGATGGCGCACCTGTGGCAACGCTATCCGGCACTGCGCCGCGCCGCTTTCGCGCAGGGTTTTTTATCCATCGCTTTTAGCGCTTTCTGGTCAACCCTTGCGTTGATGCTGCTGGAAAAATATCAATTAGGCAGCGCGGTCGCGGGTACGTTCGGCATCGCCGGTGCGGCGGGTGCGTTAGCGGCACCGCTGGCGGGTGGTCTGGCGGATAAAGTTGGCGCAGAAAAAGTCACACAGTTAGGTGCGGGTCTGGTGACGGTATCCTTCGCCCTGATGTTCCTGCTGCCGGTACTGCCGCCGCATGGCCAGCTGGCACTGATTGCCCTCTCGGCGGTGGGGTTCGACCTGGGTCTGCAATCCAGTCTGGTTGCTCACCAGAACCTGGTGTACGGTCTTGAACCGCAAGCGCGTGGTCGTCTGAATGCGCTGCTGTTTACTGGTGTGTTCATTGGTATGGCGCTGGGCTCTGCGCTGGGCAGCAAACTTTACTCCGTTGCGTCCTGGCAGGGTGTGGTAGTGCTGGCAACGGTTTCCGGTCTGGTTGCTCTGCTGATCCGTCTGTTCGACGCCCGTCAAATCCAGCAAGCGGCGCAGAAAGCGTAGGATAAAAAAAAGCCCGCTCCGGGGTGATGGAGCGGGCATAGCGAACATGCCCAGTTTCCAGACATGCTCAAAATGAAAACATTACTTATTCATCTGGAACAACGACAGACCCTGCATATCGGTGAACGCTTTGTAAGACGCCTGCAGCGCGGCTTGTTGCATGGTGTAAGACGAAATCACCGAGTTCCAGTCCACGTCAATCAAATCACTCTTCTGCTGTTTCAGCGCCACAGTACGGTCATCGCCCAGCGCATCGAGGGTGTCCAGTTCGTTCAACTGCGTACCCAGTTCAGCACGGACAGTCGACACGTTGTTCAGGGAGTTCCCCAGACCACGGCTGGTTTTATCCACCACCGCCTGCGCTGCCGCCTTGGCGGTTTCATTGCCCGCTACCGGGGTTTTCAGTGCGGTAATCGCCGTATCGAGCATTTTGAACAGATCGGTTTCCGAAGTGCCCGGCAGGCCGGTGGCCGGATCAACCGGTTCTGGCGTGGCGTTGCTGCTGATATGGTTGAAGACTTCATTGCCCGTATGCGCAATAACCATGGTACGCGAGGCGTCAACCTGCTGGGAAATTGCCTGGTTACCACCGCTATATGTGCCCGTGGCATCATACGGCGCGCTTTCCGTTTTATAGCCGCCAAAGATATAGCGACCGTTACCGTCGGTACTGTTCGCCAGGTTCAGCAGCTGATCGCGGTAGCCCTGCAGTTCAGTTGCCAGCGAAGCACGGTCATCATCACTCAGCGAACCGTTGCCCGCTTTCACAATGGTGCCCTGTGCGCCAGTGATCGCCGTCGTCACCTGCTGCAATACGCTCTCTTCCAGCGACACTTTCTGCTTGGCGAAAGTACGCGCCGTCTCGTACTGGGTGTTTTGCGCCTGCGCCTGCGAAATCACCACCGCCTGCGAAGCGGCAATCGGATCGTCCGACGGGCGGTTAACTTTCTGCCCGGTCGCCATTTGCTCGCCGTAACCCAACCACGCACTCTGCGAGTTGGTCACGCCGCGCATGCTTTGTTCGTACATCATTTGAGTACTGATACGCATTTTTCACTCCTTACTTAGCGAATGCCGAGCAGCGCATCAAACAGCGTGCTTGCAGTTTGTAAAACCTGAGCGTTCGCCAGGTAATATTGTTGATAACGCTGCAGGTTACCGTACTCTTCGTCGAGGTTAACCCCGGAGATCGACTGCTGCTGCTTGGTCAACTGCGTCACCACGTTCGTCTGCGTGGTGGAGCTGGTTTTCAGCGTCGAGGTTTTGTTACCCACATCGCTGACCAGCGTGGCATACGCGTCGTTAAACGTTTTGTTGCCGCCGACGACTTTCGCGCTTTGCAGATTCAGCATCGCCTGGCCGTTGCGGTTATCGCTCGCACCAGAACCCGCGACGGAAGCCATGGCGATTTTCGACTCATCGGTAATCGCCACGCTCATATTCACAATCGCATTGCTCACCGGGCGAACGGTAAAACTGTCGTTGGCTTTAGGGCCAGTGGTGGCGCTGATGCTAACTTTCAGACCATCGAAATTCAGCGTGCCATCGGAGGGATCTGGCGTCACGGTGGTCGTGGTATTGTTGGACAGTCGGGTAACTTTCCAGTTAGTCCCGTCGTAGGCCACTTTATAATCCGTCGCCTGTACCGCCGAGCTGTCGCTGACCGCTGCGGTCAGTACCGCATCACCGGTGTTTTTGGAATTACTGGTGGTTGATGGCGCGCCAATGGTAAAGAACTGGCCACCCTGATTACCACTCGCATCGTAACCCTGCGTGTGTTGCTTGTTGAATGAATCAGCAAACGACAGCGCCAGTTGTCCAAGCGTATTACGCGCCTGGTCAAGATCCTGCGAACGGAACGACAGCAAACCGCCCAGCGAACCGGTGGTGATCAGTTTTTCCGGGATCTCAATGTTGCCTGCGGTTTTGTCAACATACGCCACGGCAGTACGTGCCGGATCGGCGCTGGACTGAACGGCCGCCAACTGGCGCGCATCGCTGCCCTGCACCAGAGAGTAGCCATCACCCATGCTGATGTTGTAGGTGTTGCCATCCTGGACGCTGACTTCAACACCGACAATTTTGTTCAGTTCACTAACCAGTTGGTCGCGCTGATCGAGCAGGTCGTTCGGCGACGCACCGCCGCCAACCGCGGTCAGACGAGAAATCTGATCGTTAAGTTTGGCAATTTGCGTGGAGTAGTTGTTGATCTGATCAACGCTTGAAGAGATAGACAGGTTTACCTGTTTATCCTGGTCACGCAGGTACTGGTCGGCCACTTTGAACTGGTTAACCAGACCGTCCGCTTTACCGAGCATCGCCTGACGGGATGACGGGTCAGAAGCGTTACTTACCAGTGTTTGCAGGCTGGAAAAGAAGCTCTGCAGGCTGGTCGACAGCGAGTTAGTGGTATCCGACAGTACATCGTCAATTTTTGACATCTGCTGGTAACGCGTGGTCAAACCGCTGTTCTGGTTTTCCGCTGCACGCAGCTGATTAGTAATAAAGGCGTCATACTCACGCTGAACACCGGTAACGAGTACACCGTTACCCACCCAGCCGCCACCGGTCAGGGTACTGTTGCCTGAGGTGAGCACCGTCGTCTGACGGGTATAACCCGCTACGTTATAACTGGCAATGTTATTACTGGCGGTATTAAGCGCGGCCTGGGCTGCGTTGAGCCCACTCATGGCGCTGTTAATCAAACTGGACATGGAGGTTCCTTATACACTTTCAGACATGAGTCCTGTTGACGATTATCGGCAACCCAGGGCAAAACTTGAGATATTTCAGAACAGATTTTGGATATCCGTGCTGTAGGCTTTACTGACCTTTTCACCCATCGATTTAAGCTGTTGGATCATGCTGGTCAGCTTACGGGCGTAGTTTGGATCGGTCGCATAACCGGCGTTCTGCAACGCCTGCGCGCCCTGCTCCGCCGTCGCCGCCGTGGTCACCGCCGAGTAGCGTTTATTACGCGTCAGCATGCCCACATAATCGGAGAGCGCTTCAAGGTACGAGCTGTAGACGCGGAACTTGGCTTTCACCTTCACCGCTTCTCCGTTTTCATATTCTGTCGTCGTGATTTCTGTGGTCGGCCCTTTCCAGCCTGGCGTGGCTTTAACACCAAAAATGTTAAAGCTCGGCTCACCGTTTTCACGCGGGATCTGGCGCTGGCCCCAGCCGGATTCCAGCGCGGCCTGCGCGAGGATCAGGTGGTGCGGAACACCGCTCTGCTCACTGGCAAGACGCGCCGGCAGTGAAAGCTGGGCAAGGAAGTCTTTGCTGTCACCGGTTAACGGCTCGTCGCCATCTTCCGGCACTTTTGGCATCGCTTTGCGCACCAATTGTGTCAGTGCCTGGTTTTGATAGGACGTCACGGTTTCCAGCGGGAACTTCATCGGCACCTGCTGCATCTGATCGGCAGGCTCAACCGGTGCCTGATCGCCAGCCATCTGTTTAACCATCATATCGGCCAGGCCAAGCCCTTTGCCTGCGGTCATCTGCTGTGCAATTTGCTGGTCATACATGCTGGTGTACAGCCGTGTTGAATCACTGCTGAAAATCCCGTCTTTCGGTAACGCTTCGCGCATGCTTTTCAGCATCATCTGCACGAACATCCCTTCCATCTGGCGGGCAACCGGGCGCAGGTTCGCGCCAGGATCCTGACGGGTTTGCGCCTTCAGTTCATTCAGTGATTGCGCGTCCCATGCCGCGCTCGTCAACAACCGGCTGTCAGTCAACATTAGATGATCTCCAGTTTCGCACGCAGGCAGCCTGCGCTTTGCATCGCCTGAAGGATGGACATCAGCTCCATCGGGGAAGCACCGAGCGCGTTAAGCGCACGGACCACGCTGTTCAGGTTGGCGCTGGAACGGACGCTTTGCAGCGAACCGCCACTCTGGCGCATATCAATTTGTGTTTGCGGTGTCACCACCGTCTGACCGCCGCCAAATGGCGTATTCGGCTGGCTCACGTTGGCCTGCTGATTGACCGTTACCGAGAGGTTGCCCTGCGCGACAGCACAGTTATCCAGCGCCACTTCGCGGTTCATCACCACCGAGCCGGTACGGGAGTTAATAATGACTTTCGCGTCCTGCTGCGTAACGCCGACTTCCATATTCTGGATGTCGGCCAGCAAACGGACTTGCGAGCTGCCGCCGTTAGAAACGCGGATCTGCACGGTACGCGCATCCAGCGCGGTCGCGCTGCCGTAACCACGGTTACGGTTGATGGTGTCGGCAATTTGCTGCGCCATGCTGAAATCTTCCTGGTTCAGCTGCAGGTTAATGGTGTTACCTGCGCCAAACTGGGTCGGCAGTTCACGTTCGATGACCGCACCGTTAGTAATACGCCCGCCGTTAAGCTGGTTGACCTGCACACTGCTGCCACCTGCGGAAGCACCTGCACCGCCGACCAGAATGTTACCCTGCGCCAGCGCATAAACCTGGCTGTCAACGCCCTTCAGCGGCGTCATCAGCAGCGTACCGCCGCGCAGGCTTTTTGCGTTACCCATTGAGGAGACCACGACATCAATGGTCTGTCCCTGGCGTGCAAACGCCGGGAACTGGGCGGTGACCATCACCGCCGCCACGTTTTTCAGCTGCATGTTGGTGCCGGCAGGAACCGTGATCCCCATCTGCGACAACATGTTGTTTAAGGTTTGGGTGGTAAATGGCGTCTGGGTCGTCTGGTCACCTGTACCATCGAGCCCCACGACCAGGCCATAACCAATTAAGGAGTTTTCACGTACGCCCTGTACACTGGTGAGATCCCGGATACGGTCAGCCTGGGCGAAGGTCGCCACCAGCGCTAACACGATACCAGTCAAATACTTAAACATAATTCACCCCGGTTACATCGGCGATAAGTTGAGGAAGAAACGTTGCAGCCAGCCCATATTCTGCGCTTCGTTGATATAGCCGTTGCCGACATACTCGATGCGCGCGTCCGCCACCTGTGTGGAAGGAACCGTGTTGCTGCCGCTGATGGTGCGTGGGTTCACGACACCCGAGAAGCGAATGAATTCAGTGCCCTGGTTGATGGCTATCTGTTTTTCACCCACCACATGTAAATTGCCATTGATCAGCACCTGATCGACCGTCACGGTCAGCGTGCCGCTAAAGGTATTGCTGGCATTGGCGCCACCTTTGCCGTTAAAGGTATTACCGCCGGAAGCAGAGAGATCGGCGCGGGCATTACCAAACAGACCTTCCAGGTAGCGCGGCGTGGTATCCATGCCGAAACTGGCCTTGCTGTCACGGCTGGCATTTGCCGACGAGCTCTTACTGGCACTGACGTTCTCTTGCAGTACGATCGTCAATGTATCGCCCACGTTACGCGGACGGCGGTCTTCAAACAGTGGCTGATAGCCGTAGTTTATCGGCTGCGCAGTCTGATAAATCGATCCATTTACCATCGGCACCGGTCCCGGAACCGGTTGAGCGGTGGTCGCCCCCTGAACCAACGGCGTTGATGGAACCCAGGCACATCCCGTCAGGGTTAATGCCACTAAAGCCATAATCGGATAGCTGCGCACGGCGTATTTTTGCATTGCATTCATCTTCAAAATCAGGGTTCCGGTGCGGCAGTTACCGCACCGGATAACGCCTTAGAGTTGCGTCAGTTTTTGCAGCATCTGATCGGTGGTCGATACTGCCTTACTGTTTATTTCGTAAGCGCGCTGAACCTGGATCATATTCACCAGCTCTTCCGCCACGTTTACGTTCGAGGTTTCCACAAACCCCTGATACAGCATCCCCGCACCGTTCAGCCCCGGCGTCGTGGAGTTTGGCGCGCCAGACGACTGCGTTTCTGCGTACAGGTTTTCACCAAGACTTTCCAGACCGGTGTCGTTCATAAAGGTGGTCAGGTTTAACTGGCCAACCTGAACCGGCGCGGCGTTACCCTGCTGCGTCACACTAACCACGCCGTCGCGGCCAATGGTGATGCTCAGGGTGTTCGCCGGAATGGTGATCGCAGGCTGCACCTGGAAACCACCCGCCGTTACCAGTTGACCGTTCTGGTCGACCTGGAAGGAACCATCGCGGGTATACGCCGAGGTACCGTCCGGCAGCAGCACTTCAAAGAAGCCCTGCCCCTTGATCGCCACATCTTTACTGTTGTTGGTCTGAGACAGGTTGCCCTGGCTGTGCAGACGCTCGGTGGCCACCGGACGAACACCGGTACCGATCTGCAAACCCGAAGGTAGCGTTGTCTGCGCTGAAGACTGTGCGCCAGGCTGACGAATCGTCTGGTACAGCAGATCTTCAAATACCGCGCGCTGGCGCTTAAAACCATTGGTACTGACGTTCGCCAGGTTGTTGGCGATGACATCCATATTGGTTTGTTGGGCGTCGAGGCCGGTTTTTGCGATCCATAATGAACTGATCATAAGTAGTCCTGTTTAATTAGCCCATTGACAGCAATTGGTTGGCGCGCTGGGCGTTATCGTCGACGCTGCTGATAATTTTCATCTGCATCTCGAAACGACGGGCGCTGGCGATCATGTCGGTCATTGCGGCAACCGGCTTGACGTTACTGCCCTCCAGCACACCTGACATCACGCGAATAGACGGGTCGTCCTGCAATGTCGTACCACGGGTCGCTTGTGCGTTCTGGCTCAGACGGAACAGCCCGTCATCACCGCGCACCACTTCCTGCGCGTTCGCTTTCACCAGCTTCAGCTTGCCGACCGGCGCGATAGTATTCGCCGGATCGCCAGGGTTCAGCGATGAAATCGTCCCGTCAGCCGCGATACTAATTTGCGAACCTTCCGGTACCGAAATCGGGCCGCCGTCGCCAATCACCGGATGCCCCTGAATGGTCAACTGGCCGGTTGAACTCACCTGGATATTACCGTTACGGGTATACCCTTCAGAGCCGTCCGCCGTCTGTACTGCCAGCCAACCGTCCTGCTGCAACGCCACGTCCAGCGGACGCGAGGTGTAGTCAAGTTGCCCTGGCGTCATATCGGCGCCAGGCGTAGAAGCCACTACCAGCGTACGGGTAGGCAGTGAAAGCCCTTCTACCGGTACCGCGCGCAGCGCATTGAGCTGCGCGCGAAAGCCTGGCGTGGACGCATTCGCGAGGTTGCTGGCGGTGACAGCCTGCTGATTCAGCGTCTGGCTGGCGGCGCCCATCGCGGTGTATATTGCGTGATCCATTAAGCCATCCCGTCAGACGATTAACGCAGGTTAACCAGCGTGTTAAGGATCTGATCCTGGGTTTTGATGGTCTGCGCGTTCGACTGATAGTTACGCTGCGCGACAATCATGTTCACCAGTTCTTTACTCAGATTCACGTTTGATGCTTCCAGTGCGCCGTTGGTCAGCTTACCGAAGTTGCCGGAACCCGCTGTACCCACGATAGCAACGCCGGAAGCGGTGGTCGCAGACCAGACGTTGTCCCCTTCGGATTTCAGGCCTTCGTTGTTAGCAAAGTTCGCCAGCACGATCTGACCCAGTACCTGAGTTTTCTCGTTGGAGTAGCTGCCCACCACAGTGCCGTCATCGTTGATGGCGTAGCTCACCAGTGATCCTGGCGGGTAACCATCCTGATCAACAGAGGCTGCGCCGCTGCTGCCGGTGTTCTGCTGCATAGAATTCAGGAAGCTCAGCGAGTAAGTACTGGCAGCAGAACCATTGAGGCTGGCCAGCGCGATATTGATCTGCGGCTGCGCGTTCGGCGCGGCGTTCAGGTTCCAGGTACGCGGCGTAGTGGCCGGCAGCACTTCGGTGTAGTTAGTCACGGAAGTGAGCGTACCGTTGGAGCTGAACGACATCTGCGCGGCTTTTTCATAAGAAGAGCCGGAAATGCTGGAGTCTTTGGTGTAGACATCCCAGGTATTAGCGGCGGTTTTAACGAAATAGCAGTCAACCGCATGTTCGTTACCCAGGCTGTCGTAAGACGTTACCGTGGTTTTTTTGTTGTAGGTATCCGAGTTAGTCGGATCGAACGGTGTCGTCGTCGGAATGGTCGCCGTCGAGTTCAGGTTCATCGGCATCGTCGCCGTGGTGGTGGCACGCGCCGACATCACGGTCGTTGGGATGTTAATGGTCGTCGGGTTGGCACCGGTCTGTACTACCGGCGGTGTACCCGCAACCGGATAACCCGTCAGTTGCATACCCTGCATGTTGACCAGGTTGCGGTTCTCGTCCAGCTTGAACTGGCCGTTACGGCTGTAATAAACAGAACCGTTGGTATCTACCATGCGGAAGAAACCGTTCTGGCTAATCGCAACATCCAGACCACGACCGGTGTTGGTCGTTGTACCGTCGGTAAAGTCCTGAGTGATACCGGCAACTTTTACGCCCAGACCCACTTTAGAACCGGCAAACATATCGGCGAAGGACGCAGAGCCGGATTTAAAGCCATAGGTGGCGGAGTTGGCAATGTTGTTACCAATGACATCGAGGTTGGTGGCCGCAGCATCTAGGCCGCTGACCGCTTGTGAAAAGGCCATGACTTACTCCTGATAAGTGTTTTGGCTTAGATAATCTGCCGTACTTCGTCGAGTGTGGTGGTACCGTAAGTACCTAAATCCAGTGTGCTACCGTTGCTGCCGCGGGTAACACCTTGCACCAGTGCAAACTGCAGCGGCTGGGCAACCAGCTGTGTTGCGCCAGAGCTGGCGGCGATAGAGACTTTATAAGAGCCATCGGGTGCCGCTGTTCCATCCGTCATCTTGCCGTCCCAACTGAAGGTGTGGACACCGGCAGTCAGCGAGCCAATATCGATAGTGCGCACCACGGTACCGTCTTTGCTGGTCACGGTAGCGGTCACTTTATCGGCGGCTTGCGTCAGTTCCACGCCAAACGGCGTTGAGGTTTCTTTGCCCACCAGAACGGTCTGTCCCGGGATCATCACGCCATGGCCAATCAGGTTTGTCGCCTGCAGCGACTGGCTGTTGTCGATCTGTCCGGAAATCGAACCGAGGGTGGTGTTCAGTTTTTCAATCCCGCTCACGGTGCTGATTTGCGCCAACTGAGTGGTCAGTTCGTTGTTCTGCAGCGGGTTAGTCGGGTCCTGGTTTTTCAGTTGCGCGACCAGCAGCGTTAAAAAGCTGCCTTGCAGGTCGGATGCACTGTTTGTTCCGGTTGCGCTGGTGTTGTTACTGGTCGAGGAGACACCGTTATTTGTCGGGTCATCCACTCTTACGGCGATAGACATGCGCGTCTCCTTTACTGTCCGAGCGTGAGGGTTTTGAGCATCATGCTCTTAACGGTATTAAGTACTTCAACGTTCGCCTGGTAGCTGCGGGACGCAGACATGGTGTTCACCATTTCGCCGACCACATCAACATTGGGCATTTTGACGTAGCCATTCGCATCAGCCAGCGGGTTACCTGGTTCGTAAACCAGTTTGTCCGGTGCCTGGCTTTCAATCACATCAGCAACTTTTACACCGCCGGTCGCTTGCCCGGGCGCAGCATCCACCTGGAACACAACCTGCTTAGCGCGATACGGCTGACCATCGGGCCCGGTCACGCTGTCGGCGTTCGCCATGTTACTGGCGGCCACGTTCAAACGTTTGGACTGCGCGGTCAGCGCGGAGCCTGCGACATCAAAGATATTCAGTAATGCCATTTAATTAGTTCCCCTGTTGCAGAACACTCATCATGCTTTTGATCTGCCCACCCAGCACGGTCAAGCCGGTCTGGTATTTAACGCTGTTGTCAGCGAACTGCGTACGTTCACGATCCATATCCACGGTGTTGCCATCCAGCGAGGGCTGATCCGGAATGCGGTACAGCAAATCGGTAGACGGTCCGCTCATCGCCTGCGCCGGGATATGGCGCGAAGAGGTCATGGTCAACGCAACGCCGCTGCCTTCAGCACGCCCACGCTCCATGACTTTTTTCAATTCGCTGGCGAAATCAATATCGCGCGCCTGAAACCCCGGGGTATCGGCGTTGGCGATGTTTGCCGCCAGAATTTCCTGACGCTGGGCGCTCAGGTTCAGCGCTTCTTGCTGGAAACGAAGTGCGGCATCAAGTTTATCGAGCATGGCTCCCCCACTGATGACAATTATTTAGCCAACAGCTTAAATCTCCGCTGACAAACTTATCGCTGGAATAAGGGCAAAATGCGTCGCTATTTATTGCGTTGATAGGTTGACCATGCGGTTAAAATCCCCTCAACCACTCAACAGGCAGGAGTCTGCGATGAACACGTTGAAAGGCGGTTTAGCCGCGACCTTACTGTTTTTAAGCGCCTTTGCTCAGGCCGCTGACTTGCAATCACAGCTGACGTCATTTTTTGCTCAACGTCTTGCTGGCTTTAGCGACGAGGTAGTGGTAAATATACGCACCCCGCAAAATCTGTTGCCCAGTTGCGAGCAGCCAGCGCTGAGCGTGCTCGGGAACGCTAAACTGTGGGGGAACCTGAACGTGCTGGCGAATTGCGCAGGTGTTAAGCGCTATTTGCAGGTGGAGGTTCAGGCGACCGGTAACTATGTGGTGGCAGCGCAGTCCGTTGCCCGTGGCAGCCTGTTGCAGCCCGGCAGCGTGACGCTAAAACGCGGCCGCCTCGATCAGTTGCCGCCGAGAACGATGCTGGATATTACCCAGGCGCAGGATGCGGTCAGTTTGCGCGATCTTACTCCAGGCCAGGCGATTCAACTGTCAATGTTGCGCCAGGCGTGGCGGGTTAAAGCGGGTCAGCGTGTACAGGTCGTGGCGTCGGGCGATGGCTTTAGTGTGAACGGCGAAGGTCAGGCACTGAACAATGCGGCGGTGGCGCAAAACGCCCGTGTGCGCATGGCTTCAGGGCAGATTGTCAGCGGTACAGTGAACGCTGATGGGAATATTCTGATTAACCTATAATCTTTTTAAAGAATTCATGTCGCCTGCCGATAATTAAGCAACGACTAAAGATATCAGGCCCGAAACGCCGGGATACCTCGATGAGGACAACACTATGAGCATTGATCGCACATCGTCTTTAAAACCGGTTAGTTCCGTTCAACAGCGCGAAACTAACGAGACCCAAACGCAGAAAACGCGTCTGGAAAAAGCGGCTACGGCAAACAGCACCAGCGTGACCCTCAGCGGCGCGCAGACCAAGCTGATGCAGGCTGGCGCGAATGACATCAATATGGAGCGCGTGGAACAGCTGAAAACCGCGATCCGTAATGGTGAACTGAAGATGGACACCGGCAAAATCGCCGATGCCCTGATTGATGAAGCGAAGAGTTACTTGCAGAGTAAATAACAGTATGAATCGACTGTCAGACATTCTTGATCAAATGACAGTTATCCTGAGCGCTCTTAAAGACGTGATGGATGCTGAGCAAAAACAGCTTTCCGTAGGTAACATTCAAAGCAGCGCACTGCAGCGTATCACGGAAGAAAAAAGCTCATTGCTCGCGACACTGGATTACCTGGAGCAACAACGTCGTTCGACACAAAAAGCGCAGCATAGCGCGAACGACGACATCGCAGATCGCTGGCAAACCATTACGCAGAAAACGCAGCATTTGCGCGACCTTAACCAGCACAATGGATGGCTGCTGGAAGGACAAATTGCGCGTAACCAGCAAGCGCTGGAACTGCTAAAGCCGCATCAGGAACCGAGCCTGTACGGCGCGAATGGCTATACCGCTTCCGCCAGCCGTGGCGGAAAGAAAATCTCGATTTAATAAGACCCGTCTTCTTTGCCAGGGATAATTCCCTGGCAATTTGCTTTTCTGTTTTCCCGCTTCCACTTCGCTGAACAGACTTACACCGTAGTCCGCCGCGCGAACTCTTTCACTTTAAAGCCCAGCAGCGCAAGCGTGGCGAAATAGGCAATCACCCCGACCAGCACGACAGCCATCAACCGCAGCAGGCGATAAGGCATAGTGCCAGTTGACCACTCCGGCATGACATACAGCATGCCCATTAATGCCGCTGCCATCACCAGCACCGCAACCACCAGACGCAGCAGGAAACTTGCCCAGCCCGGCTGCGGCGTAAAGATCTGCTGCTTACGCAGCTGCCAGTAAAGCAGCCCGGCGTTCAGACAGGCCGCCAGACCAATCGACAAAGACAACCCGGCGTGTTTCAGCGGCCCGATAAACGCAAGGTTCATTAATTGCGTCATCACCAGTGTGACGATGGCAATCTTCACCGGCGTTTTAATGTTCTGTCGCGAGTAGAAACCCGGCGCCAGCACTTTAACCACGATAAGCCCCATCAGCCCTACCGAGTAGGCGATGAGCGCGCGCTGGGTCATTGATGCATCAAACGCGGTGAATTTACCGTATTGGAACAGCGAAACGGTCAACGGTTTCGCCAGGATGCCGAGCGCTACGGCGCTGGGCAACGCCAGCAGAAAGCAGAGCCGCAGCCCCCAATCCATCAGGCGGCAATATTCGTCGTGGTTCCCGCTGGCGAAACTTTTCGACAACGACGGTAACAGGATAGTGCCAAGCGCCACGCCAAGCACGCCGGAGGGAAACTCCATCAGGCGGTCAGCGTAATACATCCACGACACGGAACCGGAAACCAGAAACGAGGCGAAAATGGTGTTGATGATAAGTGAGATCTGGCTGACCGAAACCCCCAGAATGGCCGGCCCCATCTGTTTGATAACCCGCATCGCCCCGGCATCGTGGAAGCTGATGCGCGGCAGCACCAGCATGCCGATCTTCTTCAGGTGCGGCAGCTGATACACCAGTTGCAGCACACCGCCGACCGTAACAGCCCAGGCCAGCGCCAGTACCGGCGGATGGAAATAGGGAGCAGCAAACAGCGCAAAGCCAATCATGCTGATGTTTAAGAATGTCGGCGCAAACGCCGGCACCGAAAAGCGATTCCAGGTATTGAGGATCGCCCCGGCCAGCGACGCCAGCGAGATCAGCAGAATGTAAGGGAAGGTAATGCGCAGCAGTTGCGAGGTTAAGTTGAATTTATCCGCCGTATCGGCAAAACCCGGTGCGGTGACGAGGATCACCCACGGTGCCGCCAGCATCCCGGCCACGGTGACGATGGCCAGCGCCAGCGTCAGCAACCCGCAGACATAGGAGACAAACACCCGCGTCGCATCTTCACCCTGTTTGCTTTTGTACTCGGCGAGGATCGGCACAAAGGCCTGAGAAAACGCCCCCTCTGCAAAAATGCGGCGCAATAAATTTGGCAGTTTGAACGCCACGAAAAAGGCGTCGGTCGCCATTCCCGCACCAAACACCCTTGCCACAATGGCGTCGCGCGCAAAACCCAGCACGCGGGAAAACATCGTCATGGAGCTGACAGCCGCCAGCGATTTTAATAGGTTCATTCTGGTTTCCATAAGACACAACGCCTGCAATGCAGGCGTTGATGTACAGCGAAGCGCTTAGTCTACAGGGAAAAAGGCGAATTACTATCGCCAGATGTTACCGGGCATTATTCACTCATCGCCTCGCGCCAGAGCTTGTCTACCACGCGCTGGGCGAGGATCGCTTGCTCACCTGCGGTTTCCGGAACTGTCTGATTTTGCACGCATTCAATGAAATGGCGGGCGCATCCGGCGAAACCGCGCTGCTCCAGCACACTCTGCCAGCCCGCCACCGGACGGGCGACGACGCCCTGCCCGCGTTCTTCGCGCCACTCGCGCATGTCGGTTATGTCGAATAAGCCGCCGTCCGTCACCGCCTGAACCCATTCCCGCTGGCTGCCCGCCCGGCGATGCATGCTGGTGGTAATTTGCAGGTGTTCAACACTGAAATGGTGCTCGGCATAAATCATAGCGCCGTCGTCATTGGTCAGCAGCGTCCCGCTTTTTAATTGCGCGGCACCGCCCGCCAGCCATAGCGCGGTATCCACAACGTGCAGGTAGTCATCCAGCAGGGTGAAGCGTAAATCATGCGGCCCGACGCTATCGGTACGGTGTTTATCCATACGCAACGAAGCGGCCTGCGGCATCTGCTGTTTTAGCTCGCGGTAAAGCGGGGAGTAACGGCGGTTAAACCCGACCATCAGCGTCAGTTTTTTACGTGCGGCCAGCTCAATAAGCCGCTCCGCATCCTGTAAGTTTTCCGCCAGCGGTTTATCCACACAAACGTGTACACCGAGATTGAGCAACTCACTGACGACCGCATAGTGTGAAGCCGTGGAAGTATGGACAAAAACCGCATCGCATTGTGCCGCCACGGAAGCCACCGAGTCGGCATACGGAATGCGCCAGGTTTCGCACACGCGCAGCGCCTTTTCCCGCGTTGGCGACCAGGCCGCCGCCAGCGTCCAGTCAGTTGCTGCGCCTAACACCGGCAACCAGGCCTTTTGCGCAATGCCGCCAAGCCCTACCACACCGATACGTAAAGTTGTCACTGTTAATCTCCCAGATGTGCGAGCAGCGAATCGAGACGCTGCTTCAGTTCAGCCACTTCCGCTTCCAGCGCATCGACACGCGCTGCCAGAGACGCATCCGGCGGGCTGACGGCTTCCACAACATTCACCAGCGTCTGCACATCGCCGCTGAAAAGATGCATAAAGCGGCTTTCGCGTTTGCCCGGCTCTCTCGGCAGACGCACCACATACGGCCCGTCTTCACGCGTCGCCAGATGTTCTAACGCATTTTCCACTTCAGCCATATCGCTGAACTGATGCATCCGTTCGCCGCGGGTGCGCAACTCGCCCGGCGTTTGCGGCCCGCGCAGTAACAGCGTAGTGATCAGCGCCACTTCGGCAGAACTGAGTTTGAGATCGCCAAATTCCGAATTACAAAAACGCTGCTCATATTTTGTCACCCGGTTACCAAAACCGCTTACCGTGCGCAGATAATGGCGCTTGACCAGTTCATCCAGCACCGTTTGCACCTCGTGTTCAGCAAGGTTCATCACCGGTTCACGGTTGGTTTTTTGATTACAGGCAGTGACAACACCATTAATGGAGAGCGGGTATTGCTCCGGCGTCGTCACCTGTTTTTCCAGTAAACAACCAATCACCCTCGCCTCGACGGCGGTTAATTGATACTTCATCAAAACTCCTTAGCGACCGGGGGTCCATTCCTGCGTGGTTAATGCGGTAAGCACGTGATCGCGCCATTGCCCGTCAATTAACAGATACGATTTGGCATAGCCCTCTTTTTCAAAGCCAAGCCTCGCCAGCAAATCACCGCTGCGTTTATTGTGCGGCATGTAGTTCGCCATAATGCGATGCATATGTTGCGTGCGTTGCATATAGCGAATGGCGGTGGTGAGCGCTTCGAACATCAGCCCCTGCCCCTGCCATTTCTGGCCGACGGAATACCCCAGATAACAGGCATGAAAAGAGCCGCGCACCACGTTTGAGAAATTCGCCACGCCAATTATCTCTTTCTCTTCCGGATCGAGCAGCGCAAAGTAGAACGCAGAACCCTGTTTATGAAATTCATTGATCATGCTCAGGCGCGCCTGCCAACCGGAAGGATAACAATGGCTTTCATCGCGCACGGGTTCCCAGGGTTTTAAAAACTGGCGGTTTTCGGCGTAATAATCCGCCAGCCGCCAGGCGTCGCGCTCATGCACCAGGCGAACCACCAGGCGGTCTGTTACTAAGCGTACTTTCGGCACGTTACTGCGATAGCCAAACATGCATTACCACTCCTTCCGTTTTACGACTCTTTTAACCCCTTCCCTTTACTATACAGTTGCTCCGGGGCTGTGGGAAAACAGCAACATGGCATTTTCTGCGTCAAACACCATTTTCGATGAAAAGTCTCAATCAAAGGCAGATGTTGATAAAAAAATATTGTCACCACGAAGATGGGAAAAGGCCCGGCGAAACCGCAGAATAAGAAGGTCTTATCTTTCTTATTTCCCGGAGGGGAAATGGCGCGCATATCGCAGGCAAGGAGCCTGGGTAAATATTTCCTGCTTGTCGATAATATGCTGGTTGTTCTCGGCTTTTTCGTTGTCTTCCCACTGATTTCTATCCGCTTTGTTGACCAGCTTGGCTGGGCGGCGTTAATGGTCGGCATTGCGCTCGGTTTGCGTCAGTTTATTCAACAAGGGTTGGGGATTTTTGGCGGTGCGATTGCCGACCGCTTCGGCGCCAAGCCGTTGATTGTCACCGGCATGCTGATGCGCGCGGGTGGTTTTGCCGCGATGGCGGTGGCGCATGAACCCTGGCTGCTGTGGCTTTCCTGTATTCTTTCCGGGCTGGGCGGCACGCTGTTTGATCCGCCGCGCTCCGCGCTGGTGGTGAAATTGGTGCGCCCTAATCAGCGCAGCCGTTTTTTCTCGCTATTAATGATGCAGGACAGCGCAGGAGCCGTTATTGGCGCGCTGCTCGGCAGCTGGCTGCTGCAATATGACTTTCGTCTGGTATGTGCGGCCGGTGCGCTGATGTTTATTTTATGTGCCGCATTTAACGCCTGGCTGCTACCTGCCTGGAAACTCTCAACGGTGAAAGCACCGGTGCGCGAAGGTCTGACGCGCGTGCTGCGTGACAAGCGCTTTGTGACTTACGTACTGACCCTTACCGGTTATTACATGCTGGCGGTGCAGGTCATGTTGATGCTGCCGATTATGGTTAACGACATTGCCGGCTCACCGGCGGCAGTGAAGTGGATGTATGCCATTGAAGCCTGTCTGTCGCTGACGCTGCTTTATCCCATTGCTCGCTGGAGTGAAAAACGCTTTCGTCTTGAGCATCGACTGATGGCGGGTCTGCTGGTGATGTCCTTCAGCCTGCTGCCGGTGGGGATGGTCGGCACGCTGCAGCAGCTCTTCACGCTGATTTGCACCTTCTATATTGGCTCCATAATTGCCGAACCCGCGCGGGAAACGTTAAGCGCACAGCTGGCCGATGCCCGTGCACGCGGCAGCTATATGGGGTTCAGCCGTCTTGGGCTGGCCTTCGGTGGCGCGCTTGGTTATGCCGGTGGCGGCTGGCTGTTTGACGCCGGGAAAGCATTTAACCAGCCAGAGTTGCCGTGGATGATGCTTGGCGTTATCGGGATGATTACCTCCATGGCGCTACTGTGGCAATTTAGCCACAAACGTATTCGCCCGACCATGCTCGAGCCCGGCGCCTGATTTGCACGCCGGTTTTCCCTCTTCCATACTGGTAATTGATGGATAAGCCAGTATGGAGGAGAAACGTGAAACTCTACATTTACGATCACTGCCCGTTCTGCATTAAAGCCCGCATGATTTTCGGCCTCAAGAACATCCCCGTCGAACTCAAGATCCTGCTCAATGATGACGAAGCCACACCGACGAAAATGATTGGCCAGAAAATGGTGCCGATCCTGCAAAAGGACGACAGCCGCTATCTGCCGGAAAGCATGGATATTGTTCACTATGTCGATAAGCTCGATGGCAAACCGCTGCTTACCGGCACGCAAAACCCGAAAATCGAAGAGTGGCTGCGCAAGGTTAATGGTTACGTTAATAAGTTATTGATCCCCCGCTTTGCGAAATCGGCGTTTGACGAATTTTACACGCCACAGGCGCGCGCCGGGTTTGTAGCCAAAAAAGAGGCCGCCATTGGCGATTTCGCCGAGCACCTCAGCCATTCCACAGGATTAGCGAAAAATATCAGCGACGATTTACGTGTGCTGGATAAATTGATTGTGCAGCCCAACGCGGTGAACGGAGAACTCTCCGATGATGATATTCATCTCTTCCCGCTGCTGCGTAATCTGACGCTGGTAAGCGGTATCAACTGGCCAAGCCGCGTTGCAGCGTACCGCGACAATATGGCGAAACAGACACAAATTAACTTGCTGTCATCAATGGCTATTTAACCGCCCATGACGGAAGCGCGCCCGCTTCCGTCATGCCTTTCAGCTTTTTCCGCTGGCCTTTATTTAGTGTGTGTCGCATGCTACGCCCCTGCGTCGTAGCATGGCGATCACGTTGAGGAATTCATGAAGAGAATTATTTTTGCCGCAGCATTACTGTTGAGCGGCGTGCTGGTGGGGTGCAATCAACTGACCCAATATTCTATCAGCGAACAGGAGATTAACCAGGCGCTACAGAAGCGTAACGACTTCGCCAAAGATATTGGCGTGCCCGGCGTTGCGGATGCCCATATTGTGCTGAATAACCTGGCCAGTGAAATCGGTCGCGAAGAACCCAATAAAATCACGCTGACCGGTGATGCGAATCTGGATATGACCTCGCTATTTGGCAACCAGAAAGCCATCATCAAATTGAAACTCAAAGCGTTGCCGGTGTTTGATAAAGGAAAAGGCGCGATTTACCTGCAAGAGATGGAAGTGGTTAACGCCACCGTGACACCGGAAAAAATGCAGACCGTGTTACAAACGTTGATGCCTTATCTTAATCAGTCGCTGCGCAATTACTTTAACCAACGCCCTGCTTATGTGCTGAAAGAAGACAACAGCAAAGGCGAGGCGCTGGCGAAAAAATATGCCAAAGGGATTGAGGTGAAACCGGGCGAAATTATTATCCCCCTCACCGACTAAATAACAGGGCGCCGCGAGCGCCCTTTTTTTCAGGAAAAGGATGCAAACGAAAACGTTTCCGCTTATTCTTAGTGCCCGGCAAAAAACACCTGTTTCTCACCAGCCGGAGCACTCCAATGACCCAACCCCAGGTTTTGAAAATCCGCCGTCCTGACGACTGGCATGTCCATTTACGTGATGGCGAAATGCTAAAAACCGTGGTGCCGTGGACCAGCGAAACTTACGCCCGCGCCATTGTCATGCCGAACCTTGCTCCTCCTGTCACCACTGTGGATGCGGCTATCGCCTACCGCCAGCGTATTCTTGACGCCGTACCCGCCGGGCATGATTTTACGCCATTAATGACCTGCTATCTGACCGACAGCCTGAGCGCCGATGAAGTCGAACGCGGCTTTAACGAGCAGGTATTTACGGCAGCGAAACTCTATCCGGCGAATGCCACGACCAACTCCAGCCATGGTGTTACCAGCATAGATGCGATTATGCCGGTTCTGGAACGGATGGAGAAACTGGGCATGCCGCTGCTGGTGCATGGTGAAGTGACGCACGCGGATATTGATATTTTCGATCGCGAAGCGCGGTTTATCGAAACGGTCATGGAACCGTTACGCCAGCGCCTGCCGGGGCTGAAAGTGGTGTTTGAGCATATTACGACCAAAGATGCCGCAGACTATGTGCGCGATGGCAATGAGTTGCTGGCCGCGACCATTACCCCTCAGCACTTGATGTTTAACCGTAACCATATGCTGGTCGGTGGCGTGCGCCCGCATCTTTATTGCCTGCCGATCCTGAAGCGTAATATTCACCAGCAGGCGCTGCGCGAACTGGTTGCCAGCGGCTTTACGCGCGCGTTTCTCGGTACGGACTCTGCGCCGCATGCGCGTCATCGTAAAGAGGCCAGCTGCGGCTGCGCCGGTTGTTTCAACGCCCCCACCGCGCTTGGCAGTTATGCAACCGTGTTCGAAGAGATGAACGCCCTCCAGCACTTTGAAGCGTTCTGTTCCGTCAACGGGCCACGTTTCTATGGCTTACCGGTGAACGAAACGTTTGTTGAGCTGGTGCGTGAAGAGAGCCAGGTGCCAGAGACGATTGCGCTGCCGGAAGATTCACTGGTGCCGTTCCTCGCCGGTGAAACCGTGCGCTGGCGCGTTAAATAAAAAAATTATCGCTCCCTGTTGTAATATTTTTCGCTTAACTGTATAAACATACAGTAAATTACACAGGGGGCTATTATGCGCATTGAAGTGACTATCGCCAAAACCACACCCTTACCGCCTGGTGCTGTTGATGCACTGGCGGGCGAGTTATCTCGTCGTCTGAACAATTGTTACCCCGATCGCGAAAACAAAATTACGGTTCGCTATGCCGCAGCAAATAATCTTTCGGTTTTAGGCGGTGCAAAAGAAGATAAAGATCGCATAACTGAAATTTTGCAGGAAACCTGGGAAAGCGCCGACGACTGGTTTATCACCGACTAATTTCTCTTTAAGTTTGTGCTTATTGCCGGGTCGCCCCGGCTTTTTTTGTTGTTTTTTTAAGCGCAATCCTGGTGCAGATCTTTTTTAATAAAAATATATGGTTAAGAGCCCGTTTTCTTATTCAAAAAAATCTAACGGCCGAAAAAACATGTTGCAGAGTGTTTAATTATTCGATCTACAACCCCACTTGTTGGTATACTGAAAAAGCTTCAAATAAAACACGCATTGAACCTCAAGAGTCGTTGTCGAATTAAACACGCCAATAAAGGGGGTTATGATGGTAAAGAATAATGAAGTCATCCAGACCCATCCACTGGTCGGATGGGACATCAGCACCGTGGATAGCTACGACGCACTGATGCTCCGGTTACACTACCAGACCCCAAACAGAGCCGCTCAGGAAGAGACCGAAGTCGGCCAGACGTTGTGGTTAACGACCGATGTTGCCCGCCAGTTTATATCGATACTCGAAGCGGGCATTGCCAAGATTGAATCGGGCGACTACCAGGAAGATGAGTATCGCAGGCATTAGTGATAATGCGCTATATAGACTCAACAGGCACCCTTGTGGTGCCTTTCTTATTTCTGTCCTTGTATAACGTTCCCAGGTTAATTACCCTCCTGAACACGCATTTGCCTGGAGAACACCACCATGAAATACGATCTCATTATTATTGGCAGCGGCTCTGTCGGCGCAGCGGCAGGCTATTACGCCACGCAAAGCGGGCTGAATGTGCTGATGACCGACGCTCACCTGCCGCCCCATCAGGAAGGCAGCCACCACGGTGATACGCGTTTAATTCGCCACGCTTACGGCGAAGGCGAAAAATATGTTCCGCTGGTGTTGCGCGCGCAGCAGTTGTGGGAGCAACTGGCGGCGGAAAGCGGCGAAGCGGTATTTGACCGTACAGGCGTTATCAACATTGGTCCGGCTGATTCCACATTTTTGGCTAACGTCGCGCAAAGCGCAGCGCAGTGGCAGCTAGCCGTCGAAAAACTCGATGCCCCGTCACTGATGGCTCGCTGGCCGGAAATCCGCGTACCCGACGATTACATCGGCCTGTTTGAAGCCGACTCCGGTGTGCTGCGTAGCGAACTGGCGGTAAAGACCTGGATCCGTCTTGCCAAAGAGGCGGGCTGCGCTCAGCTCTTCAATTGCCCGGTCACCGCGCTACATCATCATGAAGACGGTATCAGCATCGATACCCGGGAAGGGACATTCCACGGCAAAAAAGTTCTTGTCAGCGCGGGGACGTGGGTGCAAAAACTGCTGCCTGAATTGCCGATACAACCGGTACGCAAAGTTTTTGCGTGGTTCCAGGCCGATGGCCGTTACAGCACCAAAAACAAATTTCCGGCGTTTACCGGTGAAATGCCCAATGGCGACCAGTATTACGGCTTCCCGGCGGAAGACAATGAATTAAAAATTGGCCGTCACAACGGCGGGCAGCTTATCAGCGACGCGCAGCAGCGTAAGCCGTTTGGCGAAGAGCCGGGAGATGGCTCCGAATGTTTCGCTTTCCTGCGCCAGTTTCTGCCCGGCATCGGTGGGTGCTTGTACGGTGCATCCTGCACCTACGATAACTCACCGGATGAAGACTTTATTATTGATACGCTGCCGGGATCCCCGGACACGCTGATTGTCACAGGCCTGAGCGGACACGGTTTCAAATTTGCGCCAGTGCTGGGCGAAATTGCCTGTGAATTTGCCCACGGCAAACGTTCGCATTTTGATTTACAACCTTTCTCACTTTCCCGTTTTACCGGGTAACCTTTCAGCGGCCTCGTTCGGGGTCGCTTATTGCATTTTTACGGAGAGAATATGCGCCGTCTGTTTCATTACTTAATAAATAACGTGCGTGAACATTTGATGCTTTATATTGCGCTGTGGTTACTGATCGCACTGATCGATATTATCTATATCGTATGGGCATCTTGATAAACACTGACAAAAATTGACATATACTTATAAAAATATATTGTCAGGGCAGAATATTTAAACATCATCTCCGCAGCAAAACCTCAATAAATTGAGGACTTACACCACAGTCCACCTAATGTGCTGAATGTTATCCAGCAAAGTCATTCAAAAACGATGATATAGAAAAAATAACGATTCAATAGCGTAATTTTGAGTTGCAATATTGTTTCTCTCCCGCCATTTTAATTTAACCAGTTATTAACTCAGATTAACAATTATGCCATTACGCAATTCACCTGAGCGCTACGGCGCCGTTTCTATTGTTCTGCACTGGCTGGTGGCCATTGTGGTTTATGGTATGTTCGCGTTGGGTCTGTGGATGGTGACGCTGAGCTATTACGACGGCTGGTATCATAAAGCGCCTGAGCTCCATAAGAGCATCGGCATTTTGCTCATGCTCGGCCTCGTGTTCCGGGTAGTGTGGCGTTTTCTTTCCCCGCCGCCAAAGCCGCTCGCCAGCTATTCACGTCTGACGCATATCAGCGCCGTGCTTGTTCATATCGCGCTCTATTTGCTGTTGTTCGGCATTCTTTTCAGCGGCTATCTCATCTCCACGGCCGACGGTAAACCCATCAACGTTTTCGGCCTGTTCGAGATCCCCGCAACGCTTGCCGATGCCGGATCACAAGCCGATCTTGCCGGAAATATTCACCTCTGGCTGGCATGGACAGTGGTTGTGCTGTCCGTATTACATGGCCTTGCCGCGATTAAACACCATTTCATCGATAAAGACGTCACTCTCAAGCGCATGCTGGGAAAATCGTCGCCTGACTCTGGAGCATAATATGAAGAAAATCCTGCCGGGACTCGCTCTCGCTTCGCTGCTGTTCACCACGGGTTCTGCTATCGCTGCGGACTACAAAATTGATAAAGAGGGTCAACACGCCTTCGTTAATTTTCGTATCCAGCACCTCGGCTATAGCTGGCTCTATGGCACGTTTAAAGATTTCGACGGGACGTTTAGCTTCGACGAAGCCAACCCGGCCTCAGACAAAGTGAACGTGACCATTAACACTAACAGTGTCGATACCAACCACGCCGAGCGTGATAAACACTTACGCAGTGCTGAATTCCTGAATGTCGCCAAATTCCCGCAGGCAACCTTTACTTCAACCGAGGTGAAAAAAGCGGGTGACGGGCTGGATATTACCGGCAATCTGACGCTGAATGGCGTCACCAAACCGGTAGTGCTGGCGGCGAAACTGATGGGCCAGGGCGATGATCCGTGGGGCGGCGTGCGCGCAGGCTTTGAAGCTTCCGGCAAAATTAAGCTGAAAGATTTTAACATCACCACAGATCTGGGTCCGGCGTCACAGGACGTTGAACTGATTATTTCCGTGGAAGGCGTGCGTCAGAAGTAAGATTGCGGGAGAGGGGCAACCCTCTCCCCAGGGTTTATTCCGGATCCGGAATGCCCAGTTTGGTATTCAGACGACCACGGGATTTGTTAAAGATTTTGTTGCCATTCTCCCGCCCGGCGCGACGTTTACGCTGCTCTTCTTCCGGCAATTCGCTCTCTTCTTTGCACAGCTCACTGCAGCAACCATTAAATTTCTCAGCGCAGGCCGGACATTGAATAAACAGCAAATGGCAGCCGTCATTACGACAATTGGTATGGGAATCGCAGGGTGTGCCGCACTGATGGCAATGAGCAATAACGTCATCGGAAATGCGCTCGCCCATACGCTCATCAAATACAAAGTTTTTACCGATAAAACGCACCGGCAAGCCCTGTTCGCGCGCGCGGCGCGCATATTCGATAATGCCGCCTTCGATATGCCACACTTTAGTGAAGCCGTTATGCTTCATCCAGGCACTCGCTTTCTCGCAGCGAATACCGCCGGTGCAGTACATAACGATTTTCTTATCTTTATGTTCCTGCATCATTTCGACCGCTTTCGGTAGCTGCTCGCGGAACGTATCCGCCGGGATCTCCAGCGCACCAGCGAAATGTCCGACTTCGTATTCGTAGTGATTGCGCATATCAATGAACACCGCATCAGGATCGTCGAGCATGGCATTCACTTCCGCCGCTTTCAAATAATCCCCCACATCGCTGGCGTCAAAACTCTCATCTTCGATACCGTCGGCAACAATCCTGTCGCGGACTTTCATGCGCAGCACCCAGAAGGATTTACCGTCATCATCAATCGCGATATTTAAACGCAGGCCGTCGAGCGCCGGATCGAAGGCATAAAGCGTCTGGCGAAAGGTATCGAATTTACTTTGTGGCACGCTGATTTGCGCATTGATACCTTCATGGGCAAGGTAAATACGGCCAAACACGTTCAACTGGCTAAAAGCCTGGTAGAGCGCGTCGCGCGTGGCTTGCGGATTAATAATCGAGAAATATTTATAGAACGAGACGGTAACGCGCGGTTCCGTTTCCGCGAGCATCCGCGCCTTCAGTTCATCATTGGAGATGCGGTTGTGTAACACTGGCATGGTGTACGTGTCCTGCAAAGTTAGGGGTGAAAAAACGGCGGCATCATAAAGCAAATACTGATAATTTACATCCACACATTTTGCGCTACATTTTCTCTCATTCTAACGATTACGACGCAACAATTCCTGACAAAACAGGCATTCTGTGCGCCATGGTTTTGGTTAATTCCGAAAAAATGCGAGAATACAGGGAATTGTTGCTTCAAACAGGACAGTCATGACGCATTTACCCAAGTTTACGGCATCGCTGCTGCACCCGCGCTACTGGGCTCTCTGGTTCGGGGTCGGCATGCTGTGGTTAGTTGTTCAACTCCCCTATCCCGTGATTTACCGCCTCGGCTGTGGCATTGGTCACCTGGCGCAGCGCCTGATGAAACGTCGCGCGCGTATTGCGCAGCGCAATCTCGAACTCTGCTTTCCGCACATGAGCGAAACAGAGCGGCAGAAAATGGTCGCAAAAAATTTTGAGTCGGTTGGCATGGGTTTGATGGAAACCGGCATGGCCTGGTTCTGGTCCGATCGCCGGATGTCACGCTGGATGGACGTTATCGATTTTGAACATGTCAGAAGCGTGCAGGCGCAGGGGCGAGGAATTTTGCTGATCGGCGTCCATTTTTTGACGCTGGAGATCGGTGCCCGCATGTTTGGTCTGAACGAGCCAGGTATCGGTGTCTATCGCCCGAACGACAACCCGGTTATTGACCTGCTGCAAACTTGGGGCCGCATGCGTTCCAATAAAAGCATGATCGACCGTAAAGATCTCAAAGGCATGATCCGCGCCCTGAAAGCGGGTGATGTCGTTTGGTATGCGCCCGATCATGACTACGGCCCGCGCGCCAGCGTTTTCGCCCCTTTCTTTGCCGTTAAAGATGCGGCTTCCACGTCAGGAACCTGGATGCTGGCCCGCATGTCCCAGGCCTGTATCGTACCTTTTGTTCCACGCCGTAAACCGGACGGTAAAGGGTATGAATTGATTATTCTCGAACCGGAATGCTCTCCTCCACTCGATGACGCAGAAACCACCGCAGCATGGATGAACAAAGTCGTTGAGCGCTGCATAATGATGGCGCCAGAGCAATATATGTGGTTGCATCGCCGCTTCAAAACGCGCCCGGAAGGCGTCCCCTCTCGCTACTGAAGCGATAAAGAGCCTGCAAATGCAGGCTCTTTTTTTGTCATACAAACCTGCGTCAGCGCATTGCGGCAATCATAACCCGGGCGCATAATTAGCATGCTTACTATCGACTATTATTAATGTGTGCTGTTATGGACGGTTATGTCTCACTCTGATGCCCCAATAAACTGGAAGCGCAATCTCACCGTTGCCTGGTTTGGCTGTTTTCTCACTGGCGCGGCGTTTAGCCTGGTGATGCCCTTTATCCCCCTCTATGTCGAGCAGCTTGGCATCACCGATCCCGGTGCGCTCAATATGTGGTCCGGTTTAGTCTTTAGCATCACCTTCCTGTTCTCTGCCATCGCTTCTCCCTTCTGGGGCGGTCTTGCCGACCGTAAAGGACGCAAAATCATGCTACTGCGTTCCGCGCTCGGCATGGCGATTGTTATGGCGTTAATGGGCATCGCACAAAATGTCTGGCAGCTCCTTGTGCTGCGGGCGCTTCTCGGTTTGCTGGGCGGTTTTATCCCCAACGCCAATGCCCTGATCGCCACGCAAATGCCGCGCAATAAAAGCGGCTGGGCGCTGGGGACGCTCTCAACGGGAGGCGTCAGCGGCGCGCTGCTTGGCCCGCTGGCTGGTGGTTTGCTGGCCGATAGCTGGGGTTTGCGGATGGTCTTTTTTATTACCGCTTCTGTGCTTTTTATCTGTTTTCTGCTCACGCTACTTTGCATCCGCGAAAATTTCACCCCGGTGGCAAAACGCGAGATGTTGCACTTCAAAGAGGTTTTCGCCTCGCTAAAAAGCCCCAAACTGGTGTTGAGCCTGTTCATCACCACCATGATTATCCAGGTAGCGACGGGCTCTATTGCGCCGATTCTGACACTCTATGTGCGCGATCTTGCCGGTAATGTCAGCAACATTGCCTTTATCAGCGGCATGATTGCCTCCGTGCCTGGCGTCGCGGCACTGCTTAGCGCACCTCGTCTGGGCAAATTGGGCGACAAAATCGGCCCGGAGAAAATCCTCGTCGCGGCATTGATAATCTCCGTCTTGCTACTGCTGCCAATGTCAATGGTGCAAACGCCATGGCAACTGGGCATTTTGCGCTTCCTGCTCGGCGCTGCAGACGGCGCCTTGCTCCCTGCGGTGCAAACGTTGCTGGTCTACAACTCCACCAGTCAAATTGCCGGACGTATATTCAGTTACAACCAGTCATTCCGCGATATTGGTAATGTTACCGGCCCGCTGATGGGTGCGGCGGTCTCGGCCAGCTACGGTTTTCGTGCGGTGTTTTGCGTGACGGCGGGCGTCGTTCTGTTTAATGCCATTTATTCATGGTGCAGTTTGCAGCGCCCTGCCCGCCGTGCCAGAACCGAGGCAACCCGCAGCGTTCAACGCCAGCAGTAGCGTAAAGCGTGATCGCCCACTCGATACAATAGATATTTGCCTTACATCCAGGCTGCCCCGCGTATAAGAAGCGATGCTGTTTCGTGCAAATTTCCCGAATTAATTAAAGCTGAAAAGCGGGATAACTGGCATGACTGACCATCTTTATCTTGCAACACGTTAAACATAAAACGCAGTCACAAACATTCGTCACGAATTCTGCAGGTGTACAGTTATTCAGCGCGACACCTTTCTCGTTATGCCATGAAATCGCTGATTTATTTATGACAAATTTGACGCTCGCAAAGCCAGCGTCTATAGGTTTGTGCATACCTTTTTTACTGTTATCTCAGGAGCGATGATATGGCCGAAACTGAACTGGAGTATTACTCAACACTGTCGGAAGCAATTGATGCCGCGCGGGAATTATTTATTGCCGACAACCCGGATCTTGATGAAGAAGAAATCAGCGTGCAGCAATTCAATGTGCAAAAGTATGTTCTTCAGGATGGCGATATCGCGTGGCGCGCTGAGTTTTTTGCGGATGAAGAAGAGCCCGGTGAATGCTTGCCTCTTTTCAGCGGTGAAGCCGCACAAAGTGTCTTTGACGGCGATTTCGATGAGATTGAGATAAGCCAGGAGTGGCAGGAAGAGAATACGCTGCATGAATGGGACGAGGGTGAATTCCAGCTGGAACCACCGCTGGATACCGAAGAGGGACAGACAGCCGCTGACGAGTGGGACGAGCGCTGATTACTCGTAAGGGCCGTGATGAGTATCCAGCGGTAACAAAAGTGTGTCAAACACCAGTGAGAAAGGTAAATCAAGTACGGTAATGTAGCGCCACGCGGAGTCGCGGACATCCCACTTAACGCCGGGGTAATACTGATTACCGTGTCCCTGGCCAGGAATTGTCCGACTGACGATGCTGCCGCAACCGCTTAGCAGATACGCCATGACGACTACTAAAATTACTCTCACAGACAACCTCTTCTTATCTGATACAGATAAAAAAATACCGGCTCTCAGGCCGGTATTTTCCTTAATGTCGGCTTACTTTGCCTTCAACGCCAGCGGGTTAAGCTTGAGCGTTTCATAGTAGCTCGCCCATGACAGATATTTCTCCGGCGCCGCCCACAAGCGATAGTGCATACGCGCTAGTGTGACCGGGTCGCTCAGCAACACCAGGCGACGGTCGCGGTTCAGCTTCTCTGGTGTTTCATTCAGCGCCTGCTCAACATGGCGATCGCGGGCAATTTCCAGCACGTGGCTTGCGCGGTGGCGAGCCGTTGCCATCGCCGTTGCCAGCGCGTTGAATGACGGGTTAAACACCGCATGCATAAATCCATCTTCCAGGCTGCGCGAGCGGTTCAGCTCCAGATATTTATCCGTGTTCACCAGTACCTGCGGCGGAGAATACTCTTCCGGGATGAGGAACAGTTTCCAGCGTTTGGTACGCAGTCCGACGGTAGACCGGCTGGAGATAACCGACACGAACGGCGACAGGATCAGCGAGAAGACAATCGGTGCCAGCCAGAACAGGAAGCGGAGATCAAGCCATGCCATCCCTACTGCCCATACCAGCCCCAGCAGCAGCTGAGAACCGTGGCGCATAAAGGCTTCACCCCACGGCGTGGAGTCATCGTCACGCTGCGGCGAGTTCCATACCACTTCCCAGCCAAGGAACGCGCTGACCACAAACACGGTGTGGAACAGCATACGCACCGGCGCAAGCAGCACCGAGAACAGCACTTCCAGCAGCAGGGAAATCGTTACGCGAATGAAACCACCGTACTCTTTCGGCCCCTTGCACCACACCAGGATGATACTCAGTAGCTTCGGCAGGAACAGCAGGACCATTGTCGAAGCGAAAAGCGCAATAGCCAGCTCCGGACGCCACTGCGGCCACACCGGGAACAACTGGCGCGGCTGCAGGAAGTATTGCGGCTCCGTCAGCGCATGCACCACCTGCAAGGCCGTGGAAAGCGCAAGGAACATAAACCACAGCGGCGCGGAGAGATAGGACATCACACCGGTGAGGAACACTGCGCGGTGAACCGGGTGCATACCTTTTACCAGGAACAGGCGGAAGTTCATCAGGTTGCCGTGACACCAGCGGCGGTCGCGCTTCAGCTCATCGAGCAGGTTCGGCGGCAGCTCTTCATATGAGCCTGGCAGATCGTAAGCAATCCACACCCCCCAACCGGCACGGCGCATCAACGCGGCTTCGACAAAGTCGTGGGACAGAATCGAACCGGCAAACGAACCTTCACCCGGCAGCGGCGCCAGCGCGCAGTGCTCAATAAACGGTTTCACGCGGATAATCGCGTTATGCCCCCAGTAGTGGGATTCACCCAACTGCCAGAAGTGCAAGCCCGCAGTGAACAACGGCCCGTAAACGCGGGTCGCAAACTGCTGACAACGTGCATAGAGCGTATCCATCCCGGACGCTTTCGGTGACGACTGGATGATCCCGGCGTTCGGGTTCGCTTCCATCAGGCGTACCAGCCCGGTCAGACACTCGCCGCTCATCACAGAGTCCGCATCCAGCACCACCATGTAGCTGTACTGGCTGCCCCAGCGGCGGCAGAAGTCATCGATATTACCGCTTTTGCGTTTTACGCGACGGCGGCGGCGACGGTAGAAAATCTGCCCTTCGCCCTGCACTTCCGCAATCAATTCCATCCAGGCTTTCTGCTCGGCTACGCAGATATCCGGGTTGTAGCTGTCGCTCAGAATATAGACGTCGAAGTGCGCCGCGTTGCCAGTGGCTTTCACAGATTCCCAGGTTGCGCGCAAGCCCGCGAACACGCGATCCACGTCTTCGTTACAGATAGGCATAATCAGCGCCGTGCGATGTTCCGGGTTTAGCGGTTCATCGCCCACCGTCGAGGCCGAAATGCTGTATTTATCGCGGCCAATCAACAGTTGCAGGAAGCCCATCAACGCAGTCCAGAACCCGGCGGAAACCCAGCAGAACAGCACCGCGAACAGGATCAAGATACCGGTTTGCAGCACATACGGCAGGAGCTGCATAAAGGAAACCCACAGATCCTGGCCCGCCATATCCGTTGGGTTGATAAGCGCCCAGCCCTGATAAGGCAGAATGGTTTTCATATACCAGGTGGCGACGACGGTTTGCGCCAGCGTCAGCACCAGCAGGATGTAGCGGCGGATAGAACCAACGGTACGCCATTTCTGCTCGTGTGCTTGCTCCTCTTTGGTCAAACGCGCAAGGTAACGGGGCGCAACTTCGCGCCCGCGCAGACGATCCCAAAAACGGCCAATCGGGTTCGTGCGCCACGGATCGGGGAACATCGAAGAGCGTTTGGCTTTCGGCATCGCCTGAAGCTGTGCACGCCCTTCATCGTCTTTGATCAATTGCCCTTCAGCGAGCGAATCCGGCCAGCTATGTTCCAGACGTGCTTTCACAGAACCCAGCGGCGTATCATCTTCACGCGTCCAGCTCGTATGCTCTTTATCCAGCGCCTCATGCACGCTGCGAATGCTCTCTGTCGGCAGCGCCGCTTTTTCCGATGCGGAAAGCGGCAGCATGTCGATATACTCAGTTGTCTTATTCATTGGCAGGTAGCTGATAGCTCCAGGTTTCACTCAGGTTCTGGTCGGCGTTGACCAGCGCCGCGCGCATATCCGTGGTTTTCTTCGGATCTTTGACTTTCACGCGCAACATCAAACGCCAACCTTGCGTAACCGGATTATAGCGAACGGTATTTTCCACAATCTCACCGTTATCGCCAATGCTGGCTTGCGCGGTTACTGGGGTATCCTTCGGCAGCTTTTTCATATCCTGGCCGGTGAAATCCACCACAAACGCGATAGTCCCGTCAGGTTGACGGATAAGATTTGACTGTTTCACATCCCCTGTGGAGCGACGCGTCTGCAATACCCACGCATTGTCTGGCGCATGCAGCTTGTCTTCGTCACGGCTAAAGGTGATGGTGTATTTGAAGTTCATCTCTTTACCCGGATCCGGCAGTTGATCCGGGGTCCAGTAAGCGACGATGTTATCGTTAGTTTCATCGTTGGTCGGGATTTCAACCAGTTCGACTTTGCCTTTGCCCCACTCGCCTTTCGGCGTTACCCACGCGCTCGGGCGCAGATCGTAGCGGTCATCGATATCTTCAAAACGGGAGAACTGACGACCACGCTGCAGCAGACCAAAGCCCTGCGGGTTTTCCATCGCATAGCTGCTCACAGCAAGATGTTTCGGGTTATTCAGTGGACGCCAAATCCACTCGCCGTTGCCTGCCAGCATCGATAAACCGTTAGAATCGTGCAATTCCGGGCGATAGTTGGTCGCAGGAGAGGGTTGCGTCGGCCCAAACAGGAACATACTGGTCAGCGGCGCAACACCGAGTTTGCCCACTTTGTCGCGCAGGTAAACTTTGGACTGCACATCTACCACGGTGTCGCGGCCTGGAATAATCACAAAACGGTATGCGCCTGTTGCACGCGGTGAGTCCAGCAGCGCGTAAATAGTCAGGCGTTTGTCAGTTGGTTTTGGACGCTCAATCCAGTACTCACGAAAACGCGGGAACTCTTCGCCAGATGGCAGTGCGGTGTCAATGGCGAGACCGCGAGCGGAAAGGCCATACACCTGCCCCGCACCAATCACGCGGAAGTAGCTTGCGCCCAGCATGCTGACGATTTCATCGTTTTTATCTTTATTATTGATGGGGTACAGAACTTTGAAACCGGCGAAACCGAGGTCTTTGACCGTGTCTTTATCGTGCTGGACATTGCCGAAATTGAAGTAATCCGGGCTGTATTTAATTTTACGTACGGCAGTGGTAGTCACTTCGTTGATGGTCACTGGCGTGTCGAAGTACATACCCTGGTGATAAAACTCAAGCTTAAATGGGGTGTTGATCGCGTTCCAGTAGGCTTTGTCATGGTTAAACTGGATCTGCTGATAGTCCGCGTATTTCATCTCACGGAACACAGAGGGCAAATTGGTCTTGGGTGCTTCGTAGCCTTTACCGGCCAGTGATTGTGCCTGTTTTGCGACATCATCAATAGAAAAGGCCCAGCCTGATGACGTATAAAGTGACAACAGAACAGCAGCACCAACCCAACGCATTTTCATCATTCGTAATTTAGGTTTCATAATAACTAAGCACTTCCCCCTTTGTGTGCTTAAATCGATCCGATCCATTTTAATGGAAACTCAGGCTATCCGACAACTGAATCCCCGCATTGTTCTCCATGCAGGCTCATTGAATAAGCAAATGAAACTAACCCTTTATCGTTTTGCAGGCTTATCCTGGAGACAGGTTATCGGTCATAGTGTAGGGTTGGTTGCGAATGTAATCATTATTTGTCTTATGGATAAGACGAAAAGTCTGAGAATGTACGGAGTGATATGACCAAAACCCCCGCACAACGAGAATATTTCCTTGATTCCATACGCGCGTGGTTGATGCTGCTTGGGATCCCATTTCATATTTCGCTGATCTACTCCAGCCATATGTGGCACGTAAACAGCGCCTACCCTTCATGGTGGCTAACGCTGTTCAATGACGCCATACATGCGTTCCGTATGCAGGTGTTTTTTGTCATTTCCGGTTATTTTTCATACATGTTGTATTTGCGCTATCCGCTTAAGCGCTGGTGGAAGCTGCGCGTTGAGCGCGTCGGCATTCCAATGCTCACCGCGATCCCGCTGCTGACGCTGCCGCAATTTATTATGTTGCAATATGTGAAAGATAAAACAGCCGAATGGCACACCCTATCGACTTATGACAAATTCAACACGCTGTCATGGGAACTCATCTCCCATTTATGGTTTTTATTAGTCCTTGTGGTATTAACAACGATCAGCATGGTGCTGTTTAAAAAACTAAAAAATAGCGCTAACCGGCTGGCTGGCAATATTTCGCTGGCGAAACTGTCGCTTTGGTTCCTGCTGTTAGGTATCGCATGGGCTGCGTTGCGTCGAATTGTGTTGATGATCTATCCGGATATATTACGTGACGCGCTGTTTAATTTTGCGGTCATGCAGACGTTGTTCTACATTCCGTTCTTCATTCTTGGTGCGCTGGCATTCATTAACTCGCGCCTGAAATCACTTTTCACCACGCCTTCGCCATGGTGCATGCTCGGCTCAGCGCTGGCCTTTGGTGCTTATTTGCTTAACCAGCGCTATGGCAGTGGTGATGGCTGGATGTACGAAACCGAGGCGGTTATCACCATGCTGCTGGGGCTGTGGATGGTCAATGTCGTCTTTTCATTGGGCCACAAGTTGCTGAACTTCCAGTCAGCGCGTGTGAGTTATTTCGTGAACGCATCCCTGTTTATCTATCTGGTACACCATCCGCTGACGTTGCTATTTGGTGCGTGGATCACACCGCATATCCAGTCCAATCTCCTTGGTTTTCTTGCCGGACTGATCTTCGTCATTGGCATTGCGGTGCTGCTGTATGAAATCCATCTGCGCATTCCGCTGCTACGCTTCCTTTTTTCCGGCAAGCCGCAGCAAAACGACGCGAAGCGGCATGCTCACGCCAGATAAGGTTTCCGGCTGCCCTGCCCGCAGAGCAGCCGCGCCTTATTGGATGTGCTGAGTCAGTAAGCGCTGGTAAAGCTGCGTCATTTCGTCATCGAAACAAACAAAGATCACCTTCTGGAGTTGAGGCCGACGTATAAGGTGCGCAGCGACGGTATTAACGGCGATTTCGGCCGCCGCGGCTTTTGGGTAACCATACACGCCGGTACTGATAGCGGGAAAAGCAATGCTCGTGTAACTATTGGCTTCCGCCAGTTGAAGGCTATTGCGGTATGCATCCTCCAGTAAGCGCGCTTCATTCTCTTCTCCGCCACGCCAGACCGGCCCAACGGTATGGATCACCGCTTTCGCCTTTAAATTTCCTGCCGCCGTGATCACCGCATGGCCTGGCGGACACTCGCCCTGCTGCTGACGTACCTGCCGGCACGCATCGAGCAAAGCAGGTCCGGCGGCACGATGAATCGCGCCATCCACACCGCCGCCGCCAAGCAATGATGAGTTTGCTGCATTCACAATCACATCCACTTCAAGCGTGGTGATATCCCCCTGAAGCACCTGCATACGTGGTTGCATTTTTGCCCCCTATCCGCCAGTAACCCGTTAACACCGTTAAGTGTATCCGGAAATAGCAAGGGCAACATATTCAAAATCATCAGTTATAGGTGATGGTAACCTCGGCGCGGGATTGCTGCGCATCGAGATAGCGCATCTGGACTTGCGCAACCGGCGAAGAGAGTGATTGCCCGGTTACCTCGTTGACATGGATTTGCCGGGTCTGCATTTGATTGTTTTGCAAACACGAAAGCTGCAGATTTTGGTTCTGAGTGCGAGTTTCGCAGCCGCCTTCAACGATGGCACCACGAAAATGGATCGCCCCTCCTGCCTGCTGGGTTCCGGCATAGGCGGATGACATCATAAAAAAGCAGGCAACAGGGAACACGAACGCTTGAAACAGACGCATAAACACCTCGTAAATCACTCATCCCTGGCGGTTGAGCTTCGGCTATTGGTAAGTTAAATATCGGCACCGTTAGCGCGTTCCTTAATTAAAATTAGCATTCAGATGAGGAATATGTTCGCCGTATCCTGGATTAAGTAAATTATTATTCGGCGGGCCACTGCCGGGAGAGATGGAGCGACTGACCATCAGATACCGTGACGAGAATTTTGACGTTATCGTGCGCGGAAATATTCAAATGAATGCGCGAAATTGCGGTTGTTTGATTCGCCGGGAGAGTCATTGTGTTTCGTTGCCGGCTTTGGCTCACCCCCGCAGCACCTTCGCGCTCGGTAATAATCTGCACCTGGCAAACACAATCCTGCGTAACCTGCACCAGCGGAGTAATGGTGTAATTGTCGCCCTCGCGGGTGGTATTGAACGTGATCTGGCTGGATAACGCCGCCAGCAATAATAAGGTATGCATAGCGCCTCCAAAAAAAACAGGGCCGTAGCCCTGTTTATTCCTGCCCGGGGGATCAGTACTGATTCGCGGTAGCGTGGTTACCGTAACCGGTTTGCTGGACAGTGACACTCGAGCCCGATGCAGTCTGGTTAACCAGCGCGCCGTTACCCACACCATACTGGCTCACAGAAATATCAGAGTTGCGGCCATTCCACTGATCGATAGTGGCATTGTTTTGCGCCCCGTTCTGGACCAGATCGATAGAGCTGGCATCAGAACCCTGGCCCACATCGGCGGCGTTGGCGGAACCATACTGATGGATAGTCAGGTCAGATTCACGTGCATCGCTTTGCAGAGCAAGGGCGGCGTTGGCGCTGCCATATTGATAAATGCTCAGTTCAGAATTTGGACCATTGCTGCCACCGCCATGACCGCCGCCATTGCCATACTGCGGGACACTACCTGCAAATGCACCTGCTGAAACAACGATCGCTGCGAATGCTGCCACTTGGAAAAGTTTCATGGTAAACCCCCGTTGGATTGAGATTAAAGCCGCAAGACTTTCAACGTTGAATAACGCGAATAGCCATTTGCGACTGTCGTTGCACCACTACTGCCGTTTTTTGCGTACCGTACTGCGTGATATTTGCCCGGTTGCCCGAGCCTTTCTGAATAATAACCGCGCTATTACCATAAGCCCCCTGCGTAATACTCGCATCGTTGGCACTCCCGGCCTGATCGATATAAGCAAGGTTATAACTTCCGGACTGGTTAATTTGCGCTGAATTGTTTCCGCCATTTTGCGAAATAACACCTAATAATTTCGAGCCTCGTTGATCAATATGCGCATTATTACTCGCACCATGTTGATCAATATTGGCTGATTGATTATAAGGCGCCTGGCTTAACTCATTAATCGCCAGATTATATTCCGGGTTTGCCAGGTCATATCCGGCTGCTGTTACAAGGCACGGAATTCCCAGCAGGGTTAACATCATAAAGGCTATTTTGTTCTTCATGCTGTCACCGCCAAACTTATTTGTTAATACCTGGTTGCAAAACTGAGTATGCCGTGGATAAAAAGAAAATATCTCACCAGCAAGTTGGATTTTCATTAACCTTGTCATTCTAAAGCATGAAGTATAATTATCCCCCGTTTGCAGCAGAGGCGGCATCAGATGATTTTTCTTAAATAATTACCCCGGCGTTATAAGCGTCAATGCCCAGGATACGTGGCCAGAGCAAAACGTGAAAATAAGGTGAACCTGAAGTCAACAAAAGTCAGGTCATTGTTCTTAATATAAATTCTTGCACAATATTCTTTTGTAACCCGCCCTGCTTTTGCCTTTGCATATCTACTTCCCCGAACATCAAAATAACATTTCAATATTTAATTTTACATTCTGTTACATGATTCACACTTGCTTTAAGGTTTGCAAGCGTTAGATTGAATTCGCAGCACTCATTACTTTGTATTATTTCTCCCTTGCACGGGCTGATCACTTATTCCTGAACACAGCATAGCGCATCCGACAGTACATCTGGTTTCCCCGGTGAATAACCGGGGGGTTGAAGTTGATGAACAAAAAACAAATACGCGGGGTTTCATCATGTTTAGTGAAGTCCATAGTTCAGCTATTTCAGTCTTATTATTAATAACCAAACCTTCATTACAGGCAACGGCGCTTCTCCAGCATTTAAAATTTGCGCTCTCTTTGCCCGGAAAGCTCCATAATATTCAACGGCCTCTCGATGAGATTCCCGCATTGAGCATCGTCTTATTCGACATGATGGATGCGGATAAAAAATTGATTCAGCAATGGCAGAATATCCTGTCACAACGAAATGGTGATATTAAGTTATTGCTGATGAATACCCCTCTTGATTACCCATTCCAGGATGTAGAAAACTGGCCAAATATTACGGGTGTCTTTTACATTTCCGAGGACAGAAGTCAGCTGGTCGATGGCTTACAAGGCGTACAACGTGGTGAGTGCTATTTCTCGCAAAAACTGGCGAGTTATCTCATCACTCATGCCGGGAATTATCGTTACTACAGCACTGAATCTGCATTGCTCACCCACCGGGAAAAAGAGATCCTTAATAAGCTGCGTATCGGCGCATCAAATATTGAAATAGCCCGTTCGCTGTTCATTAGTGAAAATACAGTTAAAACGCATCTTTATAATCTTTTCAGGAAGATAGCTGTAAAAAACCGCACGCAAGCCGTCTCCTGGGCTAACGATAATCTCAGGCGTTAGTGCGATGAAACGCTATGGGTATCGTCTGGCAACTGCCACTTTGCTGATCGCCTGCGTAAACGTATCGGCTGTTGAAGTCGAAGTTCCCGGGCTGTTAGCCGATCACACTGTATCGTCTGTCGGACACGATTTTTATCGTGCATTTAGTGATAAATGGGAAAGTAACTGGAAAGGGAATTTAACTATCAATGAACGACCTAGCGCCCGTTGGGGAAGCTGGATAACGATAATCGTCAATCAGAGTGTCGTATACCAGACGTTTCTTTTCCCGACGCACCGCGACTTTGAGAAAAATGTTGAAATCGCGTTGGCGCAAACCCAGCAAGCGATCGATCACCTGCAAATAAACCAGGCGCTGCTGAGCGTTGGCGATATGGCGAGTGATGAATTCTAAAATACGTTAAATCTCCGGAGGCTATTATGCGAAGCATATATACCCTGCTTGCGCTGTTGCTTGTCGCGCCTGCATGCTGGGCGGGAACCATGACATTCCAGTTTCGTAATCCTAATTTCGGCGGTAATCCTAATAACGGTGCATTTTTATTAAATAGCGCCCAGGCACAAAATTCTTATACCGATCCCAGCTATAAGGATTACGGCGTGGAAACCACTTCCGCGCTGGATAATTTCACCCAGGCAATACAATCACAAATATTGGGCGGATTACTTACCAATATTAATACCGGTAAACCCGGGCGAATGGTGACCAGCGATTTTATCGTGGATATTTCCAACAAAGACGGACAACTGCAATTAAACGTCACCGACAGAAAAACCGGCAAGACATCTACGATTCAGGTGTCGGGATTGCAAAGCGGTTCAACGGACTTTTAAGCCACTGTCTAACAGGACAACAACTATGTCGCGTCTATTTATTTTATTCGCCGTGTGTTTATTAAGCGGTTGCCTCACTGCGCCGCCAAAACAAGCCGCTAAGCCGACGCTGTTGCCGCGGGCGCAAAGTTACCAGGATCTGACGCATCTGCCGATGCCAAGCGGGAAAATTTTCGTCTCGGTGTATAACATCCAGGATGAAACCGGGCAATTTAAACCCTACCCGGCAAGTAACTTTTCTACCGCTGTCCCGCAAAGCGCGACCGCAATGCTGGTGACGGCGCTGAAAGATTCGCGCTGGTTTGTCCCGCTGGAACGCCAGGGTTTGCAGAATCTGCTAAATGAACGAAAAATCATTCGCGCCGCGCAAGAAAACGGGACTGTTGCCATCAACAATCGCGTTCCTCTTCCCTCGCTGACTGCCGCGAATATCATGATTGAAGGATCCATTATTGGCTACGAGAGCAATGTAAAATCCGGCGGCATTGGTGCGCGTTATTTCGGCATCGGCGGAGACACACAATATCAGTTGGATCAAATTGCGGTGAATTTGCGGGTGATTAATGTCACGACCGGGGAAATTCTCTCGTCGGTCAACACCAGCAAAACCATCCTCTCCTATGAAGTACAGGCTGGGGTATTTCGCTTTATCGACTACCAGCGGTTGCTGGAAGGAGAAGTTGGCTATACCGCCAACGAACCGGTCATGCTCTGCCTGATGTCAGCGATTGAAACGGGGGTGATTTTGCTAATCAATGACGGGATTGATCGGGGACTGTGGGATTTGCAACAAGGCGCCGATCGCCATAATCCTGTGCTGGCTAAATACCGTGAAATGGCGGTGCCGCCGGAGTCCTGAAAAATAAATATCCTCCGGCATAGCCGGAGGTTTTTCAGATGCGCCTGTAAGGCTCTGTTACCAGCTGCGCCCTAACAGGCGCATACGATCTGACATTTGCATCAAACTTCGTTACTTACGGCCCGTAAACGGGCTACCCGGATAAGGGATCGATAACTGCTCGCCCATTTTATCCTCTTCAAGCTGATGCTTTATGTATTCCTGGATCTTTGCCGTGTTCTTCCCTACCGTATCTACGTAGTATCCCCGGCACCAGAACTCCCTGTTCCTGTATTTGAATTTCAGATCTCCAAACTGCTCATAAAGCATCAAACTGCTTTTTCCTTTCAGATATCCCATAAAGCCGGATACGCTCATTTTGGGCGGGATTTCCACAAGCATATGGATATGATCTGCACAGCATTCAGCTTCCAGAATCCGTACATTTTTCCACTCACACAGCTTTCTTAAAATGCTGCCTATCGCCAAACGTTTCTCTCCGTAGAACGCCTGCCTTCGGTATTTGGGCGCAAAAACTATGTGATATTTACAGTTCCATCGGGTGTGCGCTAAGCTCTTTTCGTCCCCCATTGGGACCCCCTTTTGATTTCTTGTTGAACTTTTGCAGTTGCCAGACCGCAAGGTGTTTTAACAAATCAAAAGGGGTTTTAATAACTGGCTTAAAGCTGAAAGCTTTCCGGAACCCCCAGCCTAGCTGGGGGTTTTCTATGGACAAGAAAGGCGTGACTTGCGGTCACGCCTTTTCTTGCTCTTTGAGCAGCGGCTGCGCGCGGCGGGAAGCCAGCCACAGCCCGCTGTTTTTCATGGCATAGCCAAACACTAACCCCACCGCCAGCGACGGGATAACCAGCCGCCAGTCGCCCTGCCCGGCAAACGTCGCGCAGGCACCAATGAATGTCCCCGGTACAAAAGAGAGCAGCACGTTCCGGGCCTGCAGACACATCAAAAACGCCACCACACCGGTCATCAGATAGCCAGCGATCTCCAGATGCGGAGCCAGGGCTGCGCCATGAATAATGACCTGCGCCCAGGCCACGCCACTCATCACCGTACAGGCGGAAATAAGCAGCCCTTTCACACCGCCCTGCGGACACGCGAAATAGGCGGTGCAGCCGAGAAAACCGGCCCAGCTTAATAAACCGAAAGCGACAGCCACCCAGCCCCAGATGCCGGAGAGAATGCCTGTCGTAATTGCGATAGAAAGGAGAATGTTCATGGCGCGCATCATAGCAGATGCACGCCCCGGATATGCGACAATACGCACACTATTTGAAAACCAACTATCTCAGTTGCATTTTAATTGTGATTAAAATCACAATTAATCTTCTGACTCTTCCTGCAACTCATCCCACATCGCGGCAATTGCATCGCGTGTCAGTGGCGCCATGGTGCGCCAGAACGGCGTTGTCGCATGGGCTTCAACTTTGCCAAAGAAGGTGCCGCACCAGGGCAGGATATAATCGGCGAATAAGGTCTCCTGCGCTTCGCTTTCGTCTTCTGCGGCCTGATCTTCCAGCCATGATGCCGCAAGCAGCAACGTGCCGATGTGATCGGCTGGCGCATCGGTTAACGGCATGCCGCGGCTGGACAAAAATGAACGCACTTCCGCTTCCGTAGCACCGTCCACCCAGGCACTGCGATAAGGCGAGACGCGGCACTCTTCCCCGACAAACAGCGCGTTGTAATCGGCCGCCAGTGCCTGCGCATCGCAGTTTTTCTGCAACCGTTCAAGCAGCTCATCCTGCTCCAGCGGCCAGCTTTCCGCCAGTTTCCCCTCCCGGATCATGGTATAGAGCGGTACCAGCAGAGGATCTTGCGGCTGGCGGTAAAACAGCGAGCCCAGTACACGGCAGAGAATTGAAAATTCGTTCATTCAGTTGTTCCAGTCAGTATTAAAGTTCTGCAAATTCGGGAATTGGCGCCATGCCGCGGGATTCGAGGAAATCCAGCAGACGACGCGGCGAGACATTCAAAATACGATCTTCCGGGAAACCGACGTCATCCAGCACCTTACGGCACTCACTGAAATCGCCCAGCGTAAACGCGGTGTGAGAATCCGATCCCAGCGCCACCCAGCCGCCGGCATCACGCACGGCGGCAGCCACGGCGCGACAATTCGCCTCGCTGCCTTTGCGCGAATGGACAAACGATGAATTGTTAATTTCAAGCGCAACGCCATATTTCGCGGCGGCAGCGGCAACGGCCGGAATATCAATGTCAAATTTCGGGTTACCGGGATGGCTAATAATATGGACATTGCCGCTGGCGATAGTCGTAATCATGGCCTGAGTATGGGTGGCTTTATCCTGCGGCGGAAACACCGGCTCATGGAAACCTGCAATGATCAGATCCAGCGACGTCAACATCGGTCCGGTACAGTCGATTTCACCCTCGGTGTTTTTAATATTGGCTTCGATACCGCGCAAAATACCCACGCCATCGACCAACCGCGGCCAGATGCGCATATTCACAAAGTGCCAGTAGTGCGGCGCATCCGCCATATCCGGCCCGTGGTCGGTAATGGCAAAGAGCTTAATCCCTTTGCGTTTTGCCTCGGCAATATAATCGTGAAGCGTACTGTAAGCGTGGGTGCTGGCGACGGTATGCATATGCAGGTCAACGGGATACATGACTCACTCCTGTAGTTATTTCTGCAAAGGATAGCAGTTATCGTTCGCGAGTTTAATGACAAAACCCGGCGATGCCGGGCGTCTGTCAATAACCACGCGCTCTGTCTACCCGCCCGCTCACCGCTTCACCCCGCTCAATAGCCTGAATAGCCTGCGCGATAAAAGCCACGGCTTCACTGCGGCGTGTCGTCGCCGCCATATGTGGTGTCATCGCCACACGTGGATGCGCCCACAACGGATTATCAGATGGGAGAGGCTCCTGGCTAAAGACATCAAGCATGGCGCCTTTCAGCTTGCCGCTCTCCAGAGCAGCAAGCAAATCACGCTCGACAACATGCACACCGCGCGCAAGATTGATTACATAGCTGCTGTCAGCCAGCTGATTGAGCAACGCAGTGTTAATAATGCCAGCCGTTTCCGGGGTGTTCGGCAGCAGATTGATCAACACTCGTGTGCCATGAAGAAAGTCGGGCAACTCCTCGCCACCCGCAAAGCTGGTCACGCCGGGCATGTTTTTACGGCTGCGACTCCAGCTACGCAGCGGGAACCCCCACTGGAGCAGACTTTCGGCCACTTTCGTGCCGAGCACACCCGCGCCGAGGATGCCAATGGTGAAGTCTTCACGTTCGTATTCATCGAGCGGTTGCCATTTCGCCTGCAGTTTTAGCGCCTGGTAATCATCAAAGCGCCTGAACCAGTGCAGCACCTGGCTCACGGCATACTCCTGCATTTGCAGCCCCATGCCGGTATCCTCCAGGCGAAACAGCGGAATAGACTCGGGAAGCATCTCAGGATGAGCCTGCAACTGGCTAAGAATCGAGTCAACTCCCGCCCCCAGTGCAAACACGCCTTTTAATTGTCGGCCTTTGAGCATCGCAACCGGTGGATGCCACACCAGCGCATAATCGGCATGGGCATTATCGCCCGGCGTCCACGCACGGATATTTGCCTGCGGCAGCGCCTGCCGCAATGCGCGGATCCAGTCATTGTTATTGAATGAGGGGTGATAAAAGATAATTTCCATATCAACTCCAGAACCTGATGTGATGTATCCGGTTATTTTCCGGAACAATTATGCTTTTTCGCGAAGGCCGCTCAGCATAACAAATTTCTCTCATACCTCGCGGAGAAAGTGCCGTGCCGAGAAAAAAAGCGATTTCAGAACGTTTAAGAAGCAGGTTGTTTGAAGTTTGTCTAAACGCGCTAATTTATTGAAAAAGAGGATTGACGGCGTTCCGGGTTTTCCCTACATTAGCGCCCGTCCCGGTAACACCGGGAAGACAATGTGGTGAGGTGTCCGAGTGGCTGAAGGAGCACGCCTGGAAAGTGTGTATACGGCAACGTATCGGGGGTTCGAATCCCCCCCTCACCGCCATCATTCAAAGAAGAGCTCGCAGGCAAATGCGGGCTTTTTTTTCGCATATCGCACTCCACCAGGGGGGTGAGAAGCCCCGACCGGGGGTCGACAACTGGCGCAGCCAGTTGGACAGACCATGAACGCAGTGAATGGGCTGCCCGCAGGGTGAGCGCAGCGAATCAATCCCCCCTCACCGCCATCATTCAAAGAAGAGCCCGCAGGCAAATGCGGGCTTTTTTTTCGCCTGTCGCACTCCACAAGGGGGGGTGAGAAGCCCCGACCGGGGGTCGACAACTGGCGCAGCCAGCTGGACAGATGACGAGCCTGCGAGAAACCTGCCCGCACAAAAAAACGGCAACGTTTTGGAACAACCGCTCGTCAAATATCCTCGCCCTTACATTGTCATTCCCTATCCAGTAGCCCTCTTTCGTTAAGCGCATCATATTTCAGTATTTCGGCGGTCATTCGTTCCTGCCATCGGGTGATAAATGCCCGGGTGTGGGGAGCGGCCAGATGCGCGGTCAGCGCATCCTGATCTTTCCAGCGTTCCAATATGAGCACGCTTCCTGCAAGATGATCCTCTACGGCCACATCATACGAGAGGTTTCCTGCACGTTTTCGCACGGTTTGAGCAAGCACTTTCATATCGGCCATAAAAAGCGATAAATCAGAGGGGTTGATCTTCACATAGCCACAAATGATGAGCATATCGTCGCCTTTTATCTGCTATTCCCGATCGCCATGGCTGGCCGATCGGGGATCGTGATTATCAAAAGTTTGTCAGCACAATTTTGCCCTGAATCCTTCCCATTGCTGCGCGCTGGTGGGCAGCAGATGCCATTGCGAGCGGATAGGTGCTATCAATCACCACCCGAACCACGCCTTCTTCCAGAAGACGGCCTGCTTGCGCTAATTGCGCACCGCTGGAGCGCACTTGCGTGGATGACACCGTCACCGCTTTTTGCGCGGCCTCATGATGTGCGGAAAAGCCCAAAGGATTAACCAGAAAGAGTGCGCCGCCAGGTCTGATACAGCGCAGAAAGCGCGCCATAGTTGCGCCGCCCACCGCATCAAAAACGAGATCAACATTTTTTACTGCGCTCTCGGCTGCGGTTTTGGTGTAGTCGATAAACTCGTCTGCCCCCAGCTCGCGTAAAAGCGCTTCATTGTGGGAGGAAGCCACGGCGATGACCCGCGCACCTTTCCAGCGGGCAAGCTGAACAGCAAGGTGTCCCACGCCGCCGCCGGCACCATTGACCAACACGGTTCGCCCTTTTAATGGAACGGCTTTATGTGGAAAAGACTGGAAAGGATTCGGCGCGTCATGCCCGGTTTCGATAAGAAACTGCCAGGCCGTGAGCAGTGACATCGGGGCACCGGCAGCCTGAACATGCCCGATTCCCTGCGGTTTCAGCGCCAGTTCCGACGAAGGAACACTGACATATTCTGCGTAAGCGCCACTGCCCTCCATCATCTTTTCAGGAAAACGCACCATCGAATAGACCTCATCCCCGATGCTGAACCCGGTAACATATTTACCGACCGCCGCGACAACACCTGAGATGTCCGTTCCCAAAATAAGCGGAAAAGTGGGCTCGGGCCACCATTCACGCGGAAGTGCCCGATACCCGTCACGCAGATACCAGTCTGGCGGGTTAAGGCTTGCCGCTTGCACATGAACCAGAACCTCGTCGTTTCCCACCCGGGGCCGGGGAACGTCTTCATAAAGCAGGTTATCTGGCCCACCAAACGCATGTAGCTGTACAGCTTTCATCATCTCAGTCATTACCGTCTCGCTCTAAAAACAACTCAGGTAACAGAGCATACGGCTAATATCCAGGATTGATAATGTAGCTGTATTTCGCTTTAATTGTGCCATGAAGGAACAAATCGGTTTTGAAAGACTCACGGGTCTCATCGCATTCGCTCGTGCCGGCGCTCTGGGCAGTTACAGTGCCGCTGCCCGCGCGCTCTCCGTTTCACCTTCCGCCATCAGCAAAAGTATTCAACGGCTGGAGAAGCATCTCGGCGTCACGTTATTCACCCGAACGACACGCTCGCTCGTGTTAACGGCCGAAGGCCGCGAGCTGCATGAACGTGCGCTGCGATTGCTACGGGATGCCGAGGAGATCGAGCAGATAGCAAAACGCGCGCGCGCGGAACCGGCAGGTACATTGCGGATTGCGGCATCGTTACCGGTGGGTATCCACATGATCGCCCCCGTGCTTGCGCAATTTTGCGCGCTTCACCCAAAAGTGACGATTGATTTACGGTTAAGCGACCAGGTGGTAAACATCGTTGATGAGAATATTGATATTGCCATTCGGATTGGCGATCTCGCGGATTCAAACCTGCTGGCGCGTCGCCTCCCGCCGTATCAGATAGGATGCTATGCCTCGTCTGAATATTTAGCCGGTTGCGCTCCACCGCAACATCCTGATGACTTAATCAGCCACCAAACGATTAATCTGCGTTACCAAAATACAGGGCAACTTTTTCGCTGGCCGTTCCGTGTCGGTGAGCGGGAGATTGAAATTGTGCCTTCGTCAACGGTGATTGTTGATGCCAGCGAAGCCGTTATAGCCGCAATGACTGCCGGGGCCGGAATAGGTATGGCGTCGAATTTTATGGTGGCATCCCTGGTCAGGGATAAAAAGTTAGTTCCCGTACTCGCAGATTTTACGGTAGCGCGGCGTAATATTTCGGCTGTCTGGCACGAAAGTCGCCGTTCCAATCCGGCGGTACGTGCGTTTCTGGATCATATGCTTAAACATTTTTAAATTAGCTGCCAGCGGCAATAATCAACGCGACATGGACCGCGCTATCCCACTTTGGTTCGCAGGAAATGCTCAGGATGAAATCCGTGCCAGTCTGGTTTTACGGCCCCAGAGCGCAATAATTCGCAATGAAGAAAATATAGAAAGGATATCGAAAATGAAAGCAGTGGAATTTTTGCTATACACGCTCAAACCCGGCACCGGGAAAGAGTTTCACCGGATCATGACCGAGGAGAGTGCCCCGCTTCATCGTTCAGCAGGTATGGATATCGTTTCTTTCGGTCTTTCAGCCCATGACGATGATGCTTACTATCTAATCAGAGCTTATGACAGCCTCGCCCACCTGGAATCCTCACAGGAATCTTTTTATAACAGTGAAGCGTGGCGGCTTGGCCCCCGGCAGGCGATTATTGACAGAATAAGCGTCAGCGTTAAATCGGTGCTCACGCTCAGCGACAGCGCAATTGAAAATTTACGAGCCAGCTGATTGCGCAACCAGAAATGATTATAACGCCGCGCCAGCGGCATTTTTTCGCCAGTCCTTAACGTCGCGCGTCACCTGCGCGTAACCACCAGTCTCTTCGGCGCCAACTCACTGTCTCAGCGCCTGCAGAATTGTTCAGTGGACGGCATCCCCATTCGTAAGCCATCTGGTCAGCGATCAGATCCATCTGAACGGCAGCAATGCGCGAGGAGCCGACATTCTGCCCTCTGAAAAGGTTCACAGTAATGACATCTCTGACAAATTGAGGTCGCGGGTATTTACATACGATTTCTGCCTACCTGCCCAGATATTCCATCATCTGCTGCCGTAGAGGTGGCCGTCTTCATGTCCCTACGTTGTTGATATAAGCCTGTAAGCCTGCTGCGAGAATATCGAACACCGTTTTACAGGCCTTACTGTGCCGCAAGTCCTCATGCATCACCAGCCAGGTGTCGAGATGAAACGCAAAGAAATCAGGCATCAACCTCTCTAACGGAACAGGGAAACCGGCCAGTTGAACCTGACACATCCCTATGCCCGCGCCTGCGCGGATAAGGTGCAGTTGCGCGACATCACTGTCAGTGCGCACGGTAAAGCGTTCACGATTTAACTGAGGAAAGTGTTTCAGTGCCTGTAAAATAAAGGGCGTCGTTTTATCAAAGCCCACAAGCGTATGGGTGAACAACTCGTCAATACTTTCCGGTGCGGCGTGGCGTGCCAGATAGGACGGCGAAGCATGCAGACCAATTTCAATACAGCCCAACCGACGCGCAATCAGTTGTTCCTGCACCGGTGTGCTCATGCGTACCGCAATATCCGCTTCCCGATTCAATAAATCCTGTATTCGGTTAGACAACACCAGTTCAATGGTAAGTTGAGGATAATCTTCTTTAATTTGTGCAATCAGGGGGGGCAGCACTTCGGTGCCGATAATTTCGCTCGCAGATACGCGAACCACGCCATGTAACCCGGCGGAGTGGGCACTGAAGCTGGCAGCCGAACGCTCAATCATACTGGCTGTATTTTCCATCGCTTGCGCATGTCCCTGAATCGCTACCGCCGCATCCGTGGCCTGCAGGCCAGTCTGAGAACGTGTAAACAAAACCAGACCAAGGGCGGATTCCAGTGCCGCTACGTGACGCCCCGCTGTGGGCTGGGTGATGGAAAGCATGCGTGCCGCTCCCGACAGGGAACCTTCTTTCATCACTGCCAGGAAGGTTCGATACCATTCCCATGGAATATTTATGTTCATACAAAAATGCATACCTGCTATCTGATGCCATGCAATTACATTTAGCTTGCACAGGCACTACGATGTCAACAGACATCCGGAAGAGGTAAAACAATGAACAGCAATAACAAGGTACTCATACTGGGCGCAACAGGCGGAATCGGTGGTGAAATCGCCCGTAAACTCATCCGCGAAAAATGGGACGTTCATGCGTTGCGCCGCACTGCCCCGCAGAATGAAGATCACGAGGGTATGACGTGGATAAAGGGTGATGCGCTGAATGCTGAGCAGGTTGCGACTGCCGCGTCAGAGTGTGATGTGATTGTTCATGCTGTTAATCCGCCAGGTTATCGAAACTGGGAACAACTGGTTTTGCCCATGCTACAGAACACAATCAATGCCGCAGAGCGAAATGGTGCATTAATCGTTCTCCCGGGCACCGTTTATAACTACGGCCCGGACGCCTTTCCACTCCTGCGCGAAGACTCTCCCCAAAATCCTGCCACCAGAAAAGGGGCGATACGGGTGCAAATGGAGAAGGCTTTGTTCGCTTACGCGCAGCGTGGCGGAAAGGTGCTGATTCTGCGGGCCGGTGACTTCTTTGGCCCTGACGCAGGCAACAACTGGTTTTCGCAGGGATTGATCAAACCGGGGCACCTCCCGCGGATAATTAAAAACCCAGGCAAAGCCGGGACAGGCCATCAGTGGGCCTACTTGCCGGATGTCGCCGACACTCTGGCTGCGCTGTTGGCACGTCGGGATCAACTCGACCCTTTTGCCTGCTTTCATATGCGGGGACACTGGGACGCCGATGGTACGGCGATGACCGGAGCCATACAGCGTGTCGCGCAGCTTGCGGGGGTTAACGCGAAGGAAAAATCATTTCCCTGGTGGCTCATCACGGCGATGGCACCTTTCAACACCACACTGTATGAAATGCTGGAGATGCGCTATTTATGGGAACAGGCAATACAGATGGACAATGCAAAACTGACCGCTTTCTTAGGCCACGAACCTCATACCCCGCTTATTGAGGCTGTGCGTACCACTTTAATCGGCCAGGGCTGCGTTAATCACACATTGTTCACGCATTCGTGAGCGGATCTAAGTATCGTTTCTGGCACGAAGCGGCAAACCAAGGCATAGCCATGTCTGCGACGAGCGAGGAGTGGTCCTTTAAGCCATTGTGTATCAGATGCAGGACTAACACTGGCAGGTGATAATCAACCGGGGGCAAGTCAAATGAAGTGGCAGTGATCGGCGGGAAGCCCACAGCTATTGAAGCCAAATTTGTCGATGACGGGGCTAGTTCTATTCGGAACCAAGAAAGCCCGGCTGGCTCAAAACCATGGTCAGTAACTGAATAGACAAAATGGTAGTTCAGGCGAAAAAATACTCCACTGGTTTCGATGGCGGTGCTATCTATCATACAAACAGCCCAGTATTAGCTAGTTACTATTCGAAGGTGTTTACCGATGCGGGCGTCACAAACTTTAAGTTTGTACTTACCCCGGTCACAAAGTGAGGTGTGAAATGAGTAATGATCGAGAAATGTTAGAAAAAATTCTGGGTGGAAAAATCGAGCAGTCGAACGCCAGAAATATACCTGGTGTTACGATTGTGGATGGGCAGCAAGTTGTTTATTTTTCGGACGATGGGAAAAACAACCCCCGAAAACAATTTAATAATATTACGTGCTTTTCTGAGCCTCCGAATGCTGTTCGTGGAGGGGTAAATGATCGCGGGTGCAAAGTCACCCCGCCCTCGGGGCCTATTTTTCACGCGATTTCCTATCATGGTGATCTTGACGGTTGGAGAAAAGATATTGAGGCAGGGGCCATTGGCCTTGGTCTATTACTCGCCCAAATCAAAGGTGATCAATTGGTTATTTCCGATGGCCGCTCAATCCCGCTATCAGATTGCAAAATAGAGTTTTCTTAATCATCACTTATTCTCAACGCCGGTCTCGTGCTGGTTTTTTGCAACCTATTTGCTCCGAGGTTGCATCTGACCCTGACCGGAAATCCTGTGACCTGCTCCCCATCAGCTAACATAACTCAATGTTATCAATGTCCGCTCCTGGCACGAAAGAGTCGATCAGGGGGCAGACATGTCTGCTCAGAGCGAGGAACGGACATTGCTAACAGCATTCTGTGCGAATCAACAGGGAGCGGGTCAGCATTTCCAGAGTTTACCTCTGTGGAAGGCAAAAAAATGGAGTATGCCTATCCAGAACTGGCTGCTGGAAATGCGTCGTTTCATTATCGAGTTCGGTGACCGCCTGAGCGCTCACCTTTAACGAGTGGGCAGTTACACTGAATTACTGACACACTCCTGCCAAAATGTCAGACAAACCCCATATTCATCCAGAAGGTCGTCAGCAATTTCAAACTGAAACACCTTATCCGGGAAAGCCTCCGCTAACGCGCGCTTCCAATATCTAGTTATCTGCTCGGCAAATAAATGGCAAAGACGATAATCCTCTTTTGACAGACCTACTTTAAATACGGGCCGATCCGGTGCATCTTCCCACTTTGAAAAAAACTGATTTATTGAAAAAATATTTCTGTATCGTTCAACGTCTCTGCGCGATGTACTTTGTACTAATACACTAGATTTACTCTCTACTAGCCCAAGCAAATGAAACCTTTTCGGGTCGTATTGCTGAGCGTTAGGTAGCCAGAAAATATGCCCCTGGATCTCAATAAAATCAGGAGAGAGCAAACCCAGCACAGAAATTGCTTGCTCTAGTGAAACCAAGTGCCCTACATATGAAAAAAATTCTCCGGAGCCAATATCTGAAACAAACAGGCTTAATGACTCTTTAGAAATATTACCCTGATAAACTTTCATCATTTCAATCCTAAACTATCAAGAACCGACTGAGGAACATTTCCCTCAAAAGCTTTTGTATCACTTCCCTTCTTGGGAAAATATGTTCCATTCGAAGCCTGGTTCCACTCGACCACCTTAATCCGAGAGAAAGACACATCATATAGTGCGCGCCCCTCAGGTGACCTGCTCCCCATAAATTAACATATCTCAACGTTATCAACGTCTGCTTCTGGCACAGCGCTGCCGTTGGTCATTACCTGCATAACTGAAATATGGCTACTGAATCTGTGGCGATTAACTGTTGAGTAAAAATAGAGTAGCGCTAAGGGATTTTACAACAAAGGAAATGCGAAGCGGACCCTGGCGGAAAGGCTAAGTGACAGGCACAAAAGATAAGAAAGCCGACTCTGCCGAGTCGGCTATTTTGGATGTCAGAGCTTGAAGCTGCCAACCACGTTTTCGAGTTGGACGGTTTGTTCTTCCATGGACTGCGCGGCCGCCGCCACCTCTTCCACCAGCGCCGCATTCTGCTGCGTTGCGCTATCGAGCTGGTTGATGGCGATGTTTATCTGGGCAATTCCGCGACTTTGTTCATCGCTGGAAGAGCTGATTTCTGAGATCAGCACGCCCACGCTTTCGACTTTCTCCATCAGGCCGTCCATCGTGGTACCCGCCTGACGAACCAGTCCGCTGCCCTGCTCAATGCTGCTCACCGACTCTTCAATCAGTTTTTTGATCTCCTGAGCTGAGCGGGCGCTGCGCTGCGCCAGCGAACGAACTTCACCGGCCACCACAGCGAACCCGCGTCCGTGCTCGCCCGCCCTTGCCGCCTCCACTGCTGCGTTAAGCGCGAGGATATTGGTCTGGAAGGCGATGCCGTCAATCACACTGATGATTTCCACCACTTTAGAGGAGGACTCATTGATGCTATTCATCGTGGAGACAACGTTGTTAACCACACTGGCCCCTTGTTTCGCCACCACCGAAGCCTCTTCCGCCAGCTTGTTCGCCTGCAACGCGTTCTCTGCGTTAAGGCGCACGGTGCTGGTCAGTTCTTCCATGGACGCTGCCGTTTCCACGATCGAGGCCGATTGATCTTCGGTGCGCGAAGAGAGGTTCAGGTTACCGCTGGCAATCTGGCGCGAAGCCGATGAGATCGCCATCGAGCTATTCCCTACCTGCTGCATCAGCTCATTAAGGAACGAAATAAACTTATTGAAGTTGTTGATAATGGCGTTGAATTCCGGGCTCTTACTTTGCGCAAGACGCTGCGTTAAATCCGCGCCGCCGCTGGATAACGCTTCAATATTACGATTGAGCAACGTCACATTATGGAAAATATTGCGCACAATAATCATCATGATAAAGACGATAAGGATGCCGATAATCGCCTGTACGATGGTGAGCTTGGTCATAATAGCGTCAGACATACTCACCAGGTGGCTGCTCGGAATATCAACCGCCATGAACCATGGGCTACCGCTGATGGGCAGAACGAACAGGGAATGCGCGCCATCTTCACCGTCATAGCTCCCGCGCACTTCCGTTGTTTTACCCTGGCCTAACAGGCCAACTAACGGTGCCGCCGCCGGAATACCGAGATCGCGAACGTTTGACAGCGCGGGTTTATCCTGTACGGAAGAGCCGTTACCGACGATTTTGCCGTCCGCTTCAACAATCAGTACGCTGCCGTTTACCGCTTTACCCATCTCAACAGCCAGCTGGTTAAAGAAGCCCAGCGTCACGTCGATGGTCGCCACGCCCCAGGCTTTACCGTCTTTCCAGATCGCCATAGCACAGTTCGTTCGGGGCTGCGGGCTGGCCGCATCCTGATAAGCTTTCGCCCACGCACACTCGCCTTTCGGCGCATTCATGCCGTCTTTATACCAGGGTTGTTCCCAGTATTTTGCCGACTCCGGCTGGTTCCATACGGTGTTGACCTGCAGGTTGCCGCTTGCGTCGCGGGCATAGAAGGTACTGAATTTGTCCCGGGCCGGATCTCGCTGGCCGGGAAGAGGCCAAATCCCACCGCCGAATACGTTTAAATCGCCATATTGGTTAACCAGTCGCGGTAATAATGCGTCGATTTGCTCACTTTGCAGACCGACAACCAGTTCAGTGATGGAGCGTTGCTGAGCCTTAACACGGTTCATCTGCTCTTTAATCGCGTTACTTTGTAATTCAACCGTCGCCTGAATATTTTTGGTCTCGGTTTCAATAATCTGCGGGGAAACGAATTGTTTGATAACAATATAGGTAACTATCAATAAGATAACGAAAAAGCTTATAAGTAACAGGCCTATTCGGCCCTGAGTATTTTTCCATGTCATAATAGCAGCACCCGTTCTGGTTGAATTAGGTGTAATAACGACATTTATTTGAAATTCTTTAATTTAAATCGTGCCATGGTTTCATATAAACGCGCATTTCATTGGTCAAAATGAGGTTTTAGAAAAAAACGTTCTGTCGTTCACATTTTTTAATGTTCCCCACTTGTTTCTATAAAAGGTAATATCAACGTCATGCGTTATTTCCCGTAGAGGGATTTATTTTGATGATATCTATATTATTTTCATCAAGATGCGTACTTTCTGATGAAACTGAACGGTACGGACAGCAACATGTTCATTCGTACTTTTTTATCAGGCACGGTGGCAAGATACATAAGGCATGAAACTGAAGGACAGACATGACGGCATATTCAAACTCTGATGCGGCAAAGGACTTACGCCCGGCCTTAGACAAGGCACCTGCTGGCGCTGTTAACGGTGAATGGGTCTTTATCACGGAGCAGGCTGGAGTCGCCTCGCAAACCGGAGGCTACAGGTATGCCGACGGAAGTCACATTACTGCTGGTGACCACGCCTTTCAGAGGGTCCGCAACGTTCGGCTGAGTAACTGCCTGTTATTCATGTTTTTCTTCAAGAGATTCAGCAGCGTAAAAGAAATTGAAAAGCGGATGTGAAACACCGGTGGTCTTTTTATCAGCCTCATCCGCTTTCAAAAAATATTCCAGTAAGGTTTTTGGCGTTTTTGCCAGGTTCTCGAACAAATTTACGGGATGCTGCACCACTTTCCCGCCTTCCAGACGAAAGCCATGTTTCAGTCCGGTTGCGGTTACAAAGAACTTACCATTTATACTGCCAAAATCAGGCTCCGGCGTTTTCAACGTCACTTCACTGGCCGCCTCAACAATAAAGTTTTGATTCCCTTTTTGCTGATAAACCGAAAACTGCGCGTCGGAAACCTGCTCCATGCCAGCGGCATTTTTGCCGGACTGATTGACGATGCTTTCAATAAAGTTAAAGTTTGCCAAATGCGTCGGAGAGTATCCCGGGTCCAGTTCATAGCGTAAAAAACCTTCATCCAGCGCGGAGCCAGATAGTTTCCCCCCGTTGAGGATACGTGAGGCTGTTGCCTCATCTTCTGCAATAAATTTGTAAGTCAGTACGTGCCCGCCGGTGTCATACATATTCCCGTCATTAAGGTTTGCCATCACGCCATTAAACATACGGTAATCCCCTAAATCGCGGGCGAGATCGTCCACATAGCGCAGATCCGTTCCCTGTTGCTTTGCCTGCGCATACAACCCGGCCAGCGTATTGCGGTCATTATTTGTCAGAAAATTAACCGAAGACATGCCCATCGTGTCTTTCGTCAGTTGAGTTTGTACAGGCGGGTTGCTGTCCGTATCGCCGAACAGACGGGACATCAGCAGCCCCATACCGCTGAGAGTCGTTTGCCCTGATGCCGCCGGCGTCTTCGCTGACGTCTGTACAGGCTGAGAGAGAGTGGTTTTTGAAATATCCTCAGAGGTGCTTTGCGTCTGTGTGTATTTCGCTGTGGATGTCGTGATAATCATAAAATCCATTTCCCCAAGACCTGAGATGTAAAGTGGATCCCCGGTGAGTCCATACCGCTTTTTTCCGTAGTACCCCACAATCCGGAACACGGCGGAATAGATACGCTGCGCTTATTGATGTGAAATCGTACATCGATATAACTAACGGCATAAGACCGGATAACTTGAGCGTTTTTCCCGCCAGGAACGATGCACCAGGTTGACGCCTGACCGCCATTAACATCCCCATCATCACCAGCCCGGCACCCGCTGAAGAGATCAGCGCCCAGCTATGCGTGATCTCCCAAACCCAGGCGGCAGCCAGTGAACCGCCTGCTCCGCCCAGAAACATGATGCTCATAAAGAGTGTATTAAGACGGTTTCTGGCATCCGGGCGCAAAGCATAAATTGTGTGCTGGTTCGCTATCAGTACACATTGCTCACCCGCATCCAGTAGTAAAATGCCCACCACCAAACCCGCCATGCTGTTCCGGGCCCAGAGAACACCCCAGGCAAACAGCATGAGTAACACACCTCAAACCACCATCCGGAATGGTCCCTGGCGATCGCTGAAACTGCCTGCCAGAGGCGCACACAAAATACCGATTAATCCCAGAGCGGCCAGGGTCCCGGTTACCCCTGCCCCATAACCGTAGCGATGCGCTAACCAGAAAGGGAGCACGGTCCACAGCATGCTGAAAGAGGCAAACAGCATGGCCTGTGTCAGTGTTGCATCTCGCACTGGCGGCTCGCTTTTCCACAGTTCACCTAATGAACGTAACACCGCCGGATAGTGAAACGTGGGTGTCGGCAATGACTGAGAAGGCAAAACGCGCGCGATGAAAAATAGCACCAGCAATGTCATGACCGCGCCGGAAAAAAAGACGCCACGCCAGTCGAAATACTGACTGATAAGGCCTCCGATAGCCCGGCCAGCAAGAACACCGCTCGTCAAGGTGCCTACAGTTTTTCCCCGTGAAGACACTTTCGACAGAGAGGCAGCAAGCGGCACGATTTGTTGGGCAACGGTTGCCGCCATCCCCGTCAGGAAAGAGAAGCACACCAGCACAGTCGCCGTTGGGGCTAACATCATGCCGATCAGCGCGAGGAAGAGCACCTGCGCCTGACGCAGGATAAGCCGCTGGCGCTCAATATAATCACCCAATGGGATCAGCAGGAATAAACCCGCCGCATAACCTAACTGGGTGGACATGGGGATCAACGAAACAGCAGCCCATTCATGAGGAAAGGTCGCCGCAATGAGGTTCAGGACAGATTGATTAAAATAAATATTCGCGACCACCATGCAGCAAATAATCGCCAGCATCAGAATTCTGGCTGATGAAAGCGCCTGGTTCTCCGTACGCATTGACTACACCTCGCTCTACATTCACGCTTTTTTGCAGCATAAGCAGAGGCGGCGCCCAACGCTTGGCGCGTTTTTTTCAGACATCTGAATTATGTGGCACAAGCGTCTGAAATCGGGATGAGTTAGTAATGGTTCTTATGTTGTTAACGGTGCTGAGTGTAAGGAGTAACAAAATGGATTTAAAACTGACAGGTAAAGTGGCTCTGGTAACCGGAGCGCGAACCGGGATTGGTTTCAGTATTTGTGAAGAGCTGGCTGCAAATGGTGTGCATGTCGTTATGGTTTCCAGACAAGAACCAGAACTTATCCTGGCGGCGAAAAAGATCGCCGATAAGTATGGTGTTTCGGCGCTGCCGGTTGCCGGGGATGTGACCGATCCCGGCCTGCCCTCGCGGGTCGTTGAACAAGCGGAAAAGGGTTTTGGGCACGTTGATCTGCTGGTGAATAATGCCGGAAAAGCCCATGCAGGCACGCTGTTAACCACCACCGAAGAGGACTGGCAGTTAATGACCGAGACCAAATTCTCCGCCATGCGACGCTTTTGCAAAGCTGTGTTACCCGGGATGCAAAGACGAAACTGGGGGCGAATTGTCACTATTTCCTCTATTGGCGGCATCTACCCAAACCCGCAACTTACCGTCTCACATGCACTGAGCGCCGCTATCAACAACCTGACCCGAAGCCTTGCTCTGAGCGTGGCGGCGGATGGCATTCTGGTTAATGCGATTGGCGTGGGTGCTGTCGCGACGGATAACTGGGCGCAGAATATGCTGCCGAATGTCCGCCATCGCCGCCCTGAACTGGCTGATAAAACTGACGACTACGTCATGGCATTACTGGGAAAAGAGAAAACGCCGGTAGGCCGCTTTGGGCTGCCTGAAGATATCGCGGCAATTGCCGCCTTTCTGCTCTCCGAAAGGAATCAGTTTGTTACCGGGCAGACCATTGAAGCATCAGGTGGCGCAGACAGATTTATGTGAATATTCCCCCTCAAAAGAAGATGTGAGAGGGGTTAATCTGAACCCGCTGATCAGCATGCCTGGGCCAGCGGAATAAACAGCGCTGACGCCCATTGCCAGGGCAATAATCCCGTGCGCCTTGTGCAGAAGGAGGATTCCTGGCTGCGGGAGAGCCGGTGACAGCAAGAGCGGCTTGCCATCACAGTCGATGTCATATGCAGGCGTGCCGATGAACTGAACGAAGCGTCACCGGCCGCGCGGAGACTGCGGTTATGTTCGCGGCAGCAGGCCATCCTGTTTATCAGGATACCGGGGGATTAACCTCCCCCTTGTTTAAGGGCCGCGTTGCCTCTATCCATAAACTCACGGACCTGAAACCCGGCGCGTTAAAGCCCGGTGCCTTCAACCAGTACAAACGTTCCGCTGGCAGCCCCTGAACGTAGTGATCTTGCGGCCTGGTATTCCGGACTTTCATAAAAGCGTTTAGCTTCCGCAAAAGAATCGAACTCAAAAACGACATGCCGTTCATGCGACTCTCCTTCAAGGTTTTCGTACTGCCCGGACCAGGCAATGATCTTCGGATCGAAATTCTGCATGGCCGCCGCCGCCGCTCTGGCATATTCAGCGTAGGCAACGGGGTCTGAAACGGTCACATGGGCGATGAGATAACCTTTATTCATGGGTTTTATCCTTCGTTAGCGGCTGGATATGCCAGCGTAAGTACATAGACAGGTGAGAACGTAAAAGCCTTTTCAGGGGATGATTGATCTTCAATGCATCCAGACAGCGTTGTGCGATTACGCGGTGTGAAAGCAGTCTATTAAGTATTAACATGGCCATAAATAGCGGAAAAAATAACGTACTGTTACCCAAAAGGTGAACAATGAAAAATCTGGAGCCACTGATCATTTTTGCGCGCGTGGCGGAAATGAAGAGTTTTACGCAGGCAGCCGAAAGTCTGGGCATCCAGAAAGGACGCGCTTCACTGGTGGTCCGTGAACTCGAGCAGGAAATTGGCGCTACGCTACTGCACCGGACAACGCGGACGGTACAGTTAACTGAAGACGGGCGGGTTTTTTATTCGCGCGCCCGCGACTTTCTCTCGGAGGCTGAGGAACTGAAATCCATGTTCTCTCACGGCGATCAGTCATTAAGAGGGAGGATTCGCGTTGATATGCCAGCGGTACTGGCACAAAGCGTGGTGATCCCTGCTCTGCCACAGCTGCTGGAAGCACATCCTGAACTGGAAATTGAACTTTCGAGTACTGACCGCCGTGTCGATCTGGTTCAGGAAGGGTTTGACTGCGTTGTGCGCCTCGGCCCCGTTGTTGATGAAACGCTTATTGCACGGCCATTGGGGCATCTGCGCATGATCAACGCAGCCAGTCCGCGCTATCTTGATCGCTTCGGTGTTCCGCAGACGATTGATGATCTTCTCAGCCAGGGACACAGGATGGTTCACTATATGCGCAACTTTGGTTCGAAACCTGACGGATGGGAATATCCGGCAGGCGATGGTTACCACTCAGTGATGTTACCAGGCACCATAAGAGTCAACAGCGTACCGGCTTATCATGAGGCGGGGCTGGCGGGGTTAGGTTTAATTCAGGGAGGCTATTCCTCACTTTTACCCCATATCAAAAGTGGCGCACTGGTTGAAGTGTTGCCCCAGTTTCGCCCCGCGCCGCTTACTGCGTTTTTTGTTGTCGCGCACCGGCGCAACTTGTCGCAGCGTGTAAGAGCGTTTATGAACTGGACCGAAGAAATGTTAAAACCTTACTTTGACTGATACCGGTATTCATAATTGGTTGTTATTGCCCTTCCCCGTCGCAGCCCGGTTAAAACTCGCCGGGCGTTGTCCCCATCACTGAACGGAACGCCGCAGAAAACGCCGCCGGGCATGAGAAACCGAGCTGGTAGGCGATCTGTTTCACGGGGATGTTATCAGCGAGGAGATCTAAGGATGCGTATATTCTGGCTCGCTGTTTCCATGTCCGGAAGCTGAACCCGGTGTCCCGTAAAAACTGGCGAGAAAAAGTCCGTTCCGACATGTTCGCTATGTCAGCCAGGTCAATCAGTGACGCGCTCCAGCGATGACTGAACACCAGCTCTCTTGCGGCACGAAATAAACGCGCATCACGCGGCATAGGAAGTTCCGCGCCCCCGGAGGGGGTCTCGCTGAGGATTTCCAGCAGTAAAAGCGCCATTTTTCGCTTTATCGGCGCGTTATATTCACCCGTAAAAAGGCCGTTTATGAGTTCTTTCACCAGTGGCGTCGCGCTAATGGTATGAACCTGGCTGTTCCTGCTGAAGTTTGTACAGGCCGCAATCAGGCTACTGCTGACATAGACCGCCCGTAATTCCGTATCTGACAGAACGCTATAAGAGTGAACCATAAACGGGGGGATCCAGAGGGCGCGTTGAGGGGGAATAACCCACTGTCTGTCAGCGGCTTCAACCAGCATTACCCCTCTGGTAGCAAATAATAGCTGCCCTTCAAGATGGTAATGCGGGGGATCAACCTCTCCACGGCGGTAAGAAATGGCCGTGCCTGACCAACCCGTCGCTTCATTATGTCTTGGCGTTTTATCAATGCTGACTGGCATTTCAGATGAGAACCTCTTGTTTACCATGACCTGGCTGATCTTACCCGCGCGATAATGTTGGCGGGTAACGTGCGCTTAATTAACTTTATGACCCGTATTACAGGAGCATACATCTGTGCGAGTACATTTCATTGTTCATGAACGTTTCGAAGCGCCCGGCGCTTACGAAATCTGGGCGACGCGTCGCGGCCATCAGATCACCTTTTCCCGCGTTTATGCCGGTCAAAAACTTCCCGCAGATGCACGGGACATCGATCTGCTGGTGGTCATGGGCGGCCCCCAGGATCCCTCCGTCAGTGTGGAAGAGTGCGCGCATTTTGACTCTCACGCTGAGCAGGCGCTGATTGCCTCGGCGGTGAACACAGGTAAAGCCGTTATCGGTGTCTGCCTGGGCGCTCAACTGATTGGCGAAGCATTGGGCGCCCCTTTTGCTCACAGTCCGGAAAAAGAGATTGGCACGTTTCCCATTTTTATGACTGAGAAGGGAGCGATGAACGAGATGTTCTCTCACTTCGGCAATACCCTTAACGTAGGTCACTGGCATAACGATATGCCAGGGCTTACGCCTGAGGCGGAAATTATCGCCTGGAGCGAGGGATGTCCACGCCAGATCGTCGCGTATTCTGATCGGGTTTACGGGTTTCAGTGCCATATGGAACTGACACCGGAGGTCGTCGAATTGTTGATTGCTCATTCCGAAAACGATTTACGCCGGGCCGCTGAATATCGTTTCGTTCAGTCAGCAGACGAACTACGGGCGACGGATTACAGCGAAATGAACAGAAACTTATTCATCTTTCTCGACAAACTTGCGTCACGTTACGCCCAGTCAAACGCATGACGACATTCACCTCAACGGAACCGGCTCCTGATGTTAATGAACATCTGGCGTTATTTTTGCGTTGAGAAAAGCCCCCGGCTACCACTGTATCCGGGGGCTTAGCGACAAATTTACAGACCCAGTTCCGACAACCCCGGATGATCATCCGGACGACGTCCCAGCGGCCAGTGGAATTTGCGTTCACTTTCTTTGATAGGCATGTCATTGATACAGGCGAAGCGGCGTTTCATCAGGCCATCGGCTTCAAATTCCCAGTTTTCGTTGCCGTAAGAGCGGAACCAGTTGCCTGAGTCATCACGCCATTCGTAAGCGTACCGGACCGCGATACGGTTGCCGTCAAACGCCCATAACTCTTTAATGAGACGATACTCAAGTTCCTTTTTCCATTTACGGGCCAGGAATGCTTTGGCCTCTTCACGATTATTGGCAAACTCGGCGCGGTTACGCCATTTGGTATCCAGTGAGTACGCCAGTGAAACTTTTTCAGCATCGCGGCTGTTCCAGCCATCTTCAGCGAGACGCACTTTTTCAATCGCTGACTCGCGAGTGAACGGCGGAAGTGGCGGGCGGGTTTGCGTTTCGGACATGGTGAAGCCTCCTGTAAATTCGGATATATGAGTAGAAATCATTTTTTGATACGCAGGCGTTATGAAGAGGCCTGTTCCAGCAAGATTTTCGCCACGTCTTTTGCGCTATCGGCGGCGCTGCAATCGCCCATTACGTACGACATGGTGATAGCGCCCTCCAGCAGAATCAGTAGCTGTCTGGCCAGCGCGACAGGTTGCCCGATATTTAATTGCTCAGTGAGTTCGAGCGTGTAATCCAGCAATTTTTGTTTATGCAGCTTTGCTATCTGGCGAACGGGATCGTCAGGGTCCCCCACTTCTCCGGCTGTGTTGATAAATGCACAACCACGAAAGCCTTCTGATTCAAACCAGCCCCTGAGGACAGTGAACATATTCAAAATGCGATCCTGAGGGGTATCGCCTTTATCAGATTCGGTTCTGAACCAGTGCATCCAGCGTTCATCACGCTCATTCAACGCGGCGGCTGCCACGTCATCCTTGGTCGCGAAATAGCGATAAATACTTTTCCTTGCTACGCCTGAGGTCTTGACCAGAAGGTCCATGCCGGTGGCATGAATACCGTTTTGATAGATCAATTGCTCTGCGGTAGACAGGATTTTTTCTCGGGTATCGGTCGTTTTCTTGTTCATGCGATAAAGGTAGAACGATCGTTCTACCTCGTCAACCCTTTTTTCAGAAAGAACTTTCGAAAAAGAAAAAAGCCGTCCGTGAGTGATAACGAACCGCTAGCTTTTTTTAAAACGCGGATGAGCTGGAGGTGCAATCTACGGGCACGAAGACGTCGAACGCGTCGGATTGAAAGCCTGGCATAAGTGGGAAGCGGATATTAATCGTGCGTTTTATCATTCCCGGGAATCATCTTCAACGGACTGTTTTCTCTGTTTAACTGGCAGAAATTCCCGCGCTGAATGTCCTACCTTCTTACTCAGTATTTGTCTCTTTTATTTATGTCATGAATGGCTAATATCACAACGTCAGAGCAGACGTGCCGGTTCAAATTCGTCGTAATGGCGCTTTATGACATCGGAATAATAAACAGAGAGTGACTCAACAATTTCAAAAGGAGAGATAGGTATGAAGCGTCCAAACTGGTTTCAGGTTTCTGCTGAAGGTGGAAAGGCTATCGGAGCGCTCCATCATTACGCTACTACCGGGACAAATTTACCCGCTGATCTTATTCACTTAATTTTTTTAAGCGTTTCACAGATTAACGGTTGTGCGCACTGCATTGATATACATACTCGCGACCTTATCAAGGCTGGTATGTCCATCGAAAAGATAGTCCTGGTGCCTGTCTGGCGCGAAGCGACCTATTTATTCTCGGAAAAAGAGCAAGCGGCGCTCGCATGGGCAGAAGAAATTACCCGTATCAGTGAAACACACGCTTGCGATAAAGCCTATTCCGCCGCGCTTTCTGTATTCGGTGAAAAAGATCTGGTTGAACTGACCATTGTTATTGCCACTATGAATGCCATTAATCGTATGGGCATCAGTTTTCGCATGAAGCCGCTCGCTAAAGCCTGAAATGCGGTGCTGGCGAAGCGAGGTTATACATAATCTTCTGAATTTTATGCTGAAATAATTATCGGGGGATGCACCTCTTTAAAGATAAAACACCCCTCATACTGATTTTTGGGTGTGACGGTTTCACGTTCGAAAGCATGATGCCAGGCAGTGCTGACATCCGGTATTTGTTGCGCTGTAAGCAAAGTGTATGCCGCCGCACCGGATAAAAGTTCGACCGAGAGTGGATCGGTAATTTGAAAATTAAATAGCGTTAAATCATTGTGTAAAGCACTACCGCGTTGGGCAAGCTGAGCAATAGAATGACTTTGCAAGGGAAATGCATCCTCAAAATATTCTCGGACGGATTTTAACTGTAATTCTGCCTTCTCAAGGCTACCGCGCCGTTTTATATGAAGATTGTGAAGCATAATTAACATCCGGTGTTCTGGATACGCTGAAGTGAAGTTGATCAAATTTTCAGCCATGCGGAAGTCACGCCATGCAAAAAAGTGTCTTCCCGATCGGGCCCTGAAATATTCATCCCTTTCTCGTTGTTGAATGGGTTGCCATTCCGGGGGGAAGGCAGTTACAGGTCGACGAGGAATAGCGTCAATTCCAAGGCAAGGAATTTGCCGCGATATAGCCCATATCAGTAAATTTAAGGTTTCCTGGGTACGTAATATCCTGGGGAAGTTTTGAAGTCGGCAAATGGCAGATTCATTATATTGATGCGAAAATAACATCCCTTTACTATCCGCTTCAAAAATTAATACAGCCGAATTTTTAAAATAGCGCTCCGCTATATCCTTTCTTAATTGAGTATATTCCGACACACCATGTATGGATTCGCCCAGAAAAATAAAACGCTTGTCGCGAAAAAGCGGTTGCTCTTTAAGAACATAATCCGTAGATCTACGCATCAGAATTATGGCCGCAAGTGATAATTACATGCTATTACATTAACGTTATACGGCGACTACGGACAAGTGATTTGCAGCCACTGAAGCATCTCTACTTTACATAAACGGCCTTTAGTGAACGGTGGCCGTTCTGTTTAGCATCAGCGGACTCAGCCCCGACAACTAAGGTCTTCGCGCGTTGGCCCCTGAAAGTAGATGCTACTGATATGGCAACTGCGCGGTTGAGTCAGTACAAAACGAATCGTTTCCCAGATCGATCGCCCAGTCAGTAAACGTTCCCCCATTGCGGAGTGATTGTCGACAACCGTATCTAAAGCGCTAAGTTCAAAATCCGGTGGGTACAGCCCGGTTACGCGTATATTTTCTTCAGATAACTGCTGTGACAGTTTCGTTGTAAACCCGCTAAGCCCATGCTTACTGGCAAAAAAAGCGGGATGCGCAATTGAATCCGTAAAATGCGGGATCGCGCATGAAGATATAATGGAGACGATATCAGCACTGTCTGAACGTCTTAATCCAGGCAGCAATGCCTGCGTCAGTAAAATCGACCCCGTAAGTCCTGAACTGATGGTAGTGATAATTTCTGTGTCAGGCTGATCGTCTAACGTCCCTGACAACCACTGAGCAGCATTGAGAATTAAAATGTCGATGGGCTTGTCTGAAGTTAATAACGGTGAAGAAAACGAAGAAAGGGACTCAGGCCGGGTTAAATCACAGATATACCCTTTTGCAATGCCGCCTTCGGCAGTAATGATGCTGCAGGTTTTTTGCATATCATCAGCCCGCCGCGCGCAAAAATTCACCTCGACGCCCTCTCGCGCCAGCCACACGCACAGCGCCCGGCCAAATCCCCCGCCGCCACCGGTAATAACCGCTCTCTTACCTCTCAGCATCTTCATGCCTCCTTTTCTTAATGGATATGTGTGATGGAGATATACATGAGGAGACTGAATGACATCTTTCCGTTAGTGCCATTTTTAATAAATAAACGGCGCGACAAACTGGTGAAGAGAACAAGGGGATTAGCGACTTTCGCCTCTGGCACAAGGCCGCCCACGAAAATATCATCGGACGGCGATTTGCCCGAAGTTGTAATTTGGGTTCAGGTAGTCCTGTATTTACAACTTGACGGTATAGCGGACAAAATTATCCAGCACGGCAAGCTTATCATACAGTGCCCGGGCCGGATTGGACTCTCTGGTAACCCAATAGACTTTCGACCATGACTTCGTCCGGGCTTCCTCACATATCGCCTCAATCAGCGCTTTTCCCGCGCCAAGGCCGCGCATAGTTTCATCAACAAAAAGATCTTCAAGGTAACAATGAGGCTGTGTTACCCATGTTCCCTCATGCAACACGCACATCGCAAAACCAACCACGCCCTGTTCAGCTTCCGCAAGCCGGCAGATGACATCAGAGTCTGGAGACAGCACCCGACGCCAGGTCGATGAGGTAACGTCATCGCTCAGCGTACTGCCAGAAAATTGCAAATATCCGTTCCAGAGCCTTAACCATGCATCGTAATCCTTAGCGTTAGCTTCACGTACCTTAAACGACATGTCATATACCTTGATGAGTAAGTGTTAATTCCATAATAACAAAGCTGATTTTGGGCCCAGGCGCTGCTTCCAGGCTTAAAAGTCCCGGATCGCTAATATCCGTTTCTGCCACGAAGCGGGCAGCGCCGGAAGAGATGATATGCGCTCTGCGTGAAAAACGGGAGTTCGCCGTTTATCCCACCGTTGCTGGCGCATGTTAATCATTGAGGAGTATCAGTAATCATTCGGGGTGTTCCGGGCGAGCTTGCCGGCCGCGAACCATCCAGTTGGCGATGGGATAATGTGGATGGAGTGAGCTGGTTGATACGCTTTATGCAGGCGCTTTACCTGACGTATAACATCCGTGACGTATATTTTTGTACGACTGGGCTTAAGTGCCCAATGATAAAAAACGTTTCGGCGATTCTGGCAACCTCCCCCAGCAGGAAGTCTATGATATGCACACAGATAAAAAATTTCGGTTATATCGCCCCCTGAAAGGCATTACGCATACTTTTGGCGACGAGTGGTTTGCGTTGAAAGCAGAAGCGTTCGCTCGTTTTTTCGGTACGCCGATATTTCTGATTGGACAGACTATCGTTGTGATCGTGTGGATTATTCTGAACGTGGCTGGTGTCGTGAAGTTTGATCCCTATCCTTTTATTCTCCTCAATCTTGCGTTCAGCATTCAGGCTGCTTATGCCGCGCCGCTGATCCTGCTGGCGCAAACCCGGCAGGCGGAGCGAGATCAGGCTCATGCGCTGGCGGATGCACAACACCGCGAAGATCTGGACGACGCAATGACGAAACGCCAGATCCTCGCCGAGGAGCAGTCGGCACAACTGCTGGAATTGCTAAAACAAAATACTCAGTTGACCGAAATGACCCGGGAAATGGCCGAGCGTATCGAAACAATCACCTTACAGCTTGCACAGCGTGAGCTTCACAAACAGCAGCAGTAAATATCTCGTGGTGACTGGTGCCACCGTGAGATCTGCTGGCAGACATCGGGCGTTATGGCAGCGATGCGCTCTCTTCTCCAGTATCACGAAAATGCCCCGCCAAGCCTGCTCCCTGAGCAGGCATGACAGGCCGTACTTAGCGAGGAGCGGATATTCGGCGACTTTTTGTCGTTACGAAAATACTGCATATTGCACAATCCACTTTCATTATTTGGATATTGGAAAATTTACGTACTGTTTCTTCCCGTATGAAGATAGATACACTCACTCTTAATAATTTCGTTCGCTACCAGGAAGATTCCTGGCCTATGCACTTGATTAATTTATAGAAAAATCTTAGGCTACCGGAAAAACATTATTCATTATTGGTGACCAAAGGCTAAAAATGAAAAAAACAACTCCAGAATATACAACTGTCGACTTATCTCGTTGGGCAAGGAAGGAGCATTTTGAGGCATTTCAGACCTTTGCTCAGTGTACATTTAGTCAAACTGTACAATTAGATATTACCGCGTTGTTAAAACATATAAAGGCGGTTGGCTGGAAAATTTATCCTACTTTAATTTTCCTCATTGCTAAAATAGTAAACAAGCATACAGAATTTCGTATGGCTATAAAAGACAATGAGCTTGTCATCTGGAATGATATTCACCCATGCTATACGATTTTCCATGATGAAACAGAGACTTTTTCGTCATTATGGAGTCACTACGATGGCAATATTCATCACTTCCTGGATATTTATTCCGAAGACGTCGCACGCTATGGCAATAACCTCTCCTATCTGCCTAAAGAAGAGTCTCGGGAAAACGTATTTTTCGTATCTGCAAATCCCTGGGTAAGTTTTACTGGTTTTAATATTAATATTGCAAACATGCAGAACTTTTTCGCCCCCATGTTCACGATTGGAAAATATTACCAACAAGGTGAAAAAGTACTGTTACCTCTCGCCGTCCAGGTACATCATGCCGTTTGCGATGGTTTTCATGTATCAAGACTAATCAATGAGTTACAAACCATGTGCGATGACTTATTGCGACATTCAGGGGAACCCGAAGCGTAATGCGCCAGAATACGGGTAAATATCCTTTTACCTGGGGCATACAGCACGACGTCGGCGCTAAAGCTGAAACGGAGAGAGCTTTGGCATCTTTGAATTATCCTTTTGACTCTTTATTATTCCTTGCAAGCGCAAGCAACTCTTCGATATTCTTTTTGTCTTCCTGCTTAAAATAAACGTCAAAATCATGAGTATTATCCTCTTTCCAGGATAAAATGGCATGGTTAAGAATATCGAGATAAATCACTTTCTCCTCATCAGGTAACTCGGGGATTTTCTCATGAATGATGGCTATTTTTTTACTATCAATCCAGCTAAAATCACATAAACAATCGTTTAATGCATCCCAGTTGAATCCAAAATATCCGGGAAACCACAGCAAATAATAAAAGCTTTTGAGTAATTCCGAACTCAGTCGTATTTCAGGATCTATTCGCGCGCAAAAAACCTGAGAAATATCTAAAGATGGGTATTTTTCATAGAATTTAAAAGACATTAAATTTTATCCTTTACTTCCTGGAGGGAAGGCTTACGGCCCACTATATCCCGGATCTCACTATCTTAACCCATAATCATTAATTTCAGCGATAGAATATGAGTATCCGTTCCTGGAACCAAGATCCTCTATTTAATCGCGTGATGGTTTCCAACGTACGTTTCAGGCACCAGGCAGCCAGCCATGAGCAGGCATCTCCGCTCATCACCAGAAGCGGAGGTTCGCAGTAGTTCCCCTCCTGACGAAGGTATTACGCAATTTGCGGTGTGTTAATCACTGTGGCGCAAGTCATACAATCCGGGGCACTTCACGGTAGTGCTGAGTGAGACGCGGGTGTCGTGCTAGCACGTTTTATCGCCGCCAGCCCAGCGCTTAATATCACTTATCTTTGGTGAGCGGATGCCCGCGCTCAGGAGGTTCTTGGTGGTGTAAAGGCTGATCTGCGTGTTATCGCCATTCCGGCTTTCGATCTCAATTAACGTGTTATTAATCAATAATCTTGTGAAAGGAGCTTTTGATTGATCTCCCCTTTTTTGCGCTCAACGTCAAACTCGCTTAATACGATAACCGGATTTCCTGAATATGCCTCATATTCGAGGCACTGCCTTGCCATGTGCCTGATGATTCGATAGGTATCAGAAGCCGCGTTGCTTATGAAACTGCCGTCAAAAGAGGACTGGCTGCTTTTAAGTTCGCTGACGGTTATGGCGCACCCACTGAGTGCGAGGGAACACAACAGGCCTGCCAGGGCAACGTATTTCACTTTTAACTCCATGGTTCAGGTAGATGCCCTCCGCCGGGTCGGGATCAGCGTTGCGCTTTCGTTCAGGCGGACTTGTGGTCTGGGAAATCAACCGTAACCATCAGTCCGCCTTCTGCAGACGTAGTGAGACTTACGCTGCTGTTGTGTTGCTGCGCAACCGCTTTGACGATGGCAAGCCCCAGCCCACTCCCGCTTTGCATCTGATTAGGATCGCGAAAAAACCGGTCAAACACGCGCTCCCGCAATTCAACCGGAATGCCAGGCCCGGCATCTGAAACACGTAACTGCGTGGAATTATTTAAGGATCGTAACTCCACCTCGACCCGTCCGCCCTCAGGGCTGTACTTCACGGCATTTTCAATAAGGTTATCGATAAGCGACATCAACCGTTCGCGGACACCTGTTATCCAGATTTCATCTTCAGCGTAGAATTCAAGCTCTATCCTGCGCTCAGCCGCGAGCGGCGCCAGCCCGGCCATTCGCTCTTGTATAAGCGTCGTCAGCGGCACAGGCTCCATAACCGTGTCAATGCGCGCTTCGCTGTGCATCATCAGCAGCAACTGATTGACGAGACGAGCCGCACGGCTATTGCTGCGAATAATCCCTGCCAGTAACTCTTTTTGACTGTCACTGCTGACATAGGACTGCAAAGCTTCAACATTGATTCGCATCGCAGCCAGCGGGGTACGCAGCTCGTGGGCGGCATCGGCAATGAAAACGCGTTCCCGTTCCGTACTTTCCCGCACCCTGGCAAGAAATCCGTTCACAGCGTCGACCATCTGGCGAAGCTCCCTGTGCTTTGGCACGGCTTTTAAGGGCGAGAGATCGTCCGGCGTGCGTAGGGAAATTTCATTGACCACCCGATTCCACGGGCGCATCGCAATGCGGATGGACAGCCACGCGGGAAACAAAAGAAAAGGAATGCATACCAGTAGCGGCATGACGTAGTAGCCACGCGAATTCAGGTAGATAAAGAAGTTCCAGCCTCCGGCAGGGGTGATGAGTGTGACCTCCGTGTCGGAGTTCGCGGACGTCAGGGTACGGCTGGTCCAGGCGCGCCCTTCGCTCTGAACTCGCTCAATTTTCCCATCGCGGGTGTTTGTCACCCCGGTCGGTGCGCCATCAGAGGCATAAATTATCGCTTTGTCCTTGCGCACGATAAGGCTGATGGAGAGTTCTGGATCTTCACCGCCACCGTAATCTTCCCGCACCGCTTTACTGAGCGCAGCCAGCACATGCGTTCGCTCCTGCGGGCGATCCTCCATACTCTCAACGACAGTAAAAATGGTTTCGTAAGTCTTGCTGCCCGTTAATATCGGCGGGCTACGCAAGTCCTCCCACAAAACGTAAGTCAGAAAAAGACACCAGAGCAGTGTGAGTAGTAGCATTTGAGCTACCATAATGCGCCGTACAAACGTTGGGGTTCTCAGATGGCGCCAAAAATTTCGCATCAACCTGCCCCCTTCTGGATCGGAACGGTATCAATGACATACCCAACGCCCCTCACCGTTCGCACATAGCCGTCGCCGATTTTGCGACGCAAATTCCCCATATGCACATCGAGCGCATTACTCATATTTTCTTTTGCGCCAAAGATCCGTTCTTCCAGAAAACTGCGGGTCAGCACGCGATCGCTGCGCAACATCAACGTTTCAAGCAGCGCGTATTCACTTGCCGTCAACTCAACATGCCGTGCATTCACGGTCACGCGTCGCGTCGGCACATGAAGCGATAATCCGCGAATCTCTATCGCCTCGTTCTCAAAACCGTAACTGCGGCGCGCAAGCGCTCTCACTCTGGCCAACAACTCGGCGAGAACAAACGGTTTGACAAGATAGTCGTCGGCACCGGCGTCCAGCCCGGAGAGGCGATCGTGCAGTGTGCCGCGCGCCGTCAGGATGATGATGGGGATGCCCTTGAGCTGCTGACGCAAGCGCGCCATTAGGCTCATGCCATCACCGTCGGGTAAACCGAGGTCGAGTAACACAAGTTCAGGCACGCAGGCATCAAGCTGATGCAGCGCATCCTCTTTGCGGCGAACCCATATGACATCAAGTCCTTGATCTGCAAGGGCAATACGCACGCCATTGCCGAGATCCAGGTCGTCTTCGATTAGGAGAATTTTCACAATGGTTACGGTATCAACAGTGAATGAAGAACGTCTGAAGAAAAAAACGGTAGCAGGAAATCTATCAGCTTTGCAGCACCTGTACTTGCTTCATCCTTTCTTCATTTTTGGCTCACGAGAACTTTAGGGGGCGCATGCAAAATGAGCGTTCTGGCGTTTAACACCCACTTGTATCGTAATCATTTGAATCCACAAGGACTTCTTTAATGAGAAACATCAAACTGCGTCATAAGTTCCCCCTTCCACTTTCGGGACGCAGCCTGAAAAAAATGTTGCCGGGCGCGGTCCTGGCGTTACTGGCCACCCCGATACTGGCGGCAGAACAGGATCCGGGCAATGCGTTGACCCTGGGAGGCGGCGCGAATGTTACGCCACGCTATTCTGGCGCGGATAAAAGCCGCGTCACAACGGCCCTGGTGCTTGATTACACAATGGCAAATGGTTTCTTCGTCAGCACCACGCGGGGCATCGGCTACGGCAACAACATCGGCAAGTTCGATTACAACGCGGCGCTGAGCTATCGCGCAGGCCGCAAGGATCGCGATGCGGACAGCGACTCGCTAAGCGACGGCAGCGACTACCTGCGCGGTATGGGCGACGTCAAAGGCTCGGCTCTTGGTGTGCTTGGCGTGGGGTACGGGGTGACCAACTGGCTTAATGTGCAATTGCAGGCCGAGGTGCCGGTTTCGCAGCGAAGCAATGGTGCGGCCCTGCATTTCGGCATCAATAGCCCGCTCTATATCTCATCGAACAACTCCGTAACGCTGGCGCTGACCGGCAGTTGGGGAACGGAAAAGTACATGCAGACTTACTACGGGGTCAGTGCATCCCAGTCGGCCGCCTCGGGGTTTACTCAATATGATGCCGGATCGGGAATTTATGCCTGGTCAACGAATCTTACCTGGACCCACAAATTCAACCAGGACTGGAGCGTGGTTGCCGCAGCAGGCGTTACGCAGTTGACAGGTGATGCGCGCAATAGCCCGATTGTGCAACGAAACACATCGCCCACGGGAAGCCTGCTGGTGACATATCGTTTCTGAATCGTTGTTCAACACGCTTACCGCCCGCTTATGGCTCCGCACAGCCAATAAACAGGCATTCGATCCGCCCCGGTTCAGCGAACGGGGCGGAACTCAATACAGTGAAGATCCGAAAGCATCTGCCCCAGGCCCGGATAAAACCTGTTAGCTGGCGCATCAGCAGAAGAGCATGCTTACGTTGCGGACGGGGCGGGATCCGCCAGCAAGGCATCGACGATATCCCGCATGACCCGCAGGCGATCCATATGGCGCAGATCATAGTGATACCCCACCCAGATATCTTTGGATGGCGGCGGTTCCGGCATGCGAATGCTCTGCAAGCCGGGGATGGCATCGCCAAGAGGCCGCGGCAAAACAGCAATCCCCATTCCCCGCTGGCACATCTGCGCCTGAACGGCCCGGCTGGTGCTGGTAAATACACGCCGTGACTGCGGAAATCTGTCAAGCAGCCAGGCAACGTCAGAAAAGTAGGATTGTGCCGTATTCATAAGAATAAGCCCCACAGCAGCCGGGTCGTGCTCCGCGAGATGCGCGATTTCCGGCGTGCCATACAGCGCGTAGGGCATACTCATCAACCGGCGCTGAACAATATCCGGTTCGGGGAACAATGCGAAATGCGATGTCGGCATCACGGCGCGACAGATTAAGTAAGCGGTAGCTGGCGATAATTTCCGGCACAATCGCTGGATGGTGGCGCGTCAGTTCGACCAGCACAGGGGCCAGAACATAATTAGCAAACCACTCGGCTGAGCGAATAACCAGCGGAGTCGCTGAGGCGCCGTTACTTCACGCATCCACGCCTGGTACGCGCCGCGCGGCCTCTTTTCCGGGATCAAAAAGCCAATTGTCGCTGCCAGACAAAACATTCTCGCCAGCCTGATACGCGGCGAAGAGATGAAAAACGGCAGCCATCGCAATTTGCTAAAGCTCAGAGGGGAATATCCCCTCTTTGATCGTCTTTACCACTCCCGTTCCCGTTCGCAGTCGTTAGTAAGTGAAGGGTGAGCGATGCTGTGCCTCTTTCAGCATCATTTGGGCATCTTCACCCGCCGCAGTATAGAGCGGCGCACTGGCATCCCGCGCAACCGCGAAAATGGCATTCGCGACATCATCCGCATGCGTCACGGGCGCGTTGCTATCGCCCACACGCTGGATAAACTCCTGCACCATTTGCCCATAGGCGGGATCATCGATGCCTGCAAAATAGGCGCGCGCATTCTCGCCAAACTTCGTTTCCGGGGAGCGCCCCGGTAACACTACGTGAACACGAATACCAAAAGGCCTGACTTCAATGGCAAGTGACTCGCTCCATGCATTCAGCGCTGCTTTACTGGCGCGATAAAGGCCAATCAGCGGCATCGCCCGGGTCGTTACGGATGAAGAGACGTTAATGATCACCCCTGATTTTTTCTCTCTCATCAGCGGCAGAAACGCCTGGGTTAATGACAGCGTCCCCAGCACATTGGTGTTCATTAACTGCTGCGCGGTGGCAAGCGGCGTAAGTTCGACCGGTACAGGTGCGCCAAAACCCGCATTGTTCACCAGAACATCAATCGCGCCCGCCGCTTTCACGACATGGTTAATACTCTGCGCGGAAGTAATATCGAGCGGCAGGATCGTCAGTTTATCGCTTGCAGGCAAACAGGTTGGGTCAGGCGTTCTCATGGTGGCAATCACATCCCAGCCCTGCTGTAAAAAAAGTTTTGCTGCGGCAAGACCAAAACCTGAAGAGCAACCGGTAATCAGTACAGTAGACATATGTGATCCTCTTTGGTGGCAAGAGCAGCGATCATAGCGGCCACCAGCCGGACAATATATAATCAAACGTCCTGTAAACTTTAGAGAGCGTCCAATGTCAGATCCGTTGACCGATATTGTTGCCCTGCTCAACCCCAGGCCATCGCATTCAAAACTTGTTGAAGGGCGCGGCCAGTGGCGTATTGTTCGGGAATCTGGCGGAGAGGCCTTTTACTGCGCCGTGCTGGAAGGCGAATGCCTGATCACTGTTAACGGCAAAGGTCCAACGTTGCTGGTTGCCGGTGATTTTATTCTGATACCCGCCGCGTACGTTTTCGAGAACACCAACGCGAGCGGAGCTGGCTCAACTGACATCACAACACCAACGATTATCAGCGAAGGACATGTGCGGATTGGCGCAACCAGCGGGCCCGCCGATCTGATCATGTCTGTCGGCCACTGTGAATTCGATACGCCGGATAAGCAACTCATCGTCTCTTTGCTGCCAAATGAGATCCTGATTAAAGGGCAACGGCGTTTCGCCACCTTGCTTGAACTTCTGCTGGATGAAAGCCGGGCCAGGCGACCAGGCCGCGACGGGGTATTAATGCGGCTTTTGCAGCTGCTGCTGGTCGAGTCGTTACGCAGTAATGATGATCTGCCGAAAACGGCGGGCATCCTGAAAGGGCTGCAACATGAAAAGATCGCCGTCGCGCTGCATCTGATCCATGAAAAACCGGGCGTTGAGTGGCAAATCGCCCAGCTCGCCCGCCACGCCGCCATGTCCCGCTCGGCTTTTTTTGCCGCTTTCAGTGAGACAGTCGGGATGCCGCCGGGGCAATATCTTCTCTTCTGGCGCATGTCGTTAGCGAAAAAAGCGCTGATCAGCAGCAAAGAGAAAATTGAACAAATTGCCTTTCACGTCGGCTATCAGTCTGCGAGCGCCTTTAACGTGGCATTCACGCACTATGTGGGCGTTCCACCAGGCGTTTTCAGACGCCAGAATGAGCTCCCACAAACGCGTTCCCCGGCGTTAAGCAAGGAGCAGGCTTTTCCTTAAGCCCACACCCGCGTGCCAGAAGGGTATTTTATTGCGCGGCAAGTGCCGTCACGACGTCGCGGTAAGTATGCAGCGGGCGGCCAAGAAGCGTGACCAGTCGCTCTCTGTCGCCATCCTGCGGGAGCATGCCGTGGCTGACGTAGCGCTCAGCCATCAGACGCATTTCGTAGGCCATCCATTTCGGCATAAATTCCGCCATGCTGGCTTCAAATGCACCCGGATTATCTCCGCCGTAAATAATCTCGCGGCCCAGCACCTCGCGCCATACGGCGGCGGCGCTCTCGCCGGTCAGCGTATCGGGGCCGACAAGATTAATCGTCTCGACAGGCAGTTTTCCGCTCGCCCGATCGCGTCGTATTAGTTCAATAGCCGCCACTTCAGCGATATCGCGGGTGTCGACCATCGCCAGGCCAATCCCGCCGATCGGCATCGGATAAACACCGTGATTCATGACCACATCCTTAATCATGGCCTCATTGTCAATAAAGTAGGTAGGCCGCAGGATCGTGGCGCTAAAGTCCATTGCTTTAAGCATGCGCTCGGCCCCATATTTCACGGCGAAGTGCGGCACATTGACGGCAACATCGGCGCCAAAGACGGAGAGATAAACCACACGTTCAACGCCGCACTCGCGGGCAATGTTGAGGGTAATCATCGTCTGGGTATATTCGTCGCTCGTGACCGCATTCAGTAAAAACAGCGTCTTGATGCCGCTGAAGGCGGCGCGCAAGGCGTCGATATCCAGCATATCGCCTTTCACAACCTCCACATTTTCGGCAAAACCGGCCTTTGCGGGGTCACGGGTCAGCACGCGGAAATCGGCGCCGCGGCGAAGAAGCTGGTTAACAATATGGCGGCCGACGCGGCCGGTAGCTCCGGTGATCAGGATGGTCATGGTATTTACTCCGTGGTGTTTGGTTGGTGTGAACAAACACTATCGCGATCCATTTTCGCTTTGAAGATGCTATTTTTTAGATGGTTCGTTCCATAAATGAGACACCCCATGGATATTAATGCCCTTAAAGATTTCCACCTCATCGCGGCCTCGGGCGGCATCGGCGCAGCCAGTCGCGCCAGCGGAAAGCCCAAAGCAACCCTGTCACGCAGGCTGACGGATCTTGAAGAGGCGCTCGGTGTGCGTCTTATTGAACGCGGCGGGCAGAGGTTGCACATCACTGAGGCGGGTGAACGCCTTTTGTCACGCACCGTTGGTGCAATCCGTGACATTGATGAGGCGGTCGAATCCGCGCGGGAAGCGTCGGCAACTCCCGCAGGATGGCTGCGTATTGCGGCCCCACTGCTCTTTTCACAACTCGCTCTCGGGCAGCTTCTGGCTGAGTTTCGCCGCCGCTATCCTCGCATTTACGTTGAAGTGATTTCTGAAAATCGAATCAGCGACCTGGTGGATGAGCATTTTGATGTCGCGATCCGTATTAATCCGCACAAAAACAGCACGCTGGTTGGCAGACAGTTTGCCAGAGACAGACTGGCGCTGGTGGCGGTTCCCGCGCTTGAGATGCCGCTCAGCGATGCGCAAAGCGCGCCTGCGATCCCGGCAATTGTGATGTCAACTTATTCGGACGGCGAGCTCTGGACCGTTCAGGGCGGAGAGCGTCGTTTCGCGCCGCAACCGGTGATGCGCCTCTCTTCCCTGCTGACCGTGCGCGACGCCGTGCTGGCAGGTGCCGGCGCGGCGATGCTTCCGCAATCCATTGTCAGCCAGCAACTGGAAAAAGGTGAGCTGGTGTGCTGGGGAGAAGCCGATACATTGACTGAACTCTGGGTGCTGCACACCGCCCGTCGCCTTCAGAGCCCCAAAGTTAAGGCTTTCGTGGAGTTTATCTGCGAGTATTATCTCACCGGCTGGTTCTCTGTCTGAACCAGCCGATTCGGGTATTAACCGGAGATAACTAGTTGTTAAGCAAAAGGTTTAGCACTGCGCTGTGAGGGCATTATTGTTGATTGCCCAACCACGAGCGAATTCTCACGCTGTGCTGTGCTGTGCTGCGCTGGTGTCTGGTGTCTGGTGTCTGGTGTCTGGTGTCTGGTGTCTGGTGTCTGGTGTCTGGTGTCTGGTAAGAGAGTGTTATTCTGTGTAGAAAACCACCAACGCTATGCGAGGTTACTTTGCCTTTAAATCTCCATATTCGCCCTGCTCTTGCTGATGAGGCCTCAATGCTGGCTGAACTCCGCGTTGAGGCAATGCGCCCGAGTCTTGAGGCGATCAACAGATTCGATCCCATCAGAGCACGCGAACGCTTCCTTTCGACATTTACGGATAAAGAGACGTTCATCATCTGCTACCAGCATGAGATCGTGGGATTTTACGTGCTGCGGGATTTCCCGACGTACCTCTATCTGGATCACTTCTATATCAAAAATCAATTTCAGGGTAAGGGCGTGGGAAAAGAGGTGGTGCAGCGCATACAGCAAAAAGCCAGACATCCCGGGAAAGCTATCCGACTCATCGCGTTGAAAGCAAGCCCGGCGAATGATTTCTACCGCGCTTTAGGGTTCATGTTTGAGCGAGCTGAAGGCGTTGATAATCACTACATATGGCCATGCGTCGACGCTGAATAATGCACTCCTTTTCAGTGACGTTGAAGTAAAACAGTACCGCTGGCAGCGGGCGGTACTCTCGCTTTAGCGGAGGTCGCCGCTAAGTTTACAGGCGGTTTATGACGTCAGCCGATAGTGCGACTGCACCAGACCCGAAGGGAAGCTGCGGCTTGATAACAGAGTCAACGCTATATCCCCATTCAGGGCTCCGAACAACGGTTTTCCCGAACCGAGCAGGACAGGAACGGTAGTGATAACGATATCGGCGACCAGCCCTTCGCGCAGGAACGACTGTATTACCTGCCCGCCATCGATATAGACGCGATGCGCGTTCTGCGCCGCCAGGTCAGTAAGCACCTCCCCTGGCGTGCGGCATGAGAACTGCACTTTGCCCTTCAGCTGCTCGGGCACGGGAGTATCGCTTAGCTGTCGGGAGAGCACCAGCACGGGTCGATCATAAGGCCATTCGTCAAAGGTCAGCACCTTCTCATAGCTGCCCCGCCCCATAACGATCCAATCTTTGTCCGCGATAAATGCTGCATAGCCATGATCTTCTGTCGGGTCATCGCGCTGCAACAACCAGTCGATGTCGCCATCCTGTCGGGCGATATAACCATCAAGACTGACCGCGATAAAAACATGTGTGGTGACCATCAGGTGCTCCGTATTCAGATTGCATATATCCCGTTGAGTTTAGGGATGTGAGCGATATTGGCCTGCTCCCTGCGGAAAAACGTAGCATGAGAGCAGCAACGTTCCCATTATGGATTACGGCAAAAAATCGTGTGGTGTTGAGTCCAGGTTGGAGCAATAAGCCGTGATCTGCTCCCCATAAAGCAACCTATCGCCATGTTAACAACGCCCGCTCCTGGCACTCAGCAACTGGTCAAGGGGCAGGCATGTCGGCAGTCAGTATTTATCAATGATGCCCTGACTGACGACATAAAAAAGCAATCGCCAGGGGGCTATTGACAGCCTGTTTACACCTGAGTAGGCTCACCGGCACGTCGCGAAAAACGATCCTTTCTGCTGTTGAATTGATCGCGTACACGTCGATTCTGTTTCCTTACAGTTTGACCAGCGTCTTCGAAATCAACCGCGTTGTTGCCATGACATGGCGAAAGCGCTTATCGCTACCCGTCGGTAGCGGCACGATAAACGGAGCGTACCTATGTCAAACTCAAATTCTGACCCGCAGTTATCTGTCCGTTCTTTTCCTGCTTTTTCTGCTCCTGTGTGTGTAGACGGTAGTAACACGATGAAGGCAATCCGTTATCACGCTTTCGGTGGGCCTGATGAATTACGCGTTGATGAAATTCCTGTTCCTCACGCCGGGCCTGGCGAGATTCGTATTGCGGTGCATTATGCCGGGGTGAATCCATCGGACTGGAAACGCAGAGAGGGCCAGTATCAGGCATTCGAAGATGGGGTGTTGCCACTCACGGTGGGCGTTGAGGCCAGCGGCATTGTTGATGAGATTGGCGATGGCGTTTCCGGCGTTGCCATCGGCGATGCGGTATTCGGTTTTGGTGATGGCACCGTCGCGGAGAAAGCCATCCTCTCGCACTGGGCGGTCAAACCCGCTGCAGTATCTTTTGCGGTGGCAGCAGGCTTGCCCGTAATGACTGATACGGCCAGCCGGGCACTCGATGAAGTGAATATAAAAACGGGGCAGACACTGCTGGTTAGCGGGGCGGCAGGCGGTGTAGGAACGGCTATCGTCCAGCTTGCCTGCCTGCGCGGCATAACCGTTATTGGTTCAGCAAGTTCCCCTAAACATGGCTATCTCGCCTCATTAGGCGCCATTCCGACCACGTACGGTCCCGGTTTACAGGAACGAATAACTCACTTAGCGCCGGGAGGTGTTGATGCGGCCATTGACGTTGCGGGTTCCGGGGTCATACCTGAATTAATTTCAATCGTGGGACATCCCGCTCGCGTGCTTTCCGTCGCGGATTTATCTGCAGAGCAGTATGGCGCGAAATTTTCCCACGGCCCGCCTGTACACCCGGAGCTGGCTCTCGCAAATATTGCCCGTCTCTGTGCCGATGGCCTGTTTAAACTTCATATTGCGGGCGTATACCCACTGCAACAGACTGCCGATGCACATCGGGAAAGTGCAGAAGGCCACGTGACCGGCAAACTCGTCATCAAGGTTTGCTGAAGTGCAGCTTGCCGGAGGCAATCGGGTTACCCGTCACGTCTCGCTCTTCAATTCGGGTGCAGCCTCGGTGCCTTCCGCCATGCAATGCACAGTCATCAGGTTGAGGTTATCGGTTGTCAGACATAGACAAATTTTTCGCCAGCCATTGATAACGCAGAGAACGATTTATCTTCATGCCAGCCGGATGACAGGCAGCGTGGGCCACAATTTCCGGCCCACGAGCCTTGTAAGTTTCCTCGCCGTTAACGGTCTTCGCTCAGCGCGGCAATATCCTGCGGGGTAGTACGGCAGCATCCGCCAATAATTCTCGCTCCTGCCGCTAACCACTGGGGCAAGTATGCCGCTAAGGATCCGCAGCTCCCGCCGTGTGTATGCCACGCCTTAGTAACGGCGTCATAGGTTTCACCAGAGTTCGGATAGACAACCAGAGGCAGCGCACTGAGGCTTTGCAGATGTTTGAGGGCGGCGGTGGTTTTGCTCAGCGCAATACAGTTAATTCCCAGCGCAACAATTTGGGGACAACCAGACAGCGCATTTACCACCTGGACCAGCGGTGTGCCATCGCTCAAATGCTTGTCGTCACGTAAGGTGAAAGAGAACCATGCCTGCGCTTGCGGATATTCAGATAACAGGTCTGCCAGCGCGACGATTTCGGCGAAAGAAGGTAATGTTTCACAGGCCAGCAGATCGGCACCGGCATTGAGCAATGCATCAATGCGCGGGCGATGAAATGCCTGAAACGCCTCGTGGCTGCACGCGTAGTCGCCGCGATACTCCGAGCCATCTGCCAGATAAGCACCGTATGGCCCAACAGAGCCCGCCACCAGCAGCGGACCGGCATTGGGGTTTTCTGAGCGATAAATGTCACTCGCCTCTTTTGCCAGTTTCACACTCTGTGCAATCAGCGCTTTCGACTGCGCCTCAGTCAGCCCGCGAGCCGCAAAACCAGCGGGTGTGGCCTGGTAACTGGCGGTAATGGCTATCTGTGCGCCCGCCCGAAAGTAATCCAGATGCACGTCCCGAATACGCTGCGGATTTTCCATTAGCACTTTGGCCGACCAGAGATTATCGACAAGGCTGCATCCGCGCGCTTCAAGCTCAGTGGCCAGGGCACCATCCAGCACAGCAAAGGGATGATGTTCAAGCAGCGTGGTCAGGGAGTTACTCTGCGGCATAGTCAGCCTCCTTCAAGGTTGTTTTCCGGGTGAGAAAATAGGCACCGTAGCAAAAGGCGACAAACGGCAGACCACAATAGAGCGCAATGCGTTGATCCGCATCGAACGCCAGCCCGATGCAGGCCAGCAGACACAGCACGAATCCCAGTACCGGCACCAGCGGATACCAGGGTGCCCGGTATTTCAAGGCCGCAGATGACTTGCCCGACTGTAAGTGGCGGCGACGAAAGACAAAGTGGGCCGCGCAGATGCTGAGCCAGACCGCGACAACGGCAAAGCCTGAAATGGCGCTGAGCGCAACGAAGACAGTATCAGGGGCAATCACACTCGATAACAGCGCCAGCAGACCACCAAGCATCGAGACAGAAAGTGCTATCAACGGCACGCCATTTTTGTTGACGCGGGCAAAACAGCCCGGCAACGTTTTTTCGTTTGCCAGCGACCATAGCATACGACCCGACGCGTAGAGCCCGGAATTCGCCGCGGAAAGGATAGCGGTCAGGATGACAAAGTTAAAAATATCTGCCGCATACGGAATGCCGATTTTTTCAAAAACCAGCACAAACGGGCTCTTCTCAACCCCGGCCACATTTGCCGGAACCAGCGCGGCAAGGACAAACACGGTGCCGATAAAAAACAGGATCAAGCGGGCAATCGTCGCGCGGATCGCGACCGGGATAGCCTGGTGCGGATTTTCTGTTTCACCCGCCGCGATACCGATAAGCTCCGTACCGGAAAAAGCAAAATTGACCGCCACCATGGTCATCAGAATGGGCAAACCGCCGTGCGGGAACCAGCCTTCGCGGGTGAGGTTAGAAAGCCCCAGCGACGGTGAACCATCCTTCAGGGAGATAAACCCGAAAATCACCCCGCCCCCCAGGATGATAAAGACGAGAATGGTCGCGACTTTAACCAGCGAAAACCAGAACTCCCCTTCGGCAAAGAAGCGCGTTGAAATCGCGTTAAGACAAAAAATCACTACACAAAACAGGGCGCTCCATATCCAGACTGGAACCTGCGGGAACCAGTACTGCATACAAAATCCGGCGGCGGTAAAACTTGAGCCCAGTGCAACTGTCCAGGTAAGCCAGTATAGCCATGCCACGGTATACCCTGTCGCCGGACCGATATAGCGCGCCGCATAGACATGAAAAGCGCCGGTTACCGGCATCGCCACGGAAAGCTCGCCAAGGCACTGCATCACCAGCCAAACGACCAGCGCCCCAATCAAATACGCCAGCAGTGTCCCTGCCGCCCCCGTAGTGGAGATGATGTATCCGGTATTAAAAAATAATCCTGTGCCAATGACGCCGCCCAATGACAGCATAATCAAATGGCGGGTTTTCATGGTGCGCTTAAGCTCGCCATTTTCTTGTTGTGTTTGCATACCACCTTCTAAACGTATAGATGTCTAAATGTCCGTTCTGGGGTACTTTATATCGTCATTATCAACAAAAGGCCAGCACCAGGCTGACATCCGGGTTGAGACACGCAGAAGCAAGGGGCGTACAAAGATCGGGAAAGCGGTTTTTTCAGCGCACTACCCGGAGGAAACAGGATAAGAATGTCGGGTATCCGGATGCCCCGCCGCAGGAGTGAAAATATCTGTGGCTGTGGGAATGAGTCCTTTTGAAGGGGTTATACCAGCGGGCTTTCGCAGCGCAACGACGCAAGCGATACAACCCTGCGCCCTCTGGTGTAACCCGACGAGACGGAAATCCATTATTTTCAATTACATGGATTATGGACTCAGGTGAAATCCGATAATTTCTGCCCGGAAACGATCAGCTCGTTGAGCAACATCTGACGGCGCTCCTCCGGCGTATCGCGACTCACCATAAAGCAGATTGCGGCGACCGCTTGCCCGCTTCGGGAACGAATCGGTGCGGCCATACAGCAGGTAAAACTTTCTGATAAGCCTTCCGTCAGGCAATATCCCTGCTGTCCGGCACGATGGATATCTTCGAGGAAGGCCTGTTTGTCGAGGACTTGCCCGCTCGCCAGACGGTAGTCCTCTTCGGGAATGAGATCGAGAATGGCACTATCCGACCAGTTACTGAGCAGCAGGCGACCGGTGGCAGTCCACGGAATCGGTACCCGCACCCCGACATCTGAGGTGATTTTGAACGGGTGGGCATTACTTTCCGACAGCACGACGGTGTACTTATTCCCTTCCAGCATACAGAGCTGCACCGTTTCGCCATGACGGGCAACGATCTCAACCATTAACTGATGTGAGCGGCGGATCAGATCGTTATGGGCCATGTAGTCCGCACCGTAATAGTGCATTTCACGGCCGAAGAACACCGCGCCGTCGGCATCCAGTTCAAGCAACCCGGCCTCACTCAGCAGGTTAACAAGTTCATATACGCTGGAACGCGGCGCGCCGGTGGCGTCGATCAAATCGCGCATCGCCATGGGCTGACGAGCGATATGCAACTGGCGAAAAATGTCGATAACCCGGTCAACACCGCGCGCCCGCGATGGCTTCTCGTCCGGCATAAGCAAATTCTCCTGATGCAGTCGGGCGGTCGCGCCAGACAGTAAAAAAGAAAAGCATCATACACCCAGCGTCGTCGTTAACCCATCCCCGTTAATTAAAATTTCATCGCCAGCATTTATATTTCTTTGTTCTATTTTGGGGCCTCATTTTAGCGCATGACCTGCAGGTTATTTTTTTAAATAACGACAGCGGTAACATTTCTGGCCAGGAATTTCCTTCATTACTTTTTTATTTTGCGATCGCGACAACATCACGAGAAATTAAATTCTCCGCGATATATTGCAAAAGCAAAAAACCTGTGCAAATCTTGCTCTATCCGATATTGCAGATATAAGTCTGATATACCAGACAACAAACACCCGGCACTAACGGGTATTCTCAGAACCAAAAGGAGCAGCGTTGCATGACGATTAAGCGTTATGGCATTGAAGGCGGCACCGGTACGGGTGGGCAGAAACTGCCGTTCGCACGGGCAGTTGAGGCCGATGGCTGGCTGTATATCTCAGGCCAGACACCGATGCGCGAGGGCGAAGTGGTGGAAGGCGGTATCATCGAACAGACGCAACTGGCGTTCGATAACTGTCTCACCATCATGCGGGAAGCAGGCTATCGCATAGAAGATGTTGTGCACGTTACGGCGGTATTAACCGACGCGCGCTATTTCAGTTCATTTAATAAAGTATTCAGAGAGATATTTAGTGATAATCCGCCAGCACGTATTTGTAGCGTGCAGGATTTAGTGGTCGACTGCAAAGTGGAAGTGGATATGAAATGTTTCCGCGCTGACCGCAAATAATTAAAACCGTTAAAACAGGCTGCGCTTTTTATTTTTTTCTTCGTCAACACCAGGACCGCCTGTTATTAATTGATGCTTTTGCTTTTTCACCAGAATATCCCGAAATAATCAGCGCTGCCGCTGCGCGGGCGATCGCCTGACTTATCACGGGTGACACGGTATTACGCCGTCTCGTCAAACATTAAAAAGAGAGCATAAAAAATGAATGCAACAACATCGCTGAAATTAAGTGCCGTAGCACTGGCCGGCGCGCTGGTATTGCTGGCTGCCGCAGGCTGTACGCCGACCGAAGAGAAAAAAGAAGCCGGTGCAGCGCCGCAGTCTGCACTGCAAACCGTCCTGCAGCGCGGCACACTGCGCGTGGGCGACTGCCTGAGCTTTGCCCCGTTTGGTTTTTACGATAAAGACGGCAACCCGGATGGTTATGACGTCGATCTGGCCAAAGCGCTGGCGAAAGAGATGGGCGTCAAACTGGAGATGGTCAACACCACCAGCGCCAACCGCATTCCTAACCTGCAAACCAATAAAGTCGACGTGGTGTTCTGTAACTTCACCCGCAATCTGGAGCGCGCCAAAGAGATCGGTTTCACCAACCCGTATGTCGTGGCGAGCGAAGCCATGCTGGTGCGTAAAAACAGCGGCATTCAGTCCGCGCATGACATGGCCGGAAAAACCATCGCCACGGTGAAAGGTTCCACCAACGGCGACGAAGTGCGCAATCTCGGCATCGACGTGAAAATTCAGGAGTATGACTCATCCCAGGCGGCGATTCTGGCGGTGAAGCAGGGACAGGCTGATGCGATGATCGAAGATAACAACTTCCTCGCCTATCAGGCGAAGCTCGATCCATCGCTGACCGTGACAAACGAAGCGCTGGTGCCGCTGGAGTACAACGCCTTTGGCGTGAAACAGGGCGATCAGGTGTGGACCAACTATCTGAACGAATTCCTTTTTGAAATCAACGCCTCCGGCGAGAACGCGCAGCTGTATGAGAAATGGTTTGGCAGTAAACCGCGCTACCCGCTGAATCCGCAATACTGATTGTTCGCCCGCGGTGCAGCAACCGATGCTGCACCGCCTGAAGGAGTCACACCATGAGTTATCAATGGCTAACCCTGTGGCGCTACGCCGACACCTTTCTGGACGCTGCCTGGCTGACGCTACAGGTCACGCTGCTGGCGTTTATCCTGGCGGTGGCACTCGGGCTGCTGGCTGCGCTGGCAAAATCCTCGCCGCTGGCGCCGGTACGCTGGCTCAGCCACTGTTACGTCGAGTTCATCCGCAATACCCCGGTGCTGTTGCAAATTTTCATTATCTTTTTTGGTCTGCCGTCGTTGGGTATCACCATGAGCGCCTTTACCGCAGGCGTGCTGGCGCTGGGGATTAACGTGGGCGCTTATCTGTCGGAAACCTTCCGCGCCGGCATTCAGTCAGTCGCGAAGGGGCAGCTCGAAGCGGCGTATATCCTCGGGATCCCGCGCCGACAGATCTTCCTCAGCGTGGTGCTGCCGCAGGCGGCGCGCGCGGTGTGGCCTGCCATTATCAATAACCTGATTCAGTTACTGCTCGGCACGTCGCTGCTCTCCGCCATCGCGCTGCCTGAACTGACCGGCACTGCAACGGTGATCAATGCGCGCACCCTGCTCTACATCCAGACCTTCAGTATTGTCGCGCTGGTCTATCTGGTGCTGAGCAATCTGTTCTCATGGCTTGGCAACATGGCAGGACGCCGGATGTTCCATCCGCCGCTGGTGACGCCGGTAAAAAAGCCCGGTTGGCGGTGGGCAAAAAAATGGCTGATTAACCCAGCGAAACGGGAGAATGCCCTATGAGCGAACTTATCATCAACTCGCTGCCAATCCTGCTGAAAGGCCTGGTCATCACGTTACTGCTCTCTGTCGCCGCTATCGTTGGCAGTACGCTGCTCGGGTTACTGGCGGCAGTGTTACGCACCAGCCGTTTGCCGGTCGCCAGGCAGATCGCCGTGCTCTATACCGAACTGTTTCGCGGGACGCCGGTACTGATCACGCTGATGTTTATCTATTTCGGCGTGGCGTACTTCGGCTATGAAATCAATCTGTTCGCCGCCGGGATCCTTGGCCTGAGCATTTATCAGGGCGCTTACATTGCCGAAGTATTCCGCGCCGGGATTGAAGCTGTCCCCAAAGGCCAGTGGGAGGTGTCGTGGATCCTTGGTCTGACAAAACGCCAGACGTTTCTAAGCGTGATCCTGCCGCAGACGCGCGGCATCGTGCTGCCGCCGCTGGTGGGCCAGTATCTTTCGCTGATTAAAGATACCTCGATTGTCAGCATGATCGGCATGTCGGAATTGATGCACCAGGGCCAGGCCATTGTCGATCGCATCGGTCAGCCGGTGGTGATTTATGGCCTGGTGGCCCTGCTCTACTTCGTTGTCTGCTTTCCGCTTTCCCGTTGGGTTCAACATCATCAAACCAGGAGCCAGTTATCATGAGCAAATCCGCCATTACGCTGAGCCGGATCACCAAATCCTTTGGCTCAACCCAGGTACTGAAAGAGATAAGCCTTGATGTCTCGCCCGGCGAAGTGCTGGTGCTGATTGGCGCATCCGGTTCCGGCAAAAGCACTGTATTACGCATTATGAGTGGGCTGGAAACCGCCGATGGCGGGGAAATCTGGGTGAATGAAGTACCGCTGCACGACCGCAAACGCAGCAGCGAAATCTGTGGCCACGTCGGCATGGTGTTTCAGCAGTTCAATCTGTTCCCCCATAAAACCGCGCTCGGTAACGTGACGCTGGCGTTGATTAAAGCGCAGAAACTGTCCGAGGCCGAAGCCAATAAACGCGGTATGGCGGCTCTGAGCCGTGTCGGGCTGGCCGAGCGCGCGCACCATTATCCGGCCCAGCTCTCCGGCGGTCAGCAGCAGCGCGTGGCGATTGCCCGCGCGCTGGCGGTGGAGCCGAAAATTATGTTTTTCGATGAAGCGACGTCCGCGCTCGATCCCGAACTGGTTGGCGAAGTGATGGAGGTGATGCGCAGCCTGGCGCGTGAAGGTATGACCATGGTGGTGGTCACCCACGAAATGGGTTTTGCGCGTAAAACCGCTGACCGCGTGGTGTTTATGGATCAGGGCGTGATCGCCGAGCAGGGTTCGCCGGAGCAGATCTTCGTCAATCCGCAGAATCCGCGCACCCAGCAGTTCTTATCGCGTGTGCTTGAGCACTAACAGGAGGCATGATGTCGATTCACTTTCCCCTGCAGGCGGACGGCGCGCTGGATGCGCTGCAACCTGCGCCGCGTTTTAAATCGGTCGCCGGATCCGGTAATCAGCCGCTGGCTAACGGTGTCCAGGTCTTTAACAGCCCGGATGTGTTTTCCCCACTGATGTTGATGAAGCAATCCGCGCTGGAGAATAACCTGCGTCAGCTGGCAGCGTTTTGTCGTGAGCAAGGCGTAATGCTGGCGGCACACGGCAAGACCTCAATGTCTGCGGCGATCCTGCGCCGCGCCGTCACTGAAGGCGGTGCCTGGGGATTGAGCGCCGCCACCCCAGCGCAGGTTCGCGCCTTGCGCCAGTTCGGCATTCGTAACGTCTTCCTCGCCAATGAACTGGTCGATCCTGCCGGCATTCGCTGGATAGGCGAATGGCAAAAGCAGCATCCCGACCATAATTTCCTGTGCTACGTCGATTCGCTACAGGGTGTTCGTCTGCTGGAGCAGCATCTCGGCGACAGCCGCATTGCGGTACTGCTGGAAATGTCAGTCAGCGGAGGGCGCACCGGCTGCCGTTCACCCGCTGAAGCACTGGAGATTGCCGCCGCGATTGCCGCCAGCCCTGCCCTGCAACTGGTGGGTGTTGCGGGTTATGAAGGCGCACTCGGTGCAGGACGTGATGCCGCAGGCGTGCAGCGCGTCAAAGATTACTGCCAGATGCTGATCGCCACGGCGGCGCTACTGGCTGAAAAACAGTTGTTTGCCAGCGAGCAGATTATCCTCAGTGCCGGTGGCGGCGCATGGTTCGACGTGGTGTCGGCGTGTTTTACGGCCGTGAATCTGCCACTGCCCATGACGCCGCTGATTCGATCCGGTGCTTACATGGCGCACGACAGCGGGCTGTACGCGCGCATTGCACCTTTTGCGCAGCCCGGAGCTACGCATCATTTCACCGCTGCGCTGGAGATCTGGGGACGGGTGTTGTCGCGCCCCGAGCCAGGCCTCGCGTTTGTTGATTTCGGGCGCCGCGATGTGCCGTTCGATCAGGATCTGCCCAATCCGCTGTGGGTGCGCAATATCGATGGCAGCGCCCCGCGTGCCGCGTCTGGCATGCGTATTAGCGAGGTGAACGATCAACATGCCTATTTGTTGCTGCCACAAGAGGATGCGTTAAAGCCCGGCGACTGGGTGGGTTGTGGTATTTCGCATCCCTGTACCGCCTTCGATAAATGGCGGTACTTGCCGCTGGTTGACGATGATTACTGCGTCACGGATTCACTGGAAACCGCATTCTGAGCCAAGCATCGGGCGGTAACGGCGCGATAGGTCGCGCTGTTTTTACCTGTGCGACTGCACCGCGCTTATCCGTTCTTTAACTACCACGACATGCAGGCCGGGAAGCGATTATTCCGGCCAGTACGATTCGGCTTTCACTTTTAATAAATGGCGTAAACGCTGCGCTTCCTTTTGCGGTGGGCACCCAAAGAACCGGCTAAATTCTCTGCTAAATTGTGTCGGACTGAGGTAGCCAACCCTGAAAGAGGCTTCGCTGGCCGTGACATTGCGCTTCACCATTAAAAAACGCGCCTGGTGCAGCCTGATGGAAATCAGATACTGTTTGGGTGTTGTGCCGGTGAATGCCCTGAAATGGCGATGAAAAGAGGGAGAGCTCATGCCGGCTTCTCTAGCCAGCGTCTCCACGTCAACAGGCTCCATAAACCGGGTATGCATCGTGCGGATGGCGCCAGCAATTTGCCTGAAATGCCCTTTTCCGGAAAGTGCCGCTCTGATGGAGGCTCCCTGCGTATCGATCAGGACGCGGTAATAAAGTTCTTTCAGAATACCCGGCCCCAGAATTCTGGCCTGCTCCTCATCAGAAAGCGCCAGCAGAAGGCGATATACCGTGTCGGCCAGTTCTTCTCCCAGCGGGCTGGAAAACATGATTCCCGCCTGCTCATTTTCGCTTACCTCGCTTTCGCCCATTTCAATCAGTAATTCGGCAATCGTGGCGACATCAAGCGATACGGACATAGCCAGCAGCGGTTCTTGCTGGCTGGCAGTCGTCTGGCTGTTGAAAGGAAGAGGCGCTGAGACCACCAGATAATGTCCGGGATCGTAAGTAAATTCCCGACCGCCCATCAAAGCGGTTTTCTTTCCCTGCAGCACAATGACAATGCACGGTTCGTAAAGGACGGGCGTGTGGGGCATCGACTCATTGACCCGCAACAGTTTTATCGCCGTCATACGGGTGCGCGAGTAGCCCTCATCAGGCGCAAGCGCCAGCAAAGCAGGGATCATTTTTCGCGTAAGGCTTGAGGTAAGTCCGGACACTGCCCCCCCGAATATATAAAAAGATAAATTTTTGCGTCTGTATAAGGTTATCGAACCCAATTCTGACAGAAAAAGATAATCTTTGTACAGGAACCTTCATTGTTGCATCGCTCTGCTTTCCCTATTCTTTTCGCAGCAAAAGAAAAGCGCAGACGTTATGTATTTCCTTTGTGAATCAACATGCTGCCTTATGACAGACACTGGCGGGAAAACGTCGCACTGAGACGCCCCGCTGCCGCCTGTCGCGCCTGGCGTAGTTTGAACAGATCCCCCGCTTTTCACACCGTCAGATCGGCAGCGCAATCAGATCAATACCGGCGGCTGAAGACGATGACGTTCAGGCGAGGCAATGCAAAATTTGAGGAATAAAAATGGCAGATTTTTTGGGATTAACGAACAAAGTGGCAATTGTCACGGGTGCCGCAGGTGATATTGGCAGGTCCACCGTAAAACGTCTTGTTAGTCATGACGCGAAGGTGCTGGCTCTCGATATCGACCCGGCAGTTCATGCCCTGGCACAGCGCAATCAGGTGGTGACGCAGATATGCGATGTCAGCCAGGAACAGGAAGTCATCAGCGCCCTCACTCTCGCGCAGGCGGAATTCGGCGGCGTGGACATTCTCATCAACAATGCGGGTAAGACCCTGAATAAACTCGCTACCGAAACATCCGTTGAAGAGTGGGACAGCATTATGGCCATTAATGCCAGAGGGTATTTTCTCCTGAGCCGGGAAAGCCTGAAGGTAATGCAGCCCCGCAGGCAGGGAGCGATTGTCAATGTGGCCTCCGTAGTGAGCATGGTGGGCATGAAAGCCACGTCCGCTTATTCGGCTTCTAAAGGCGCCATCGCGCAACTGACGAAAGTGCTGGCGCTGGAAGCCGCTGAGTATGACATCCGGGTTAATGCCGTCGCCCCCGGCGTCGTCGAAACAAATATTCTGTCCGGCATAGTGGAAGACAGTCGGGTGATGCTTGCCAGCTACGGCCACGCGCATCCCCTTGGACGAGTGGCTCAGCCGGAAGAAATTGCGGAAGCCATTATCTGGCTCGCCTCACCGAAAGCGAGTTTCGTGACGGGAACGGTATTAATGGCAGACGGCGGTTATACGGCACAGTAACAAGGAGGCAGTGATGAAAAAGCAGAGCATTTTAATTATCGGAGCCGAGAAAGGGCTGGGTCACGGGCTGACAGCAGCCTATCTGGAAGGGGGCTGGGACGTTTTCGCCACACACTTACCGGATGCGGATACCTCCGCCCTGCGCGCGCTGGCAGAGATCTACCCTGGCAATCTGATGACCGGCGAGATAGATGTCACCAACAGCGCCCATATCGGGCCACTTCTCGACAGGCTCCGCGAACGGCAGTTTGACGTTATTTTTATGGTGGCCGGAATTTACGGCCCCTTGCATCAGTCCGTGTTGCAGGCATCTGACACGGAATTCCAGCAAATTATGCTGACCAATGCGTTTGGCCCTGCCCGCCTGGCCCGGCACCTCCTGCCGGTACTTAAGCCTGCGGGAAGCCTGGTTTTTATGTCGTCGCATCGGGGGAGTATCGCCAGCAACACCGAACCGGGGATCGGTCTTGAGCTTTACCGGGCCAGTAAAGCGGCGCTGAATATGCTGGCGCGTTGTATATATATGGATATCAGCCAGGGAGAACAGACGGTACTGTCGATTCATCCTGGCTGGGTGGCGACGGCGATGGGCACGCTGGATGGTACGGTGGATGCGGAGATCGATGTAAAAACCAGCGTCAATGGCATGATCAGTGTGATTGAGCAACACCGCAACGCCAGAAGCCATCTGTTCCTCGATTACGAGAACAACAGCTGGCCCTGGTAATAACCGACAAACCAGCCTGTATCTTTTCCAGGTTTACCCCGGCCCCGGGAATACACATCCGGGGTTAGCCTGTTGGCGTTATTCAGAGAGCCGGGGGGATTGCTCAGGCCTCAACCCGCCTGTCGTATTTATTTTCCTCCGCATGCGTTCGATCGTATTCAGCCTGCGCCAGTGCAATGGCCGGACCAAACTCCTGCGCCCAGTTCGCCAGCGCAATAAAAGGCTGCTGCAGTGACTGCGCCAGCGGCGTAATGGTGTATTCCACACTCACCGGATGCGTGGAGAGAACGTGACGATCAATTAAACCGTTTCGCTCCAGACGTTTCAGCGCATCGGCCAGCGCTTTGTGGGTAATTCCGTCCAGCCGTCGGCGAAGTTCATTGAACCGGCAAGGTTCCGTACACAGCACCGTCAGAATTAATATCGACCATTTATTGGTGATATGTTCTAACACCAGGCGGGTATTTCGTTGTTCTATCAGGCAATTATCGTGGTTTTCTGGCATGGCGGTATAGTCACTTATAGTTGGTATAGCGAAAGTGCGTAATTGATATTAAGTATAGAATTTATATCATCTGTTTTCGAGACCTCAACCGGAGAAATCAGATGGGCAAGATAGAGAAAAAAGTCGCTGTGGTGCTTGGTGGTGCAAAAGGGATTGGGCTGGCGATCAGCCAGCGTTTAGCCACCGAGGGGGCTGTTACCTGGTTCACTTCACGCCGGGCAGAAGAGCTTGAGACAGCCAAAAGCAAAATATCAGGGACCGCGATGCCGCTGCAGGCCGATGTCAGTCAGAAGAACGAACTGAGCCGTATCATGCAGACCATTGCAGAAAAATCAGGTCAGATAGATATCCTGATCATCAATGCCGGAATGTCGGAATACGCCCCGCTTGAAGAGGTAAGTGAAGAGCATTTTGACCAGACGTTTGGCCTGAATGTTCGCTCCCCCGTTTTTGCCCTGCAGGCAGCATTGCCGTTGTTGAAACCCGGCAGCAGTGTCGTTCTCATCGGTTCAATTGCTGATGTTCTCGGCACACATGGATACGGCGTTTACTCGGCCAGCAAAGCCGCACTGCGCTCTTTTGCCCGCACCTGGACACGCGAACTTGCCGCGCGCGGTATCCGCGTTAACGTTGTTGCACCCGGACCGATAGACACAGACATGATGGCCGCAACCTCTGATGAGGTGCGTAAAGGCTTAACCAGCGCAATACCACTTGGCAGAATGGGCCAGCCTGAAGAGGTAGCCAACGCTGCATTTTTCCTCGCCAGTGACGAGAGTTGCTATATAGCAGGTGCTGAGATTTGCGTTGATGGCGGCATGACGCAGGTTTAAACCTTCATTCGACGGCCATCCCGGGATGGCCGTTCAAAGTAACGGCAATACCAGATGATGTCGGTTGTCCAGTCTGCAAATGCGCGCACTACTCGAGAAAGAACGCGTTGATGCGGGTACAGCACGTTGACCGGTACGGACAGCGCTCGTAATAGAGAACCACCCGACTCGCCAGGTTTATGGCATGTGCTGACCAGGCTGGTCCCGGCCAGCATCCCTGTAACTCTACGGGTCGCTTTTTGCGCAGTGAGGGTCAGTCTTTTCCTTGTGCAGAACTCAGGGCGAAGGGTTGATGCAGCGCCGGTAATGCAACGGACCTGACAGGCAGCCCTGAGCGAGGAGCGGAAGCTCGCACAATATAAAAGTGGCAAGGTTGCTTAAGTCATCAGAGCTGACAACGGAATGTTGACCATTTTGCAGGATGTCCGATGAATTCACGCAATGCGTCGAGAAATACCGTGCCGCTGTAAGCGGATGACGTAACGCGCGTAGCACATATATTTCTGCAAATACATATACTTGTGTGAATATCTCCGGCAAGAGGAGTGCCAACGCGCCACTGTTAATGTCATCCCTAGCGATCCGCCAACAGAAACGCAATCCCCAGCCCTTAATCGCCGCCTGACGAATTATTTCGAAATCATCACAACCGAACATGCGTAAGCTACTGTTTTCTCAGACCGAATGGCCAGTCATGCTCGACCAGCAACACAGTTCCGCACCGTGCTGGACTGCCCCCACCCGCCAGACGATCCTGCCCTATAGTTGGGGGCTGATATGCGCTTATTATTTCCTTTATTTTTTAAGTCAGAGATTTATAACGTGTGTAGTATCACCTTCAAAGAAACGAACCACATTCTCAAAGGCTGCTTTGAAATATAATTCATACCCAGCTTTTTCTACATAACCCAGATGGGGTGTACACAGAACGTTCGGCATGTGTAAGAAAGGGTTATCGGTATCATAGACAGGTTCTTGCTCATAGACATCCAGAGCCGCATATCCGGGACGACCTTGCCGCAAAGCCTCATAAAGCGCACCGTCTGAAACAAGCTCAGCACGACTTGTGTTCACAAATAAAGCATCCCCTTTCATTTTAGAAAGATCACTGAGGGTAATATTTCCTTCAGTTTGCGCCACCAGGCGTTGATGTACTGTGATGATGTCAGAAGTGGAAAAAAACTGCTCTCGGTTTTCCGGCACATGCAATCCAACGGCACGAGCTTCTTCTTGCGCGCGCTCACTCCCCCATATTTGAATCCGCATCCCGAATGCCTGAGCATAATTTGCAATCTTCTTGCCTATTTTCCCGTATCCCAGTATTCCAATAAGCTGATTATTTACCGCAGAACCCATTTCTGTCTGCCACAACCCTTTTTTCATGGCCTCCACTGACGAAATTAATTTTCTTCTGGAAGCCATAATTAACAGCCATGTTAATTCAGCAGGTGCAACAGGCGAACCAATACCTTCAACTATGGCAACACCGGCCCGGGTACATGCATCAATATCGACATTTCTGGCTAACTTGCCAGTTTGACTGATCAGTTTCAGATTAGGCGTACGTCTTAAAAAAGCGTCGTCAATAACCGTTCGCTCTCTGATTAATATTAATGCCTGTGCAGTAGCAAGCTGGTTTTCAATATGGGGAGTTTTACTCAAATCCCCAACGGAAACACAGGAGTATTTATCATTGCTTTGCAGAAAGTTAAGCGAAGTCGTAGCTAACTGGTAATCATCTGGAATAAGAACTTGAATAGGCATTCTTCACCCTGATTCTGGATTAGTTTCACTTTCATATTATTTCAAACAAGGATGAAGCTATATCTTATTATTTAGCTTTCCCTGCCACTAATAATGATCCATTTATTGAACGATTTAAGTTTATCAGGAAGATGCCTCTTGTAAAGACCACCTTAAAGGAAGGTTATTTTTTTATTTGTTTTACACCAGTATTTAAAATCACGAAACAATACATATCCAATATAAAACTTTATACTTAGAGTGATTATTCCACTGTAAAGCCAGATTAGATGCGGTTCCACTTAGACCTGAACCTCAAAACCATCAATGGGCGATCATTTTATTTCATTTAAAAGATATCAATATTTCGAACACTACATCTTTCTGTTTGGATGGTTGAATTTTAAAGTCAAAACAGCGAAAGCGTCAGAGAGGAATAAACTCTCCAAGTGCACTGCAATCACACCACAACCGTAACGCAGCAGGTGTCGCTGCGTTTGTAAGAGGATATTGAACCTGTAAACCGCCGATAGTGCACGAGGCACTCCACCGGCGTCGTCACTTTTCGGACCAGGACATCTGAAACCATGGCAACGCAATTTTTTTAATCAAGGCTTGAACGACGGTATTTCATTGATGATCAGAAGCCTTAAAACAAGCAATTGAGTAACAAAAGATCATACAGGTCATGCTGTTACCCTGTATGTGGATTCATAGCCTTACACCGGGTTTTAAGGTCTGCAAAACTCACAGGACGGATGTGAAACGACACCCCAACCAATTCAATGCATTGTCAGAAATTCCGTGAGGTTTAACTCCCGACGAAGGGGGGGAAGTGAACTGAAAGGCTACTCTGCGAGAAGCGGACCTTTTTATATTCTTTTAGCCATTCAAATTACCGTTTAAAGCGTCACCCGCGTCACATCTCAGCAGCCCTTTCACTGGTCTGCTGGCGAGTGATTATGTGTTGAGATGCCTGCCTGAACGAGACTGGCTCTCCCGGAACGAAAAATGAGGTTTGGCATTTTTGCCGTTACACCATTATAAGTACACATTCACTATGCCCACTTACTGTATCTGACGAGCAATTTTATGAATGAAAACAACGCCTGGAGCAAGCGCTATACACTCACTGTAAAAAGCCAGCCGAAAGCAATATGGCAGGCCTTTGTCGACACCGATAACTGGAAACGATGGAACCCTGGCGTAAAGTCAATCACTATCGAGGGGCCATTTCATACGGGAACATGGTTCACGATGGAGCTACCTGAAGGAGAGGTTGTCCGTAGTCAGCTTACTGATGTTTCTGAAGAAAAATATTTCATTGACGAGACCTGGGTGGATGAAACACGGGTCAACGTTGAACATCGTATTGAGGCATCCGGCCCCGATGAGAGTATCGTGACGTATGCGATCAGTACTCAGGGTCCCCAGGCTAAGGCTTTCGGAGAAGGGATCAGCTCGGACTTCCCGGAAGTCATGGCGGGATTGGCTACATACCTGTCCGAAACAGGCTCAATGTAATGGCATCTGAATTCCAGTTTTGTCGGCGGGTGGATGATGATCCTGCGTAATTGCCACAGAGCATAACGGTTTGGTACACGCTGGCATTTATTAAGTCATCAATTTGAGAAAAATTATGAAAAAATCGATAGTTCCTGAACAATTTCAGCATTATTTCGATGACTGGCACTTCTCCCCCGTCATCGACGCTGATGGCACAGTGTACCTTTCAGGTGTTACCGCGGCACGCAAGGAAAAACCGATAAGTAAGCATCCTGAAGAACAATTCCACGATGCGTTTTATAAGCTGGGTGTTTATTTAAACGCCGCCGGTTTGGGCTATGAACATATACTTGAGATGACCACTTTTCATATTGATCTTAAAAAACATATAGACGTTTTTTCGAAAGTAAAAGATGAGTATATAAAGGCGCCATACCCGGCATGGTCCGCCATTGGCGTATCAGAATTCATTCCAGAAAATGCGCTTGTGGAAATGCGGATTGTGGCTAAAAGGTAATTTCCGCATGTCAAATTTTATGAGGATTGCACCGTGAGTGCTAAATTAATTGAGCCTTTGATGTCGGATTTATATATCCTGGAACCCTTAGATAAAGCTCATGCTAAGGAAATGTATGCAGGATTATGTTCTGTTGACGATTATAAGTTTATACCGACCAACCCACCGGCAAACCTGGATGAGTTGACAGCGCGTTATGAGAGAATATCTCAGCGTTACTCGCCGGATAAGAGCCAAATATGGCTAAACTGGGTGATTATACATCGTCAGTCTGGTGCATACCTTGGGTATGTCCAGTCGACCATTATGATTGAAAAAAACTGGGCATATATTGCTTATCATGTGTTTGGCAGGTATCAAAAACGCGGGGTGGCAAAACAGTGTGTGCGTATGGTAATAGATTTTTTATTTAAACATTATCATTTATCTCATATCGACGCATTGATTGACTCTCGTAACCTGGCCTCAATTGGTTTAGTGGAATCTTTGAAACTAAAGAAAATTAATGAGCTGAAAGATGCGGACTTTTTCAAAGGTTCGACCAGCGATGAATTTCATTATAGAATTTTTAATAATGAATGGACGACAAAAGCGTGAGGTTATAATTATACATCACAGGAACTATGAAAAATGATTAACCGACAGGGAAATAAAAGACGTTCATATAATAATTATTGACATTGCCCCCCATTTAACTATTGGAATATCGCTATTCGTCATGCCCTTCCCCCATCACACAGTCGCCTGTAAAGCCTGTTCAAATGAGAAACGTGTTTACTTTGCGCGGCCCCCTGCCAGTCAATCTCTCGATATACTTGCAAGGTTTGTACGCTTCTCGCACGAATGCGTCGGCCCTGAGCAGATATGCCCGCTCAGCACGAAAAGCGGACGCGGAGCCTGTTGCATCACGTATCCCTTAATCGTGACTACCTGAATTGGTAGTCCCCCTCTTCATGCGAACCTGAAAACTTGTGGCGTTTCGCGAGCCTGGGTATTCTCATTCAGGGTCCGTGCTGCCCGCCGCTCGCTTCCTGAAAGGAAAAGGTGAAAGCATCTAAGTTCTCAACCTCATTAATTTTAAAACTCTTGATGGTCGGGACGTGGTAATGCGAGCACCACCATTTCCTGACAGCAGGAGAAAATATGTTTTCCATCGAGCAAGCCAAACAAATGGCGGCAAAGTTAAAAGCCTCTCTTGAGTTGCGTGAACATAAGCTTTCTTATTCCACCGCGCTCGAAACGGTTGCACACCAGTTAGGCTTCAGAGACTGGAACACAGCGGCAGCAACGTTGCCCCCGCAGATCCCACAGTCTCAAATCCAATTCAGCAAACCCATCCCTATCCTGCGAATTTTTGATGTCCGCAAAGCGCAGGAGTTCTATCTTGAATTTCTGTCATTCAGCGTTGAGTTTGAACACCGGTTCGAGCCTGGCTTACCGCTGTATATGGGCATTGCCCGAGAAGGGTTGCAATTACATCTTTCTGAACATCACGGTGACGCCAGCCCGGGCGCAACGATATTTATCCCTTTGAATAATATTGCGTTGCTCAGAAATGAACTCCACAGCAAACAATATGGATACGGCCGCCCGGAAATCGTGAAGCAAGACTGGGGAGACGTTATGGAAGTCCACGACCCGTTTGGCAACCGGCTGCGCTTCTGTCAACAAAGCTAGTTTGCCCTTCTTGAACAGGGGGATCGTCACCGGCGCTTTCCTCCTTATTAAGGCAGTCATGAATGGCACAAACCAGCCTGTCAATAACGCAACCTTGTCTGCCATGTGCGATAAGCAACCACGCGGTTTTCAGGCATATCCCCGGCGCCTTCTCTACTACCCGCATTGCAATGTGTCGCCCGCTCTGCGAGCGGTTATAGAAACGTTGAGAATTAAACGGATAAAGTGGATGTATCCCATGGTGGCTAAACGATGTCCGTTGTTACTCCAGCCCTGCCGCAGGAAAGTGGTGAGCAAAAGGCTGATGTCTGGGGTAATGGTGAAAATGACACGACAGGATTAATCATATTTCAGGCCTGGCAACGCGCTTTTAACGCCTTCTGGTTGCGTGTCAATCAGAGAGCACGCGCTAATTTGCCGTTTTTCCCTTCCCGTAAACAGCCCTATTGGCATTTAAAAACTCAGGAATGTTTAATGAAATCTGAAGCGCTCCTTTCCAGACGTCATCTGAACATTTTTATATTTACCGCTGCGCTGACTCTCTTCATGACAGGATATACACCTTCAGCTCATTCTGCAGACAGCAAACCTGTAAAGATCGCGGTTTACCGGGGGGAAGCGGGTTGCGAGGGCTGCTCGGAAATGGTTGTAAAATCGCTCCTTAATACCGACCTGAAACTCTCCATCAGCTATATGGGTGAGAACGAAAAGCTCACGTTGAACCGCCAGAACCTGAAGGGTTTTGATTTGTATATTCAGCCCGGTGGCGGACAGGACATCCCTGCGGCTTACGATGCGATAGGTGATGAGGGCGCTGACGCGATCCGGGATTTTGTCCGTTCCGGTAAGGGGTATCTTGGGATATGTATGGGCGCTTATCTTGCTGACAAAGACTGGATAGGGCTTATCAATGCCCCCCTTGATTCAGAAGCTGGCAGGCCGGGTGCAGAGGCTAATGACGAAGGAGACTACACGCTTTCCGTTAAATGGGGAGGCAAAGAGGAATCGTTTTACTATCAGGATGGCCCCTATCTGAGTAACAGCGCTGAAAGCCCCGGCTATACCCCCATCGCTTATTACCTGAATGGCGACGTTGCAATGGCGGCCTACACCTTTGGAAAAGGTAAGGTTGTGCTTACCGGCCCTCATCCAGAAGCTGATGAAAGCTGGATTAACGCAAGCAAACCCGGGTATATCCCTGCAGCAAGCAAAATGACACGCCTGCTGAAATATCTGGACCCGCAGAAAGATTGAACACCAACGGCGGCAATACGCGCCTCCCTGCCCCATCGCCAGGATATCGGGTATTCGTAATCGGGCCTGCCGTACCCTGGCATCGCAGTTCAGTATCGTATTAATGACGTTGAAATTAACGCCCTGCTCAAATTCAGTGATTGGTTTCCAACAAAAACTATACCATTACCGCTGGTCTGCAATATCGTTTCTAAATCAGCGCTGCGTATATAGTCTTTACAGACACGAAGCCCCTGACGGGGCTTTTTTTATAGCCATATTCTCTGAAAAATATCCTGCAAAAGGATTTCAATTAGGCAGCAGCCCCCATTGATTCGCCTCTTAGATCAGATATAAACGCGACATCATGCCCTTGTCATACTCTGCATCCAGTCCCGCATGGATGCCGCAATAAAGGCGGCTTCCCCGGCCTCGAACATCCCTATTTCGCCGGATGCGTAGTGAAATCGATCCTGTCCATCAAAAAACAGTGCGTCTTATGATCGTGAGAATTGAGTACGCATCCACAGGGCTTACTCACGAGTAATGCCTGGCGACATCAGTGCCTGCTCGCTTTGCTTTATGGGCCGGTAAGCTTGCGTATTTTGCGGTAAATCTTCGCATTGCTCACACCTTAAGCGAATAGTCATGAAAGCTTAAAATCTTGCTTGACCGTTTCAGTACAACTCCCTATAGTAGCGCCCCGTTGCCCCCAGTACTGGCTGGCAGCGATACAATGTGGTGAGGTGTCCGAGTGGCTGAAGGAGCACGCCTGGAAAGTGTGTATACGGCAACGTATCGGGGGTTCGAATCCCCCCCTCACCGCCATCATTCAAAGAAGAGCTCGCAGGCAAATGCGGGCTTTTTTTTCGCATATCGCACTCCACCAGGGGGGTGAGAAGCCCCGACCGGGGGTCGACAACTGGCGCAGCCAGTTGGACAGACCATGAACGCAGTGAATGGGCTGCCCGCAGGGTGAGCGCAGCGAATCAATCCCCCCTCACCGCCATCATTCAAAGAAGAGCCCGCATGCAAATGCGGGCTCTTTTTCGCATATCGCACTCCACCAGGGGGGTGAGAAGCCCCGACCAGGGGTCGACAACTGGCGCAGCCAGTTGGACAGACCATGAACGCTGTGAATGGGCTGCCCGTACAAAAACGCCGGGAGCGTTTTTGAACAACGCTGGCGTTGGCCCCAAAGGGGTGAGACCCAGGGAAGAGCCGAGTAATAGTGAGCGCAGCGAATCAATCTCCCCCACAGCCATATTCTGCATGTCATAAGCAGCCATAACCCATGACAAAAGGGGTCAATATCAGCGTGCGAGGCGTGACAACGCTGACGTTAAATATGCTGCTGCCGCCATTGCCTGACATGGTCTACCAGGGCGCGTAGTTTAGGTGCCATATTTCGGCGTTGCGGAAAGTAGAGATAGAAGCCAGGGAAATAAGGAAGATAATCGTCCAGCAATGAGACAAGCTGTCCGCTTTGAACAAACGGTCTGAACGTATCCTCTGTGGCAAACGTAATTCCGCCACCGGCAAGCGCGAGCCGCAGCATCAGGCGCAGATCATTAGTGGTGATCTGTGGTTCAATCGCCAGGCTGAAAGGTTCTCCCGCCTCCTCAAATGCCCAGCGGTAAGGAGCGACATCTTTGGCAGGACGCCAGCCGATACACCGGTGATGGATCAATTCACGCGGATGTGCGGGTGCGCTGTTCGTCGCGAGATACGCGGGCGAGGCAACCGCCATTTCACGTTGTTTTTCGGTAAGCGGGACGGCGATCATATCCTTTTCAATCACCTCTCCAAGCCTTACGCCAGCATCATAACCCGCAGCCACAATATCAAACTCCTCATCCGTCACGACAATATCGACCGTCACGGCAGGGTTGGCCGCCGCAAACGAGGCAATCAGCGGGCCGGAAAGAAATACTTCGGCTATCGAGGTCACGGCGATGCGAAGGCATCCGCGCGGCATATTCTCCGACGCGACCTCTTCGAACGCCGTTTCAATACTGGATAACGGCAATGACAGGGACTGACGCAACCGTTCTCCCGCCTCCGTCAGCGTTACTGAGCGCGTCGTACGCATTACCAGCATTGTGCCGAACGCATCTTCAAGCCGTCTTATTCCCTGACTGATTGCCGATCGGGTGACGCCCAGGCGAGCAGCCGCCGCGCTGAAATTACGCTCTTCTGCCACCGCGATAAAAACCGGTACAAGGTTGAGATCAATTTTCATTGTTTAACGCTGCTAACCAGTGAGTCCAGTAACAGCAGGATACTGGAACCAATCGTTACGTTCTATGATCGTTTCGAACTCAAATGAAGGAGCATGCTATGGATAAAGTGATAGTTATTACCGGCGCATCCAGCGGGATTGGCGAAGGTATGGCCAGAGAGCTGGGCAACGCAGGCGCGAAGGTGTTATTAGGGGCCCGCAGACGGGAGCGTATCGAAGCCATTGCTGCAGAAATACGCAGCGCGGGCGGTATCGCCGAAGCGCGTGAGCTTGATGTCACCAGCCGCCAGTCGATGGCCAGCTTCGTGCAGGCGGCGCTGGATCAATGGGGCCGCGTCGATGTTCTGATCAACAATGCGGGCGTCATGCCGCTCTCTCCGCTTGCCGCCGGCAAACAGGATGAATGGGAGCGAATTATTGACGTGAATATCAAAGGCGTGCTCTGGGGCATTGGCGCTGTGCTTCCCGTGATGCAAGCGCAGGGTTCCGGTCAGATAATCAATATTGGCTCTATTGGTGCCCTGTCTGTCGTGCCAACCGCCGCCGTCTATTGCGCCTCAAAATTCGCAGTACGCGCGATTTCGGATGGTTTACGCCAGGAAAGCCCAAATATTCGCGTGACCTGTGTCAATCCCGGCGTGGTGGAAAGTGAACTTGCCTCAACCATTACGCATCCGGAAACCAGAGCGGCGATGGATGTGTACCGTTCTGTGGCACTTAAACCAGCGGATATAGCCCGTGCCGTGCGGCAGGTCATTGAAGCCCCTGAGAGCGTGGATACAACAGAAATAACCATCAGACCGACCGCGTCAGCCAACTGATATTCCTGACTGATGACAGGCGTTAATGTCCGTTATCATTTCTGCGCATCGTCGGGGCCAGGGTCATGCAGCCATTGACGGCAGGAGAACCACTTATCTCCCCTGCCGGGTTGCTGGCCCTGATAGTAAAGCCGGTTTATTGCCCGGAGTCAGCAGAACATCCCGCAACATCTTCTGGAAAATATGCTCTGCAGGTGACCTGCATACCTGTACTGGCAGCCCCTACCCGCCAGGCTACTGGTATCGCAATGGCTTTCTTTTGACGAACAGACGGCCCACTTCCCGCACATAACTGAACATCGTTTCCTCCAGAACGGCCCCCTTTGTCCCAGAAAAAACTTTTTAAACATTAAGGTATAATCGTCTACCGGGAGGATGAGCACAGTAACGCCTGTGAAGTGTCTGGATAATGGGTCAGCATTGATCCGTCGTATGGTTGTGAGGCGCCATGATGAGCCAGGCCATAATTAAATAGCCGCCAGTGCGCCACGGATCTGAACGATGAATCTGAGTTCAATAAACCGTGCGCGGATACATACGTTGCATCCATCCGGCGTACCGGAAACTCTTTTTTACAGGGTTCGTTAAGCGTTGATTGCTTCAAAAAAATTACCGCATTTGTTATATTGTTGCTCATTGCTTATTCACCTCTGCGGTGCCAAAAAGAACAAGATTCACCGCAACCCAGGATTATAAAATGTTAGATTACCGCTTCCCGACAGCTTTGCAGATGGTTCTCAGCGTAGCGATGGCGGAGCAAGTGGGTGAACGTTCGACGAGTGCGATTCTGGCCTACGGCCTGGAAGCGAATCCGAGCTTTATCCGCAAATTAATGGTGCCGCTCACGCGTGACGGCATTATCGTCTCAACGCTTGGCCGCAACGGGTCTATTCACCTTGGTCGCCCGGCGGAAGAGATCACCCTGCGCGATATCTACCTTTCCGTCATCGAAGATAAAAAATTGTGGGCGTCGCGTCCTGACGTACCGGCACGTTGCGTGGTCAGCGCTAACGCCTGCTGGTACTTCAAGTCTATCGCCGAAGAGGCGGAGCAGGCGTCATTACAGGTATTAGCGCGCCACACCGTGGCAAGCGCGCTGGAAGAGGTGAAAAAAGCCGATACCAGCGGATGGGATCCCGTGCCGGAACTTATTGCCCAGTATAAAAAAACCTCTTAATTATTTACTTATTGCGAAAAAAAACCGCCTTCACAATGAAGGCGGTTTTTTTGTATCTGCAACTACTTACGCAGGCAAAACGTCATTTACCGGTTTACCGCGCGTCACAAATTTACGCAGCGTAACGTAAAACACCGGTGTTAAGAACAGACCAAACAGCGTCACGCCCAGCATACCGGAGAACACCGTGATCCCGGTGACGCCGCGCACTTCTGCACCCGCGCCGTGGCCGAGGATCAGCGGGATCGTGCCGGCAATAAAGGCGATGGAGGTCATAACAATCGGGCGTAAACGCAGGCGGCAAGCCTCCAGCGCCGCTTCCATGATCCCTTTCCCCTGGATTTCCAGCTCGCGGGCAAACTCCACGATAAGAATCGCGTTTTTACACGCCAGCCCCATCAGTACCACCAGACCAACCTGCACGAAGACGTTGTTATCGCCACCGGTCAGCCAGACGCCAAACAGTGCGGACAGCATGGTCATCGGGACGATAAGGATCACCGCCAGCGGCAGCGTCCAGCTTTCATACAGTGCGGCCAGCACAAGGAAAGCCAGCAGAACCGCGACCGGGAAGACAATCAGCGCCGTATTGCCCTGCGTGGCCTGCTGGTAGCTCAGATCCGTCCATTCAATATTCATCCCGTTCGGCAGGATCTGCTTAGACATCCCGTCCAGTTGCGTCATCGCCTGCGAGGAAGAGAGAACGCGAGGGTCGGCATCACCAATAAGATCCGCCGCCGGATAACCATTGTAGCGAATCACCGGATCCGGCCCGTAGGTGGTACTGATATTCACCATACTGCCGATCGGCACCATTTCGCCCTGATTATTACGGGTGCGCAAATTCGCAATATCTTCCACGCTATCGCGAAACGGCCCGTCGGCCTGCGCCATCACGCGCCAGGTACGGCCAAACTGGTTGAAATCGTTAACATACGACGAGCCCAGATAGGTTTGCAGCGTACCGAACAGATCGGTTAGCGACACGCCCTGCGCTTTCGCCTTATCACGATCAACCTGCACATCCAGCTGCGGAACGTTAGCCTGGTAGGTTGAGATGGGGAAATGCATCCCCGGCGTCTGCATAATCGCACCGGACATGGTGTTCACCGCACTTTGCAGCGCGCCATAGCCAAGACCGGCGCGATCCTGGATGTACAGCGAATAACCAGAGCCCTGACCCAGCCCTAAAATCGGCGGCGGCAAAATGGAGAAACCAAAGCCCTGCTGGATCTGCGCGATTTTAGCGTTGATCTCAGCGTTAATTTCCGCCGCGGTATGTTTACGCTGGTCGAACGGCTTCAGGCCAAAAAAGACCGTCCCGGTATTCGGCGTGTTGGTGAACTGCAACGCGTTAAGCCCAGGAAAAGCGACCGCATAATCCACGCCTTCGGTATTCATACCGATTTCGCTCATTTTGCGGATCACCGCATCGGTACGGGCCAGCGAAGAGCCTTCCGGCATCTTCACGCCGCCAATCAAATAGAGCTTATCCTGTGTCGGAATAAACCCGCCGGGTACGGCTTTAAACATGACGCCAGCGGCACAGAGCAGCAGCACATAAACGACAAACACCGCACCACGTCGACCAAGCGTTTTACCAACCAGCCCCTGATAACCGTTCGAGCTACGATGGAAAAAGCGGTTAAACGGACGGAAAAGCCAACCGAACAGACGATCAATAAGCCTCGTCGGGAAGTCTTTCGGTGAGCCATGCGGCTTCAACAGCAAGGCAGCCAGAGCCGGAGAGAGCGTCAGCGAGTTGATGGCGGAGATCACCGTCGAAATCGCGATCGTCACCGCAAACTGTTTATAGAACTGACCGGTTACGCCGGAGAGAAACGCCATCGGCACGAACACCGCGCACAGTACCAGCGCAATCGCGATAATCGGCCCGGACACTTCTCGCATCGCCTGATGCGCCGCCTGCAGGGGCGCAAGCCCCTCTTCGATATTTCGCTCGACGTTTTCCACCACCACGATGGCGTCATCCACAACGATACCGATAGCCAGTACCAGCCCGAACAAGCTCAGGGTGTTAAGCGAAAAGCCGAGCAGGTAGAGAATGCTGAACGTGCCCACGACCGAGACCGGCACCGCGATCAGCGGAATAATCGACGCGCGCCAGGTTTGCAGGAACAGGATCACCACCAGCACAACCAGCACCACCGCTTCCAGCAACGTTTGCACGACCGCGCGAATGGAATCGCGAACAAAAACTGTCGGATCGTAAGGCGCCGCCCATTTCATATCTTCCGGGAAACGCGTGGCCAGCTCGTTCATTTTGGCGCGTACCGCGTTAGACAAATCGATAGCGTTCGCCCCCGGAGACTGGAAGATACCAATCCCGACCGCGTCTTTATTATTAAGCTGAGAACGCAGCGCATAGCTGCCGGAACCCATTTCAATACGCGCTACGTCGCGCAGGCGTACTACCGAACCGTCTTGCGCCGTTTTCAGAACAATATTGCCAAACTCGTCTTCCGTATGCAGACGCCCCTGGGCGTTAATGGAGATCAGAAAATCGCTCTCTTTCGGCAGCGGCTCCGCGCCAAGTTGCCCGGCGGAAACCTGTACGTTTTGCTCCTGCATCGCCGTCACAACATCAGAGGCTGTTAACCCGCGAGCCGCCACTTTATTGGGATCCAGCCAGATGCGCATCGCGTATTCGCCCGAACCGAAAATCTGAATCTGGCCGACGCCGGGCAGACGCGCCAGTTCGTCTTTTACTTTTAGCGTGGCGTAGTTACGCATATACAGTGAATCGTATTTCCCGTTGGGCGAAAACAGATGCACCACCAGTGTCAGCGTCGGTGATTGTTTCTGGGTGGTGATGCCCAAACGCCGCACATCTTCCGGCAGACGCGCCTCCGCCTGTGATACGCGGTTTTGCACCTGAACCTGCGCCTGATCGGGATCCGTACCCGGACGGAAAGTGACGGTGGTCACCAGTACGCCGTCGGAGCCTGCGACAGATTTCATGTACATCATGTTTTCAACGCCATTGATCGCTTCTTCCAGCGGCGTCGCCACCGTCTCGGCAATCACTTTCGGGTTGGCGCCCGGATACTCCGCGCGCACCTGCACGCTTGGTGGAACAACGTCAGGGTATTCGCTAACCGGCAATAGCGGGATGGCGATCAATCCGGTGACAAAAATCAGGATCGACAGCACCGCGGCGAAAATCGGCCTGTCGATAAAAAAGCGGGAAAAGTCCATGTGTCGGATTCTCAGATAAGGGATCAGTTGAGGGCGGCGCTGGCGTTCATGGCAACGGTTTTCGCGTTAACCGGCATCCCCGGCATAAACACTTTTTGTAAACCATCGACGATGACTTTATCGCCAGGGTTCAGCCCCTTCTGCACAATGCGTAAACCGGCGGCCAGACGCCCCGGCGTGATATCGCGACGCTGCGCTTTCCCGTCTTTATCAACGATATAAACATATTTGCGATCCTGATCGGTCAGCACCGCTTTGTCGTCGATAAGCGTGGCTTTGAATTCAGCGCTGCCCGGCAGACGTACGCGGGCAAAAAGCCCCGGCGTGAACTGACGCTGCGCGTTATCCAACAGCGCGCGCATCCGGATCGTGCCGGTACTCGGCGTTAACTGATTATCCAGAAAATCCACTTTGCCCTGATGCGGGTAGCCATCCTCCCCGACAAGGCCAATTTCCACCGGTAGCGCCAGGTGATTACTGGACGCCCCCTGCCCGCTGCGGGCGAGGTTTTGATAGTGGAGGTAGGTCGACTCATCCACGTCAAAGTAGACGTAAACGCTCTTCTGTGAGACCAGCGTGGTGAGGACGCTGGCGCTGTCACCCGCCGTGACCAGATTTCCGCTGGTGATCAACGCCCGGCTGGCGCGACCATCGATAGGCGCGGTCACTTTGGTGAAATCCAGGTTCAGTTGCGCGGCATCAACTGCCGCCTGCGCGGCGCGAATGTCGGCCTGCGCCTGAATGGCGGCCGAACGGCGCTGCTCCCACTCCTCACGGGAAACCAGATGGGTATTAATTAATTTATCGGTACGGTTAGCCTCACTTTGCGCCAGGCTGGCCTGCGTTTTGGCTCTCGCCAGCGTCGCCTGCGCCTGTTCCAGCGCGGCGCGATAGGTTCTGTCATCAATGGTGAACAGCACCTGACCCTTTTTCACTTCCTGGCCGTCGGTGTAATTCACTTTATCAATGTAGCCGGAGACGCGGGGGCGGAGCTGAACACTCTCCACCGCTTCAATCCGTCCGTTGAAACTATCCCACTGGCTAATAGATTTCACTACCACGTCAGCGGCGCTGACGGCGGGAGCTTGTGGCACGGCATTTTGCGCGACACCGTTATCACATCCGACAAGCAGTACAGAGAGAAACATCGCTCCCAGTGCATTCAGATGATACTTAACCCAAGGTTTCTGCAGGCTCATTATTTTTATTCCGCTAATTGTAGCCGCCGGGCAAGACGCAGCGGGAGACGCTACGCCACTTCCTTTGTCCGGGCTGGCTTCAGGCCATTTGTGCCGTTCATCGCCACAAAACTGTAACAGTTGCCAATACACTATCGCGGGGATTGTAGGGAGGCGCTAAATTTAGTGCAAGAATAATTGATACACTTTATGTGCTGTTTGAAACAGGGGTAAAAGTCGCGTTTCCGGCAAGGATTTAAATGCAACAATAAAACTTGCAATTAATCTAAAAACGGGTCACCTTTAAATGCAACAGACAAAGATGCTTTTTAATAAGCAGCGTGAGGGCAACAAGATGAACACTGGCGCATTTATTCACGATTTACTCGACTGGATCGACAACAACCTGGAAAGCCGTCTGGACATTGAGACCGTCTCCAGGCGGGCAGGCTATTCGAAATGGCATCTCCAGCGGCTCTTCAAAGAGCATACGGGTTATCGTCTCGCCGAGTATATCCGCGCGCAAAAGCTGCAAAAATCGGTCGAGCGCTTAACCCACAGCGACGAGCCGATTGTGAACGTGGCGATCGCGCTAGGCTTTGACTCCCAGCAATCCTTTAACCGCAGCTTCAAGCGTCAGTATGGGCAGGCACCCGGCGCATGGCGTCGCAGTGTCGGCTGCCCGCAGGCACAGCAATCACGCCAGCAATCCACATAGCGCGTTGTGGTTTTCGCAAAGGCATTCAGGATGAAGATGAAATTGTCGGCCTGATAGCAGCAGGCCATCAATATGTGGGGGCTGGTTGCCGCGGGCGGTTTGACGTTTCCTTAAAATAGCCGTCCAGAAAAAACCCGGCACGGCATCATTCTGGTATGAAGAAGCGTGACGTGAGCTATTTACAAACCACATCATCCTTTTTCGATCACATACCAAAGCGGCCATGCTTGTTTTTCCGTAAAAATCTCACCTCCGCCCTCTTCTTCTGAGAATGTAATCTCCCTGACCAAACTACATGCCGTAATTATTCGAATAATTTACGCACCCACCGATACATAAGTTTCGTTTCGTTGATATTTATCCCCCGGTCAAACGCACTAGCTGATCAGGGATGATGTCGCTAATCTGCCACCCTTCTGCCTGTTAAGCGCTGGCGGGTGAGCAAGTGCCTGCCTGTATCAACCAGATCGGTGAGCCCAGTTCAGCAGCGGATATTGAACTGATAAACGTCGTGGCCGTACAGGATCCGCTAAACGCGGCGTATCAGTTCATCGAAGATGGCTAATAGCAAACGGTTTAAAATACCCCTCCTTTGCCGGAGGGCTGTTCCCGTCATCGCTGACTGCGTCAAACGATGTTGCGTAATAAACAATCAGCGTCATCAGCACCGGCAGAGTTCCATCGCATACCTTTTTAGTCTTCTGGCGCATTCGTCACCGGGAAAGGGATCCAGTTTTTTGCGCAATCCGTCGAGGCAGCCGATCGTGGTAACGATGCTTTTCCCGGCGGCACCGGTGAGACGCCATCGGGGCCAATGCGGATCTGCGCCGATTCAATTATCCAGCGGGCAGTCTTGCTGAAAGAGACGCCGTTCAGGGCAAATTGCAGAGGATGAGCCGCGTCATAACCGCGTAATATCAACTGGCCGCTTTCACCGGAAATATGATTCAGGGAGATATCGCGATAGACAGGAATGTTGTTACCGCTTGCGTGCGCATCATAGCGCGTATCAAAGTCGAGCGGCCGACGATTCCCGCGCATACAAACATTTTCGTAGCGCACATCGCTGACAATGCCGCCCCGGCTGATATCACTTTTGATACGAAGCCCGGAAGTTGTGCCATCAAGTGTCAAGTCACGCACCCGAATGTCACTGACACCGCCGACGGTCTCGCTACCAATCGACATCCCATGTCCCCAGTAAAAATGGTTATCCACCAGAACCACATGCCGCGTGGCGCCACCCGCGCCCGCTTTAATCGCCACGTTATCGTCACCGGTTCTGATGAAGCTGTGGGCGATGAGGATATTCTGCGACGAAATGGGATCAATGCCGTCGGTGTTACGGGCATCCGCTGGGGTATCAATACGCACGCCCCAGAACGTCGCATCGCGGACGTTTTTCAGGGTGACATGGAATCCTGGCGAATTTCGCAGTGTGATGCCGTGAAAAATAATATGGGAGGCATCCTCTATTTCAATCAGGCGAGGTACATTCTGTGCCCCGCCTTCCGTCTGCGCGCGGCGAGCCAGTTGCCACCATGATTCATCCTGTCCTTTTATCGGCTTACCGCCCTGCCCGTCAATAATCCCTTCGCCGACAATGCCTCCACCGTCAGTGCGGCTAAAAAGGATAAAGGGTCGGCAGCCATTCCCTTTATGATCGACAGTTCCACAATGGCCATTTTTGTCGTATACACGTGGGTCACTATTTGCTACCAGCATTGCCCCTTGCGAGATCCAGAGTGTGACGCCAGATTTCATGCTCAGCGGTCCGCTGGAAAAACGCCCCGCCAGAAGCTGTAAAACCTCACCCCGGGGGCAGTTATCAATCGCCGACTGAAGTCGTCGGGTATCGTCTGCCGATGAAGACGTCAGCTTTGCGCAGACAGGCGCAGGCAGCACAGGTTCTGGCACATCAGCACTCTCCAGGGCCGATAGCGCCGCGCTGAAGCCGGATACCGGGAAAAAAATCAGGCTGGCAATTATTCCTTTCACATTACGGCGCAGAAAAAACATAATTATCCCGACATTAGAATTGTTGAAGTATTGTAGAAGTGCTGTGATGAAAACACCGGGCGAATTCGTTTTCAGTTGAAGTGACGTTTAAGTTCGGCAGCCAAAAAGTGTTAGGATGTTTCTTCTTTTTATTTTTGCGATTACCATTCAGCATTAATTCATAGTCCTCAAAGCGTGAGGGATTTTGCAAACCGCATTGGCTTTTCATATTGCTTTCCTCTTAATCTCATGGAAAACAGATATCGCTTTATGCTTACTCATTACCATCCAGCTTTGTAAAAACACGCCCGGATGTTGCCTCAAGGATGTTCACCACACGCTTCAGTGCTTCGAAATCGGAATAAAACTGTTGGCCTAACGGCGTATTTCTCGCAATCTCAATGCAATAATTCAGGGCGTTTAGCGCATGGTGTGCATGGTAAAGGCAAAGCGTGGCGTTACTGTCCAGACGGGCTTTGGATAATATGCGGACATCCTGTTCAATACCGGCTCTGATACCATCCAGTTTTAAGTACAATAAGCGCAACGCGTCGGGTTCATCAGGTTCCAGTAACAACACATTAATCAGCCCAATGGATTCTTTAAAATTTTTAACGATTGCGTTAATAACATCACACCCGTCATATGCCATGTTCACTCCGTAAAAAGCCATTAATGCCATTAGTGTCACTTGATATAATTAATGTTGTTATCCAGAGGCATGAAAAAGTAAACGGCATTGCCATAAACTAAAAATCACAGCCGGGAACACAAACGGTGACGCGCTAATTTTCATTAGCAGAGTTTATCTTTATAAAATTAAACCTGAATACAATAACATTATTTAATCAATGCTCGCAGCATAACCGTATTAATAGTGTGAGTATCGTTGATATTGCTTTTTACCGGCACAGAGCAACGGGTTCGGTGCGTATTTCAAAGACTGTGACGTTGCCTGTCAGACTATCCCTTTATCGCGCGCCTGCTGAGCACGCTGAATAAAGCGCATGGTGTCGAGTAAATTATCCTTCTCAGCGTCAGTAAGATTGGGAGACACCGTTTTCTCCGCCAGTAAAGCCCGGTCAGTATAAGAGAGCGTTCCTGCCCGAAGCCGCTGACTTATGGTCAGTAGCAGAAGTTTGTCCAGTTCATTAATACGCCGTCTGATCCCATCAAGATCCAGGAGGGTAACAAAGGATTCTGGTCGGGGTAACCAGTCTGCCAGATAGCGATACTGTATCGCTTTTCCCGCGTTCATCAGCGCACTGATGAACGGCTCCACGGACTGCGGCTCCAGACCAGCCTCGCGCGCGGTGCTGCGCGCCTGCGATATTACTTTTTGTTCCCGGGCTACATCTTCCACCGGCAAATGGTACTTCACCTTGTAAGCTGCAACTTCTCTCATTAACGCCATACGTTCGGTTAAGAGTGATGAAAGGGCACTGAGACAAATGGGCGCAGATGCTCCTGCAAAAAAGCTACCGGACATACAGAGTGTCGATACGAAAATTTTCATCATCATCCCTCAAAGAAAGGTGCCAACCCTAATTTACCTGTGCAAATATAACCATTAGTTACTATTTCGTTTCTGGATGTAAGAACTTTGTTATAAGCGGCGTCAACTTTTCGAGCAGCGCATGTCGTTCCAGCGCGTACGGATACAATCTTCTCCTCGAACACCCATTTGCATGGTTCTCCGTAGTTAAAAAATGGTTGCGGGATAGACAGCAAGCCAGCACCACGGCAAAGCGCTAACAGGCACCGTTCACTTTTCATTAATTCAGTTGCGTTATTATTTCATCAAAGCGGCTTTGCGTAAGAAAATGTAACGCGCTGATATCAATATGGATTCATCGACAGAACGCAAATCTTGTACAGATTTGCGATTTCAATAATGGGGAAAAGCACCAGTCAGGTTCGTTTGAACTGCACGTTGCCCATGGCAAATGCGTAATTCCTTACAGGGAAGCAGGCTCACACACTCAGCGGGGTTCTCATCTGCATGCACGGTTATTGATACGTAATTATTTACAAGTCATAGTCTTGCCCTCGCCCTTAAGCGAAGCGCTTACCTGGAAAAGCGGGCTTTTTTGTCTGTCGTACAGGGAATGGAAATCCGGGAACGGGAAGAGAACGGCCTGTTTGCATCCCGCAAAAAATAAAACCCGGTTTCCCGGGTTTTATCGCTAACTATCAACGCCGTCAGTCGTACGCTTTTAGCGTGCGCTGGCAGAGCGCGGAGCGTACGCAGTCGTCTTTATTAAAGCGTACAACGCCAATCATCTCGTCTTCCTCAAAACGTGCCAGCGCGTCGCTCAAGCCCGATTTCACACCGGATGGCAGGTCACACTGGGTAATATCACCGTTGACAATAACGGTCACGTTCTCCCCGAGGCGCGTTAAAAACATTTTCATTTGCGCAGCCGTGACATTCTGAGCCTCGTCGAGAATGACCACCGCATTTTCAAAGGTACGTCCGCGCATATAGGCGAACGGCGCGATTTCCACCTTACCGATCTCTGGTCGCAGGCAGTATTGCATAAAGGACGCCCCCAGGCGTTTCAACAGCACGTCGTAAACGGGCCGGAAATAGGGAGCGAACTTCTCCGAAATATCACCGGGTAAGAAGCCGAGATCTTCGTCGGCCTGCAGAACCGGTCGGGTTACAATAATCCTGTCCACGTCCTTATGGATCAGGGCTTCCGCCGCTTTCGCCGCGCTGATCCACGTTTTCCCGCAGCCGGCTTCACCGGTTGCAAAGATCAGTTGTTTACTCTCGATAGCATTCAGGTAGTGCGCCTGAGCTTCATTGCGCGCTGCAATTGGGGAAGTATCACGGCTGTCCCGCGCCATGCCAATTGCTTCTACGCCACTCATCTGCACAAGCGAGGTGACCGACTCTTCTTCACGTTGTTTATGGCTGCGTGAATCACGTCTCAGCACGCGTTTCGCTTCACGACGAGCTTTGATCACTGCTTTTTGTCTTCCCATGGATAGCACCTTGAGTTGTTGGTTTACATCACACACGTCGCTATCGACGCGATTATGCGCACAAACGTCTGAGGGTTGGCTTCCTTGTAAGCCATGACTTGCCTTTGAAAATGACGTGCCAACGCGACGAACAGCATCGCCTGTCACATCGTCAACATCAGGAATGAAAAAGAAGGAGGAAAATTCAGGGGTGAAGAAGTCGCTGCCGGAGGTCGCACCGCCGTGCCGGGTTTTGCGTGGTCTTTTTGTCTGTCCGCTACTGGACTTTACCATCCGCGATCTCCAGAAAAACTTCATCACCGCAGGGGATAACGCTCTCACTAATTACATCAAAGCTTAGCATCATTGCAACATTATTTTTACCTAACTATAACGTGCATGACCTCTGCGTCGTTGAACAGAGTCTCGGTTATGAATATTACAGAAAGATAACAGATACTTTCTCATACGAAAAAATGATATCTGGATGGCAGAAAAAGTATGTCAGGATGCAACAGATGACAGATTATCCTGCCCGGTGGCGGGCAGGATAGGATCTTCACGCTTCGAGCAGAGATTGCGCCAGATAGCGATTTGCCGCTTGTACGCCGGGCAATACAAAGAAGTAACCGCCGCCAATCGGACGAATGTACTCTTCCAGCGCCTCGCCGTTCAGACGCTTTTGTACCGTCAGAAAGCCTTTTTCCAGATCATGTTGATAACAAACGAACAGCAACCCCATATCCAGCTGACCGGAGTTGGTCACGCCGAGCGAGTAACTATAACCACGCCGCATCATCAGGCTGGATTGGGTCTCTTTCGTCCGTGGGTTCGCCAGGCGAATATGGCTGTCGAGAGCAATGACATCACCGTCTGGATCGCTGGCATAATCCGGAACGTCATGCTCATTCTTCATGCCCAGCGGCGCACCAGAATGCTTATCGCGCCCGAAAATGGTCTGCTGCTCTTTCAACGGGGTACGATCCCAGAACTCCACGTGGAACTGGATAATACGCACTGCCTGGTAACTGCCGCCCACCGCCCACGCCGGTTCGCCCTGCTCTTCCGTCACCCACACCACCTCGTTCATCAACGCATTATCGCGGCTGTCCGGATTGGCGGTGCCATCTTTAAAGCCCAGCAGGTTAACCGGCGTCTCTTTGCCTTTGCTGCGCGCCGCATGGTCAGAGATAAACCCTTCCCTTTTCCAGCGCACGCTGAGTAAATCTGGCGTGTGCTTGATGATGTCACGCAGTGCGTGAATCACCGTGTCCTGTGTGTTGGCGCAAATCTGGATCAGCAAATCGCCGTGACACAGCGCCGCGTCGAGCGAATCGTTAGGGAAACGCGTCATCTTTTGCAGCTTTTTCGGCATCTGCTCGCGCAAACCAAAACGGTTATCGAACAGCGATTCGCCCACGGAAACCGTCATCGTCAGGTTATCCGGCGCGATATAAGCGCCGAGAATACCGGAGTCCATTGGCGGTAAGCGTGGGTTCGTTGTTTCCGGAGCCGGGCCGCCGGAGGTCAGAAACGTGATGCGCTGCGTCAATAAGCGGAACAGCCGTTCGAGATCGGCTTTATCAGCAGCCAGCACATCAAACGCCACCAGCATCATTGACGCCTGTTGCGGCGTCAAAATACCGGCCTGATGCACGCCCAGGAAAGGCTGCTTCTCCATCCGCGCATCCGGCGAAAGCGTCCCCGGTGCGCTCTTCGGTGTTACCGCATGCGCCACCGGGCATCCGCCAGCCAGCGCAAGCGCGCTGCCCAGCGCGCCCATACTTTTTAATAAACGACGCCGGGAAGGTTCGCTGACGTCGTTGTTATCCTCTTGCTTCATGGTATTAGTCCAGCCCCAGCACGCCGCGCAGCTGCGCCAGATCTTCCGCCAGTGTTGTGATCGGCCCTTTCAGCGCATTGCGGTCGGCGTCGGTCAGCTTATCGTAAGTCTCATACCCATCTTTAGTGCGGTATTTCGCAAGGATGGTATCTACTTTCTTGAAGTTGGCATCGACTTTCGCCAGCAGTTCGGCGTTATCTTTCTGCAATTGCGGACGCAGCAAATCGACGATTTTCTGTGCGCCATCGACGTTAGCCTGGAAGTCCCACAAGTCTGTGTGGCTGTAGCGATCTTCTTCACCACTGATTTTGCTGGCGGCCACTTCTTCAATCAGGCCAGCGGCACCGCCAACCACTTTAGAAGGAGGGAACGCCAGCTCATTAATGCGCGTTTGCAAATCAACCACATCGGAGTAGAGCTGATCGGCATATTTGTCCATCTCTTTGGTGCTGTTGTCGCCAAACAGGGCTTTTTCCAGACGGTGGAAACCGGTGAATTTCGGATCGGCGGCTTTATGCTCGTAATCATCTTCACGGGCATCAATGCTGCCATCGAGATCGGAGAAAAGCTCAGCAATCGGTTCAATACGCTCGTAGTGCTGGCGCGTCGGCGCGTACAGCGCTTTCGCTTTTTCAATATCGCCCGCTTTTACCGCCTCGGTGAACGCTTTGGTGCCGGAAACCAGCTGCGCCGTTTCAGCAACCACATACGCTTTATACGCGGTAATGGCTCCGCTCAGGCTCAGCAGCGCGTCACCTTTCGCCGCATCGGCTGTTGCCGCGCCTTTCACCACCAGCTTACCTTTCGGGTTGGTTAACAAACCGCAGGTCATCTCATACTCGCCCGGCTGCAGGTTGGCGGTTAGCTTCTGGCTAAAACCTGGCGCGATATTTTCACGCTCTTCAACCACCATTACGCCTTTGAGAATCTCCCACTCGAGCGCTTTCTGGCTGTGGTTGAGAATAATAAACTGCGTTTTACCCGCGTTCACCGTCAGGTTCATCGGCTCACACTGCTTGTCCGTAACCGTGACTTTCACCTGCGGAATATCCGCGGCATGCACCGCGAAAGCACTGGAGATGAATGCCGCCATCCCGGCCTGTAATGCACTACGACGAAAATGAATTGCCATGCCCTTTCCCTTAATTAGTATGTTGTAACTATAAAGCGATTACGGTGCCGCCCGTGAAGGCTGCGTACCCGCGCGAGGCGGTAAAACAAACATCACCAGCGCCGGGATCAGATAGATAAAGTAGACCACCACTTCGCTGACGCTTGGCGTTTCCTGGTAACCAAAAATCCCTTCCAGCAGCGTGCCGGTGAGGGAATGCGTGGTGAGCACATTACTGAAATCGAAGGCCACATCCTGGAAGTGGTTCCATAATCCCGCTTCGTGAAAAGCGCGGATCGCCCCGGCGGCAAGCCCGGCCGCGACAAAGAGAATAAACAGGCTGGTCCATTTGAAAAACGCGCCAAGATTCAGACGCACGCCGCCCCAGTAAAGCAAGAAACCGAGCACCACCGCCGTAGCCAGCCCCAGCACCGCGCCCAGCGGTGGCCAGACGCCAACATCCTGCTGGAACGCCGCCAGCAGAAAGAACACTGATTCCAGCCCTTCGCGCGCCACGGCGAAAAAAACCATCAGGATCAGCGCCCAACCGTGGTTATGACTGCGCGCCAGCGCGCTGTCGACCGCGTGCTCCAGTTGCACTTTGACGTTGCGCGACACTTTGCGCATCCAGAACACCATCCAGGTGAGGATCACCACGGCGATCGCCGCGACAATGCCTTCAAACAGCTCCTGCTCTTTTTGCGGGAACTCGCCGGTGGTTTCATTAATCGCGATACCCAGCCCAAGGCAGAGTGCGGCGGCAAGAAAAACACCAATCCACATCACGCTTATCCAGCGTCCGCGCTGGGTACGTTTCAGATAACTGGCAATCAGGCTGACGATCAGCGCCGCTTCGAGGCCTTCACGTAACATAATCAAAAATGGAACAAACATGGAGGAAACCCCTAGTGTCATGCGCGGTCAACGGTTGCAAAGAAAAGTAAATTGCATTGATAGTGATTATCATTACGGCGCAAGGAAACTCAAGCGAAAAATGTTGAGAATGATAACTGGATGTAACCGCGTAGCAGGCTAACCATGCGGTTTTTGCGTTATGCGGAAGCGGTTGAAATAAAGCAAAAACATAGCTTACAAATCTTTAACTTTGTATTTACCCCACTTCAGCGCTGTGGCTAAATAAACGCCCCGTTTCGTTTACCTGCAAAATTAAAGACATGACTAACTTTTTCCATTTTTTGCTGGCGCTGATAGTGATCCTCGCGCTGGCCTGGCTGGTGAGTTTCGACCGCCGGCACATTCGTTTTCGCTTCATCCTGCAATTAATTGTTATTGAACTGGCGCTGGCGTGGTTTTTCCTGCACGCGCAAAGCGGGTTAACGCTGATTAAATACGTTTCCGGCTTCTTTGAAGCGCTGCTGAAATTCGCGGGCGAAGGCACCAGCTTTGTCTTCGGCGGGATGAGCGAGAAAGGGCTGGCCTTTATCTTCCTCGGCGTGCTGTGCCCTATCGTCTTTATTTCCGCGCTTATCGGCATTTTGCAGCACTGGCGCATTCTGCCCATCTTTATTCGTTTGATAGGCACATTGCTGTCAAAACTGAACGGCATGGGCAAACTGGAGTCGTTTAACGCCGTCAGCTCGCTGATCCTCGGCCAGTCGGAAAACTTTATTGCTTATAAAGGTATCCTCGCCGATCTCTCCTCGCGCCGCATGTTCACCATGGCAGCAACGGCGATGTCGACGGTGTCGTTGTCGATTGTCGGCGCGTATATGACCATGCTGGATGCAAAATATGTGGTTGCCGCGCTGATCCTCAATATGTTCAGCACCTTTATTGTGCTGTCGGTAATTAACCCGACGCGCCCGGAAGCGGAAGCCGAGGTCAAGCTGGAAAAGCTCCACGAATCGCAAAGCTTCTTTGAGATGCTCGGTGAGTACATCCTCGCGGGTTTCAAAGTAGCGATGATTATTCTGGCGATGCTGATTGGCTTTATTGCGCTGATTAGCGCCATTAATGCCCTCTTCTCCGCCTTGTTCGGCATCAGCTTTCAGCAAATCCTCGGTTATGTGTTTTACCCGCTGGCATGGCTGATTGGCATCCCGCTGAGCGATGCGCTGCACGCGGGCAGCATTATGGCGACCAAGCTGGTGGCGAACGAATTTGTGGCGATGATTGAGCTGCAAAAAATCGCCGCGCAGATGACGCCGCGCGGGCTGGGTATTCTTTCCGTGTTCCTGGTATCGTTCGCCAACTTTGCCTCGATCGGTATTGTGGCGGGGGCAATTAAAGGGTTAAACGAGCAACAGGGGAATGCAGTTTCCCGCTTTGGTTTGCGCTTAGTGTACGGCGCAACGCTGGTGAGTTTGCTTTCGGCGGCTTTCGCAGGCGCGGTGTTGTAATTTACTGGCCCACTTCGCGCAAGTGGGCCATAACATCAGAATTGCACACAGACCGGCTGATCGACACGCATCACCGATTCCTGGGCAAAGCGTGATTTGTAGATCTCACGCAGCACATCGATTTTCGCATCACTTTGCGCGTCCACACTGTGGATCAGCATCAGCGCCTTGCTTGGCTCCTTCGACACCTTCCCGTTGCTACCCAGCCACTGTCCCTGCGCATCAAATGTGGTCAACCCATCGCGAAAACGCGGCGTGACATCGTTATCCACATACTGCTGCCACTCCTGCGCGGTAATCGCTTTACCGCCCTGGCGGGTCAAGCCGTAATAGAGCGTGGTTTGCTGCATCTGATTTTCAGCTTTGCAGGTTTGCGCGGCCGCCCCCGGTTGTTTTGCCGCCGGCGAAACGCAACCCGCCAGTAAACCTGCCATCACCAGTGCAGTGAACCCTGTCGTTAACTTCATATCGCTATCCTCATTGTTATTTATTGTGAGATAACAGCGTAATTACAATTATTTATCAATAAAAAAACCCGCCGCAGCGGGTTTTTCATAAGGGATAATTTATTCAGCCTGTAAACGCGATGGCGGCGCAGAGCGGTAGTGCGCATCTGCCTCGGCAAAGCGCTGCTGCATCTGCGCGGACGGCGCTTTGCCCAGCAGGCTAAACACCACAATGCCGATGCTGCCGAAAACGAAGCCCGGAATGATTTCATACAGATCCAGCCAGGCGTAGTGTTTCCAGACAATTACCGTTACAGCACCGATGATCATCCCGGCCAGCGCACCGTTACGCGTCATGCGTGACCACATGACCGAGAACAGCACCACCGGACCAAACGCCGCCCCGAAGCCCGCCCAGGCGTAGCTCACCAGGCCAAGCACGCGGTTTTCCGGATTCGCCGCCAGCGCAATCGCCACCAGCGCCACCAGCAACACCATCGCGCGCCCTACCCATACCAGCTCGCGCTGGCTCGCGCCTTTACGCAAAAACGCTTTGTAGAAATCTTCGGTAATTGCGCTCGAGCACACCAGCAACTGGCAGCTCAGCGTCGACATCACCGCGGCGAGGATCGCCGACAACAGCACCCCGGCAATCCACGGGTTGAACAGAACCTGCGCCAGTTCGATAAACACGCGCTCGGCATTCTGGTTAACGGCTCCCGCCACAGACGGATGCTCATTAAAATAAGCGATGCCGAAGAAGCCCACAGCGACCGCGCCCGCCAGGCACAGGATCATCCACGTCATACTGATGCGACGCGCATGGACAATGGTGTGATGGGAATCCGCCGCCATAAAACGCGCCAGAATATGCGGCTGGCCGAAATAACCCAGTCCCCAGCCCATCAGCGAGACGATGGCGACAAAATTCAGGCCTTTCAGCATATCGACGTTTTCAATGCTTTTTTGCTTGATCACGTCCAGCGAATCACCAAAACCGCCAACGGAAATAATGACAATCACCGGCGTCAGGATCAGCGCGAAAATCATCAGGCTGGCCTGCACCGTATCGGTCCAGCTGATCGCCAGGAAGCCGCCAATAAAGGTGTAAATGATCGTCGCAGCGGCACCAGCCCACAGGGCGGTTTCGTAACTCATACCGAAGGTGCTTTCAAACAGACGCGCGCCGGCAACAATGCCGGAAGCACAATAGATGGTGAAAAACACCAGAATTACCACCGCCGAGATAATCCGCAGCAGGCGGCTGTTATCTTCAAAACGGCCGGTGAAATAGTCCGGCAAGGTCAGCGCGTTATTGTTCACCTCGGTGTGGACACGCAAACGTCCGGCCACCAGTTTCCAGTTAATCCACGCGCCCAGCGTCAGGCCAATGGCGATCCAGCTTTCAGAGATCCCCGAGATAAAAATCGCGCCCGGCAGCCCCATCAGCAGCCAGCCACTCATATCCGATGCCCCCGCCGACAGCGCAGTGACCAGCGGCCCAAGGCTGCGGCCCCCCAGAATATAGTCATCGAAGTTTTTCGTCGAACGCCAGGCGACGAAACCGATAAGTATCATGCCAAAGATATAAACAAGAAAAGTCACCAGCATTGGTGTGCTCATTGCCATTAAAAAGTCTCCAGGATTCTTCGTCGGCAAAGACTGTTTGCCGCTTTTTTCCAGCGCCGGAACGGGGCGATGGGGCGTTTAGATTATTTGAAGCGCCCGTATCCTGCCGGATGCCTCACTTATTCACAATTGATTTAACACAGCATTTACATCAAATTCATCCCGACTCTGATAGCAATTTCCTATAGGTTGCACTCTGTCACACTTTCAAAGGTTGCACCTTTAAAAAGTGTTATCTGCAGCATAAAACCTGCTTTGCCAGCGAATTGTTCAGCGCCTTTAGCAATAACCAGCCGTTAACATCTCATTCATTTTCTACCTTGCCAGCCAGGTCACATTTAACAAGGTTGCACAAAGTTGCAACATGATGGATATTTCAGCCTGAACCGCAAAACCACGTAAAAAACAGGAGCAAAGCATGGGCACCACCACCATGGGGGTCAAGCTTGATGACGCAACACGCGAAAGGATCAAAGCCGCCGCGGCGACCATCGACCGCACACCGCACTGGCTGATTAAACAAGCCATCTTCAATTTTCTGGAAAAGCTGGAAAACAACGAAGGCCTGCCGGAACTGGCGACCGCATCCGCCACCGCGCAGGAAGACGAAAGTGCCGTTGTGGTTGATGACAGCCACCAGCCGTTTCTCGATTTTGCCGAGCAGATCCTGCCGCAGTCAGTTTCCCGCGCCGCGATCACCGGCGCATGGCGCTGGGCGGAAACTGATGCGGTACCGATGTTGCTGGAACAAGCCCGCCTGCCGCAACCGGTGGCGGAAAATGCCCATAAGCTGGCTTATCAGCTAGCGGAAAAACTGCGTAACCAGAAAACCGCCTCCGGCCGCGCTGGCATGGTGCAAAGCCTGTTACAGGAGTTTTCCCTCTCCTCGCAGGAAGGCGTGGCGCTCATGTGTCTGGCCGAAGCGTTACTGCGTATACCCGACAAAGCCACCCGCGATGCGCTGATCCGCGACAAAATAAGCAACGGTAACTGGCAGTCACACATTGGGCGCAGCCCGTCGCTGTTCGTCAATGCCGCCACCTGGGGGCTGCTGTTTACTGGCCGTCTGGTCTCCACGCACAACGAAGCCAATCTCTCGCATTCGCTGAATCGTATTATTGGCAAAAGCGGTGAGCCGCTGATCCGCAAAGGCGTGGATATGGCGATGCGCCTGATGGGCGAACAGTTCGTCACCGGCGAAACGATCGCCGAAGCGCTGGCCAACGCGCGCAAGCTGGAAGAGAAAGGTTTCCGTTACTCCTACGACATGCTCGGCGAAGCGGCACTCACCGCAGCCGATGCGCAAGCGTATATGGTGTCATACCAGCAGGCGATCCACGCCATTGGCAAAGCCTCCAACGGACGCGGCATTTATGAAGGGCCAGGGATTTCCATTAAGTTATCTGCCCTGCACCCGCGCTACAGCCGTGCGCAATACGACCGCGTGATGGATGAACTCTATCCGCGCCTGAAATCCCTCACCTTGCTGGCACGCCAGTATGACATCGGCATTAATATTGACGCCGAAGAGGCCGATCGTCTGGAAATTTCCCTCGATCTGCTGGAAAAACTCTGTTTCGAGCCGGAACTGGCAGGCTGGAACGGCATCGGTTTTGTTATTCAGGCCTACCAGAAGCGCTGCCCGTTTGTGATTGATTATCTTGTGGATCTGGCGACACGCAGCCGTCGCCGTCTGATGATCCGCCTGGTAAAAGGCGCTTACTGGGACAGCGAAATCAAGCGCGCGCAAATGGAAGGGCTGGAAGGCTACCCGGTTTATACCCGCAAGGTATACACCGATGTTTCATACCTCGCCTGCGCGAAAAAATTACTCGCGGTGCCGAACCTGATCTATCCGCAGTTCGCTACTCACAATGCCCATACGCTGGCAGCTATTTACCAGCTTGCCGGGCAAAACTACTATCCGGGCCAGTACGAATTCCAGTGCCTGCACGGCATGGGCGAACCGTTGTATGAGCAAGTCGTAGGGAAAGTGGCCGATGGCAAACTGAACCGCCCGTGCCGCATTTATGCGCCGGTCGGCACCCACGAAACACTGCTGGCGTATCTGGTGCGCCGCCTGCTGGAAAACGGCGCGAATACCTCGTTCGTCAACCGCATCGCCGACAACACGCTGCCGCTGGACGCGCTGGTCGCCGATCCGGTGAGCGAAGTGGAAAAGATCGCCGCCCAGGAAGGCCAGGTCGGTTTACCGCACCCGAAAATCGCCCTGCCCCGCGCACTGTATGGCGAAGGACGAATCAATGCCGCTGGCCTCGATCTGGCGAACGAACACCGTCTGGCCTCGCTCTCCTCCTCGCTGCTCGCCAGCGCGGCGCAGAAATGGTACGCCCGCCCGACGCTGGAACAGGTGGTCATGGACGGCGAGCCCGTCGCGGTCATTAACCCTGCTGAACCGAAAGACACCGTTGGCTATGTGGTGGAAGCTAGCGAAGCGCAGGTTAATCAGGCGCTGGAAAACGCCGTTAATCACGCGCCAATCTGGTTTGCCACACCGCCGCAGGAGCGCGCCGCCATTCTTCAGCGCGCCGCGGTGCTGATGGAAGACCAAATGCAGTCGCTGATTGGCATTCTGGTGCGTGAAGCGGGTAAAACCTTCAGCAACGCCATTGCCGAAGTGCGCGAAGCGGTCGATTTCCTGCGCTACTACGCAGGCCAGGTCAGTGCGGATTTCGATAATGAAACGCACCGTCCGCTGGGGCCGATAGTCTGTATCAGCCCGTGGAACTTCCCGCTGGCGATTTTCACCGGCCAGATTGCCGCAGCGTTAGCGGCGGGCAACAGCGTGCTGGCAAAACCTGCCGAACAGACTCCGCTGATTGCCGCTCAGGGCGTGGCTATTCTGCTGGAAGCCGGTGTTCCGGCGGGGGTTTTACAATTATTGCCAGGGCGTGGCGAAACCGTAGGCGCGCAGCTGACCGCCGATCCGCGCGTGCGTGGCGTGATGTTTACCGGCTCCACCGACGTGGCGACGCTGCTGCAACGCAGTATCGCCACGCGTCTTGATGCCCAGGGTCGCCCGACACCGCTTATCGCTGAAACCGGCGGGATGAACGCGATGATTGTCGACTCCTCCGCGCTTACCGAACAGGTGGTTATCGATGTGCTGGCCTCCGCGTTTGATAGCGCAGGCCAGCGCTGTTCAGCCCTGCGCGTGCTCTGCTTACAGGATGACATTGCCGATCACACGCTGACCATGCTCCGCGGCGCGATGGCGGAGTGTCGCATGGGTAACCCAGGCCGACTGACCACCGATATCGGCCCGGTGATCGATGCCGACGCGAAAGCGAATATCGAGAAACATATTCAGGCCATGCAGGCCAAAGGGCGCAAGGTGTACCAGGCTGTGCGTGAAAACAGTGAAGATGCGCGTGAATGGCGCACCGGCACCTTTGTCGCGCCAACGCTGATTGAACTGGAGAGCTTTGACGAGCTGAAAAAAGAGGTCTTCGGCCCGGTGCTGCACGTTGTCCGTTATCACCGTAACCAGTTGGATCAGTTAATCGCGCAGATTAACGCCTCCGGCTATGGCCTGACGCTCGGCGTTCATACCCGTATCGATGAAACCATCGCCCAGGTCACCGGCAATGCCCATGTCGGTAACCTGTATGTGAACCGCAATATGGTGGGCGCTGTGGTAGGTGTGCAGCCATTTGGCGGTGAAGGGTTGTCCGGCACCGGGCCGAAAGCTGGCGGGCCGCTCTATCTTTACCGCCTGTTAGGCAGCCGACCGGAAAACGCGGTGCAGAAAACGCTGGCCCGTCACGACGCGCAGCATCCGCTGGATGCGCAGCTGAAAACATCGCTCTTGCAGTCGCTGGAAGCATTACGCGCATGGGCAAAAGATCGTCCGGCGCTGCAACAGCTCTGCGCGCATTATGGCGAGCTGGCGCAAACCGGAACACAACGCCTGCTGCAAGGCCCGACGGGTGAACGCAACAGCTGGACGCTGGTACCGCGCGAGCGGGTGCTCTGCGTGGCGGATAACGAGCAGGATGCGCTGGTGCAACTGGCGGCGGTCATCGCCTGCGGCAGTCAACTGCTGTGGCCGGACGATACGCTGCACCGCGATATGGCAAAACAGTTGCCGGAAAGCGTCAGCAAGCGTATCCAGTTTGCCAAAGCCGATGCGTTAATGGCGCAGACGTTTGATGCGGTGATTTTCCATGGTGACTCCGACCAACTGGTGGCGCTGTGCGAAAACGTCGCCGCACGCAATGGCGCTATTGTGTCGGTTCAGGGCTTTGCACGCGGTGAAACCAACATCATGCTCGAACGTCTGTGGGTGGAACGCTCGTTGAGCGTCAACACTGCCGCTGCCGGTGGCAACGCCAGCCTGATGACGATTGGCTGATGTTGTCCCCTCCCTGAAAAACAGTCTGGTAATAACAACAAAAAAGCGCCTTACGGCGCTTTTTTTCTGAGCGTCAGACCGACATCCCCGCCGGGATGTACCGACAGTAACGTCTCTTTTGAATAACCACTTTCGCTCATCAGGCAGGCGCAGGCGGCATCGAAAATCGCCAGCGTCAGCACGATGGAAGTGGTCGCCAGCATATTAAGCGGATCAATTTCGCGCTGCACGCCGGTGGAAATCACCAGCCGCGCGGCCTGGGCGATAGCGGAATCCGGGTTTTCCGTCACGCTAATCAGCGGCACACCCTTTTGTGCAAGCCCTGGCAACAGCCGCGTTAATTCGTCGGAATTCCCGCCGCGCGACAGCATAATCACCAGATCATGGCGACCGAGAAACCCCAAATCACCGTGCGCGGCATCCGTGGCATTCAGATAGATAGCCGGGCGTTCGACGCACGCCAGCATATGGGCAATCTTGCGTGCCGCAATGCCGGATGTTCCTACGCCGGTGACCGCGATTTTGCCACGACAGCCACGCAGCTCTGCCATTAACCTATCCCACAGCGCATCGTTAAGATGGTGACTTAACGCCGCCATCTCTTCGCTATAGATTTGCCAGGCGCCGCAGGCCTGACGCCAGCTATCGCTCATGCCTCCTCCTGCATCAGTTGGCGGTATTTCATGTGATCCTGGTACATCGCATGGAAGACGGTGTATTTGCGATCGTAATACTGCTTGATGCGGTTAGTCTGCGGCGTCACCGTCTTGCCAATGCGGCTCATCGCCGACATCGCTTCCGGGAAAGTGTCAAACACGCCCGCCGCCACGGTGCCCATCATTGCCCCGCCGAGCAGCATCGCTTCGCTCTCTTCCGGCAGCAACATCGCGCAACCGGTGGCATTTGCATGCTCCTGAACAAAGATCGGGTTCTTGGTGCCACCGCCGCTCGCCATTACCGTGTCGATGCTGTAACCACTTTGATTCATGGTTTCAATAATATGCCGCGTCCCGAGGGCAATCGCCTGGATGGTCGCCAGATAATGCAACGCCATATCCTCCGGTGTACGCGACAGTTTCAACCCGCTGATCACCCCGGTTAATGTCGGGTTCGCACGCGGCGAACGGTTACCGTGGAAGTACGGCAGAATGTGAATATCACGCGTTAAAAACGCGATGTTTTCCGGCTCGCCCGCCATCTTGCGCAGCAGCGCATTCAGCACTTCATAGATGGTTTGCCCTTGCGCTTTTGCCTGGGCGAGCAGCGTTTCGTAGCACGGATGGGACTGGATAATATGGTCAATTAATGCCCCGGTCGCCGACTGCCCGCCCTCATTCAGCCAGTAACCCGGCAGCACCGCCGAGAAGTAAGGCCCCCACACGCCGCCGATAAAGCGTGCCTGCGGTGAGATCGCCATATGGCCGGTAGAGGTACCGCCAATCAGCGCGATACGCCGATCGAAATCCGCCATTTCCCCCGAAGGCCCACTGGCGCCGAGCGTTCCCAGCGTGCCTGCGTGGGCATCGATAATCGACACGCTGACCGCCGTGCCGGGCATCAACCCCATTTCGGTTGCTGCGCGCTGCGTCAGTCCGCGCCCCAGCGGCTCACCCATGGTTTTCACGTAGCGGCCAATTTTCTCTGCATCATGCTCCAGCAAATCCTCAAGACCAATCTGGCGGAAATAACTGGTGTCCCACTTATCCTCATGGCCCATATATGTCCACTTGCACACCGTGGAGCAAAGTGAACGGGTATCATCGCCGGTCGCCCGCCAGGTGAGAAAATCCGGCAGGTCGAAGTAATACCCGGCATTGGCCCAGGTGTTCGGCATGTGCTGTTTTAGCCACAGCAGTTTCGGCGTTTGCATCTCCGGCGAGATGATCCCGCCCACGTAATCCAGCACCCGGTGGTGCGTGGCGTTGATACGGTTCGCCTGTGAGATAGCACGGTGATCCATCCACACGATAATGTTCTGCTCACTGCGCCCGGAAGGACTAATGGTCAGCGGGTTGCCCTCTTTGTCGAGCACCACCAGCGAACAGGTCGCGTCAAAGCCGAGGCCTTTAACCTGAATCGGGTTAATGTCCGCCTGGTTCACCGCATCGCGTACCGCGTTGCACACCGCCTGCCAGATATTGTCGGAAGATTGCTCCACAAAGTCGGCCTGCGGGCGGTAAATTTCAATCGCCCTGCTCGCCTGGCTGACCATTCTGCCGGTCAAATCAAAGACGCCTGCACGTGCGCTGCCGGTGCCAACATCCACACCAATAAAGTAGCTCGCCATTCTTTTTCTCCCGCTCTCAGGCTTTTCGATTTTGTAATGCGATAAAGAGGATCAGCACCGCGCCCCAGAGCGCCATCGTCAGATAACTGCTGATACCCAACAAATTAAAGCCACTCTCCAGCATCTGCAGTACCACCAGCGCCAGCACCAGCCCCAGCACGCGGCCAAAACCGCCGTCCGGGTTAATGCCGCCCAGCACCGACGCCAGAATGGTCACCAGAAGATAAGACTCACCGTAGCCCGCTTTCGCCGAATTGAACTTCGCCATCATCAAAATGGCGGCCGCCCAGCCCAACAGTGCGGAGATGATATAGACCGAAATCTGTACGCGAACGGTATTCACACCGCTGTAGCGGGTGGCCTGCTCGTTTGAACCAACCAGATAAAGGCTGCGCCCGAGCGTCGTGTGTTCGAGTAACACCCACAGCAGCAACGCAACGAAAATAAACAGCAACAACGCAACCGGGATGCCAAGCAGTGTGGCGTTGCCAAGGAACTGAATAGCCGCCGGAAAACCGGAGATGACCGTGCCATTTGAGAACAGAATATTGAGCCCGGAAATCAGCGTCATGGTGCCAAGGGTTGCCAGAATTGGCGAAACGCCAATCCACGCCACCAGCGCACCGTTCAGTGCGCCAATCGCCACCGCCACCAGCAGACCGGCGAGTAACGCCAGCGCCAGGAATAGCGGGTTATCCGGGTGGCTGACAATCACCGCCGCCATCACCAGTGAACAGGCGTTCGCACTGGCAATGATAGACAGATTAATGCCGCCGGTCAGCATGGTGATGCCCATGCCCAGCGCCAGCATGCCCAGAATCGGCAACTGCGAGCCAATCGACTGGAAGTTAGCGATGCTGAAAAAACGGCTGCCGAGCAGCGCAGAGAAAACCAGCGCCACGACGATGATAATCACGCATTGCAAGCGGATGATGGCATCACCGGGCAGAATTCGGACGATGGATTTCATCTTATAACTCCCTCGCAAGTTTGCGTTTTTCGTTCCACGCGGTGGCGCTAATACTCACCAGAATAATCGCGCCGCTAAACACCGTGTGCCAGTATGAGGAGACGCCCAGCAGCGTTAAGCCATTCTGCAGGAAGGCCAGCAGCACAACGCCCAGTAGCGTACCGGTCAGCGTACCGCGCCCACCGGACATGCTGGTACCGCCAAGCACCACCGCCGCCAGTACCGTCAGCTCAAACCCCAGCAGCGAGTTGGGCGCAACAGACTGGGTAATTTGCGCCTGTACTACGGCCGCGACGCCTGCGAGAATGCCCATAAAACCGTAGACGTAGAAGTGCAGCTTCAGCAGATTCAACCCAAGGCGTGACGCGGCATCACGGTTGCCGCCCATGGCATAAATCTGGCGGCCCAGCCGGGTGTAGTTCATTAACACGGCAGTCAGAATGATGGTCGCGCCCAGACACAGCAGCGGCAGCGTCAGTCCATAGTCATATCCATCGGCGGCGGTGAACGAGAACCAGTTGATGCCGTTCATAAACCAGTCCGGGAAACCGTACAGCCACGTTCCTTTGGTGGCATACACCAGCAGGCCGTAGTAAACATTCAGCGTGGCAATGGTAATGATGATGGCAGGCACGCGCAGCCAGTAGACCAGGAAGCCGTTGACCAGGCCCAGCAGCAGCCCGACCGCCATCGACAGCCCTAACGCCAGCGCGAAATTACCACCGTGGGCAATCACCCAACTGGCCATGGCGTATTGGGCAATGGCGGTCATCGCCGGAAACGAAATGTCGATGCCGCCGGAAATCAGCACCACAAAAAGCCCGCAGGCCAGAATCCCGAGGATGGCGTAGCTGGTGGCGACATCTGTCAGGTTGCCGAGGGAGAGAAACTCATCGGTCCGCACGCTGAGAAATATCGCCAGCGCGATCACCAACAGCCCCAGCCAGAATTCATGTTGCCCGACAAGGCGGGAAAAGGACGTGTTACGCATTGACCACCCCGGCAATTTCCTGCTCTGTGCAATGGTGCGGATTAAATTCGGCCACCAGTTCTCCCTGACGCATCACCAGCACGCGATGGCTGTTGTAGTAAGCCTCCGGGATTTCGTCACAAATCATCAGCACCGCCATCCCCTGCTCCGCCAGCTGACGGGCAATCTGGTAAATGCCCTCTTTGTTGGCGATGTCTACGCCAACCGTGGGCGAATCCAGGATCAGAATGCGCGGCTGCGTGGCAACCCATTTAGCGATGGCGATACGCTGCGCGTTGCCGCCGGAGAGCGTTTTCACCGGCAACTGTGCATCGGAGACTTTGATATTCAGCTCGCGAATCAGATCGGCCACCAGTTGCCCGGCTTTCGCGTGATCAAGCAACCCGCTGCGCGTGTGCAGCTTGTCGAACACCGTGACGATGGTGTTGTCATAAATCGACTGTTCCATGATCAGCCCCTGCGTCAGCCGGTCTTCTGACACATAACCAATGCCGTGACGAATCGCGTCATGGTTGTTACGCAGTTTCACCGGCGTGCCATTGATGCGGATCTCGCCATCTTCCGGTTTGGTCATACCAAACAGACTCATGCACAGTTCGGTACGCCCGGCGCCTAAAAGGCCAACAATCGACACGATTTCGCCGCTGCGCAGCGCCAGATTGATATCGCGATATTTGCCTTTGCGGCTAAGGTGGCGCAGTTCCAGCATGGGCAATTGATCCACCGGTGGTTTTTCCGGCAGCGGACTATAGTGAAAACGTTGGCCGGTCATCAGATACGCCAGCTCGTGGCTATCCAGTTCGCTTGCCGGCCAGGTACCAATCAATTTCCCGTCGCGCATCACGCTGATACGATCGGCCACTTCCATCACTTCATCCAGACGGTGGCTGACAAACACCACGCAAATACCGGCGGCTTTCAGTTCATTGACCACGCGCAGCAAGCCATTCACTTCCTGGCGGGTAAGCGACGCGGTGGGTTCATCCATAATTACCAGCCGGGCATCGGCGGCAATCGCGCGGCAAATCGCTACCAACTGGCGGTCAGCAATAGAGAGTTTTTCTACTTTTTTATCCGGATCGAGGCGCACGCCAATGCGCGCCATCGCCGCCAGCGCCTGGGTTCGCATCGCGCGACGACGCACCCAGATATCGCCTCCGGGGAGGTAGCGGTGAATGGCGATATTTTCCGCCACGCTAAAATTAGGAAACAGCGACAGATCCTGGTAGATAACCTGAATCCCGTAGTGCGCTGAAAGCTGCGGCGTGAGCTGATGAAAAAGCTTGCCGTCGAGCGCGATGTTAGCGCCCTTTTCCGGGTGATAAACACCGGAGATAACTTTGATGATAGTGCTCTTTCCGCAGCCGTTTTGCCCCGCCAGACAGTGAACTTCGCCTTTCTCCAGCGTTAAATTCACATTATCCAGCGCCAGCACGCCCGGGAATCGCTTGCTGATATTCTCAAGAGTGATAAATGCGGTGGTGTCGGTCATCGACAATACCTCTGCCAGCGCCCGGGATGGGCGCGAGGTTAAAATCTGCGGCGGAAGAGGCCGGCCTGACGGCCGGCATTCCGGTTCCCTGGTGTGGCCTGAAAGGCTCAGAAACCGAGTGATTGTGCGTTATCTTTGGTCACTTCGAGGATCTTATTAAAACGGATCACTTTCTTATTCATATCAACATCGGCTTTGCCCAACCCATCGATAGTCAGATCGGGCGTCACTTCTTTTCCTTGCAGCAACTGATCGGCGACAGTCACCAGCGCGAAACCGGCGTCACGCGGATCCCACAGCAGCGCTTTTTTGATGTCGCCACGCATCAGATACGGCGCGGCCTGGCCCGGCATCGCGATGCCCACTACTGCCAGTTTGTCTTTTGCACGTTTCTTCTGTACGGCTTGCCCGGCGCCAATCGGTCCCAGCGAACCAAAGCCAATCACCCCTTTCATTTGCGGGTAGGTTTTCATTAAATCGAGGGTGGTGGCATAGGATTTGTCGATGCTCTCGGCAACCGGCAAACGCGAGGTCACTTCGAACATATCCGGGTATTTCTCTTTTTGATATTTGATCGCGTAGTCAGCCCAGGCATTGTGCAGCGGCACCGTCAGCGAGCCGACATAAATGGCGTAACCGCCTTTACCGCCCATATCTTTTGCCAGTTCATCGACGTTGGCCTGCGCATATTTTTCGCTGTCGATGGTTTCGATATCCCACTGACCAATTTGCTGATCCGGCGATTCATGCGTCAGTACCACAATGCCTTTGTCACGGGCTTTTTTCAGCACCGGCTCCAGCACCTTCGCATCGTTCGGCACCACGATGATGGCGTTGACGTTTTTGGCGATCAGATCTTCAATCACTTTCACTTGCTGCGCCGGATCCGGCGTTGATGGCCCGGTCTGGTACGCATTGACGTCCAGTTTTTTCGCCGCTTCGTTGACCCCGGTTTCCATGCGGTTAAACCATGGAATACCGGTAACTTTGGCAACCACCGCGATCTCATATTTTTGTGCCGCAAACGCCTGGCCGGAAACCATGCTGGCAGAAATGAGGGCTGCGCTGAGTAATGCGAGTTTGAATTTCATAGTTGTACCTTTCTTGAGGACAGAGGAAAGTCGCGGAAGGGAGGTTAGCAACGAAGGGAAGAGGCAAAACACTGCTAATTTTAAAAATGTGATATAAGCCCAAATAAGTTAAATTGACGATCTATTATTGTTAATTTTAAGTTAAATATGCACGAAACCTCTCCATTAACAGCGCAAACAGTGTTAAATTCAACCTATAAATAAACATAGCATTAACAATACATTTTCATTTCCAGCTTTGTGGTCGATGTTTTTACATGGCAAAACCGCATCTCAGCCGCCAGAAGTTTTTAAAATTGAGAACTGAAACGAGCAAGGCAACAACACCAATAGCAACATTTTCAGCGTAAAACGATACTCACCCGCCAGCAGTGGCGATAACCTTGTATTCCCTGCGGCTTAATGAATAACGGAGTGTCACGATGCGCTATGCGGCTGAACTGGAAGCACTGCTTCGTGCCGATTCACAGCGAATGGCGGTACTGGCAATGGTGCAGGCAACGCACGCAGGGTGCTGGACTGGTGCCGGATTTATACGCGATGCGGTTTGGGATCAATTGCACGGTTTTACGCCGCGACCGCATACCGCAGATGTGGATGTTATCTGGCATGAGCCTGCGGACACGCTTGCTGAACGCGATGCCGGGCTGGAGGCACAGTTGCGTCTGCGCTCGGGTGATGTTGCCTGGTCGGTCAAAAATCAGGCGCGTATGCACACGCGAAATGGCGATGCGCCGTACGCCTCGCTTGACGAAGCCCTGAGGCACTGGCCGGAAACGGCGACAGCCGTCGCGGTACGTTTAGACAAAGAGGATCGCCTCGCGATTATCGCCCCTTTTGGGCTGGCGGATTTATTCTGCTTGCGTCTGCAACCGACACCCCGTTTTCAGCACGAGAAGCGGCACCTTTTCGACCAGCGTGTTGATGAAAAACGCTGGCTGACACGCTATCCAAAACTCCAGCTGTGCGGGTGACTTTCGCGAAGGGCTATGTTAATAAAAGCGCTGGTTCAACGCCTTGCGAAATAAGGGGAAGTGATGAAAACGCGTATGCTGGCGCTGGCGGCGCTGTTACTCAGCAGCCCGGTTCTGGCCGATGAGTGCGATAACGCCTCCACACAATCTCAGCTCAACAGCTGTACCGCTGGTCAATACCAGGCCGCGGATAAGAAACTTAATCAAACCTTCCAGGCCGCGCTTAAACGCGCGACGCCGCCGCAAGCGGCGATGCTGAAAAAAGCGCAGCAGAGCTGGATAACCCTGCGCGACAGCGACTGCGCGTTTGTCAGTTCTGGCGTGGAGGGCGGCAGTGCCCAGCCGATGGTGCAAAACCAGTGCCTGACAGATAAAACCAACGAACGTGAAGCCTGGCTGGCATCGCTGCTGCAATGTGGCGAAGGTGATCTGAGCTGCCCATTACCGCCGGGCCATTAACGCACGCGGATGCCTTCGATGATCATATGCTGAACGTTTTCCACCGCGCGCTGAAAGAAAGCCTCATCCTGCAGGGTCGAGCCGGTGACCGCTTCCACCTGGGTTGCGAAATCGGCGTAATGCTGCGTTGAGGCCCAAATCATAAAGATAAGATGATGCGGGTCGACAGCGGCGAGTTTGCCGCTGGCTACCCAGCCCGCAATAATCGCCGATTTATCGTCAATTAAGGTTTTCAAACTGCCGGTCAGTTCCGCTTTCAGCAGCGGCGCGCCCTGGAGCATCTCCTGGCAAAACAGTTTTGATGCCTGGGGATGGTCGCGCGAAACTTCCATCTTTAAACGGATGTATTCGCGAATGGCCGCCAGCGGTGCGAAATCCTCGCGAAACGCTTTCAGCGGCGCTAACCAGATATCGAGGATCTGGCGCAACACGGCGATATAAAGCGCCTCTTTCGACGGGTAGTAATAAAGCAAATTGGTCTTCGATACGCCCGCCAGCTCCGCTACCTGTTCGAGGCGCGCGCCATGAAAACCAAGCCGGGAAAAGAGCTCCAGTGCTGCGGTTAAAATCGCCTGCCGCTTTTCACTCACCGCGCGCTTGCGTTTGCCCGCGCCACTCGCTGCATCCTGTGCCATCACTCACTCCTTCTCCTTCACTATCACGACTCTTGCTCTGCCTCAGTTGCGGCGGCGGAAGTAGATGTTTTTTTCTTTTTCAGCTTCAGCTCACTCACCAGCACGCCAAGCACAATCAACGCGCCGCCCAAAAGTGCTAACAGCGGTAACCGCTCGCCAGCAATGCGACCAAAAATTCCGGCCCACACTGGCTCGCCAGTATAAATAACCGTGGCGCGGGTTGGTGACACGCTGCGCTGCGCCCAGTTCATTACCACCTGGATAATGGCGCTAAAAATACCCAATCCCAGCGCGACCAGTAACAAACTTGTTGTCAGTGGCGGTATGGTTTCTCCGGCAGGCACCATGGCGGTAAAAGACACCAGCGATGCGGTGAGCAACTGCACTACCGTCACCCGGCGAACATCGACTTTTCCGGCCCAGGCACTGATCAGAATAATTTCGGCGGCAATCGCCAGCGCGCTGGCAAGAGTAATTATTTCCCCCTCACCGAGCGCCAGCATGTTCCCCTCCGGCCCGGCGAGCAACAGCAAGCCGGTAAACGCCAGCGCAATGCCAACACAGGAAATGAATCCCGGCAACCGCCCCAGGCACAGCCACTGTAATAGCGGCACCAGAGGCACATACATGGCGGTAATAAAGGCGGATTTGCTGCTGGAAATAGACTGAAGCCCCCAGGTTTGCAGACTGTAACCCAGCGCGATAGCAACGCCGATGACGACTCCCGCCTTCACTTCAAGCCAGGTTAAACCACGCAGAATATTCACAGAGAGCATACCCACCGCCAGCGCGGCAGTGGCAAAGCGCAGGCCAACGAAGAAAAACGGCCCGCTCATCGTTACGGCGTATTGCACGGCGAGAAACGTACCACCCCAGAACATGGTGATAAGGATCAGCAGCGCTTCCTGAGGTTTTACGGAGAAGGCGTAACGGGAGAGAGACATATCACAACCGGCAACAGGGGAAAAACGCTAGTGTGCGTTGGCTTCGCAGACGGTGCAAGAATAAAAAAACCGCCGGGTCTCCCCGGCGGCGGGCGTGGTTGACAACCGGTCAGAGCTGTCAGCCGCCATTGTTAGCTGCTGTTGCGGCTACCATGGCTATTTTTGCCCCCTTTTTTACCGGCTTCTGAGGCGCGCTGGGGATCGTTTTTGAAATTCCCCCCGCTCTGCTGGCCACCTTTACGGCCTGCTGCTGATGCTCTTTCACGGTCTTCAGCAAAGTTACCTGATCCACCACGATGGTTTGCCATGCTTACCTCCAGATGAGTGAAATATCAGACATCATACTGCGTTCAGTAAAAGAGGATTCTTTCACCGCACGGTGCAAAGGCAGAGCCTTTATCTGCGCCGTGTGGAACTAAGCTTAGTGGAAGGAAAGCATTCAGCCAGTGAATGGTAATATTCTGCAACAGCTTGCGCTGCCAATAGCCCTCCTTCCCTAAGCGAAACTGATAACTTCCTCTTAACTCGCCAAAAATCTGTCGCGTTTATATGTGACAAATTGTAAGTGTCAGAGTTTTATTTTTTAAATTGTTATTTATCAAAGAAATGGCGCTCTCATTTGCACTCTGGCTATCACGTCATACGCTTAAAAAGAACGCAGCGATCTGCTGCCGTAAATCATCAAATAAGGAGTGAGGCAAATGGCCAAAGTATTGGTGCTTTATTATTCAATGTATGGACATATTGAAACGATGGCGCATGCCGTTGCCGAAGGTGCGCAAAAAGTGAATGGCGCGGATGTGGTCATCAAACGCGTACCGGAAACCATGCCGGCAGAATTATTTTTGAAATCAGGCGGTAAGACGCAAAACGCGCCAGTCGCCACGCCGCAAGAGTTGGCTGACTACGACGCCATCATTTTTGGTACTCCGACGCGCTTCGGCAATATGTCCGGACAGATGCGAACGTTCCTTGATCAGACTGGTGGGTTGTGGGCCTCGGGCGCGTTGTACGGCAAGCTGGCGAGCGTCTTCAGCTCCACCGGCACCGGCGGCGGCCAGGAACATACAATCTCGTCAACCTGGACTACCCTTGCACATCATGGGATGGTGATTGTGCCGATTGGCTACGCTGCCCAGGAGTTGTTCGATATTACGCAGGTTCGCGGAGGCACACCTTATGGCGCAACAACCATTGCCGGTGCCGACGGTTCCCGACAGCCCAGTGATGAAGAGCTGGCAATTGCCCGTTATCAGGGCGAATACGTTGCGGGCCTGGCAGTAAAACTCAACGGTTAACCTTCCACAGGAGGAGAGAGATGCCAACTCAAGAAGCAAAAGCCCATCGCGTTGGTGAATGGGCCAGTTTACGTAATACGTCGCCGGAAATTGCCGAGGCGATCTTCGAACTCGCCGATTATGACGAAAAGCTGGCAGAGAAAATCTGGGAGGAAGGCAGCGATGAAGTGTTGCTACGCGCCTTTGAAAAAACCGATAAAGATTCTCTTTTCTGGGGCGAACAAACCATAGAACGGCAAAATGTGTAGCATCCGGCTCCCCCGCTATCGCGGGGGAGCACTTCGTTTCGCTTATTTCGCCGCGTCGCGCATTACCGCGTTGAACTTATCAATCGGACAGAACCCTTCTTTATCTACCGGGCAGCCGTTTAAGGCCAGCGTGACACGCTGTGCCGGGGATTTCAGGGTTAATGCTTCGGCTTTGCGCAGTTGATCGCGGCTCTGATAAACATATTCAATCTTCATCAGATCGCGATTACCCGCCGTGTCATGCCAGCGCTGGAAAACGATCTTCCCACCAATCGGCGTGCGTTCGTTCTGGTCATGCAGTTGATAAGGTTTGAAATCGAGCGCCGTGAGCAACGAGGCGATGTTGGAGTCATGCCCCACCAGCAGGGTCAGTTTTGGCGCCCGGCCAGCCTCTTCCACCAGCGTTTTGTCGATGTATTTCACCAGCGGTTTTGCCACGTTACGCGCCACTTCCGGCGAGGTGAACAAGGTATCCTGGTAGCTATTTTTCAGCTTCGACAAAATATTCCATTGCTGATCGGTTTTGATTTCGCCCCACGCCACCTGGTCCATTGGAAACCCTTCGTAGTACTGCAAGGTGAACGCATCCACCAAGGAGTTCCCCACTTTCAGTGGCCCGGAAACACCCGGCTCCTGCTGATATTTCGCGCTGAAGGTATCGGTGCTATCTACCAGTGAGCATTGTTGTTTCTCTTTACAGGCCGGTGACTGCTGATAGCGGGTGATTTTTTCCAGCAGTTTATAGCTCTCTGCCAGCGCATAGTGCTGGCGCTGAGTTTCCATCGCTTTTACCGCCTGCTGGCCAAACGCGGCAGACTCGTCCGTGATCACCGGATTAAAGGTCGGATCCATGGTGCCCATTTTTTCCTGGTGATGTACCGGGACATCACAGCCAGGAAACGCGCCATTGATAAAGAACTGCGCCGTCGCGACAGTGCGTTGCAGACTGTTAGCCCACGCGTAAACACTTTCTGGCGACGGGCACTCTCCCGCCGCAATGAGCTTCTGCTCCGCGAGCCATTCGCGCATATAGTGCCCCATATACACTTCCAGCACGCCGCCTTTGGTGGTCAGCTCCCCGCCGGGCACATCCCACTCGGGCCATTTGTTGGGTGTTGATTGCTCCAGCACGCTGCCATTATTCGCCAGCGGTGCACGTAAGTTATGACGACTCATGATCAACACTTGTTGTAACTGATAACCCTGTGGTGCCGTTTGCGCCATCGCGGCGGGGAGTGCCATGGTGGCGGCAATTGCGCTAAGCCAAAAAACCGTTTTCATTATGCTTTCCTTATTTTTCTACCCGAAATTAGATTGTGACACATTCATGACAACTCACGCGCATAAGATCTGCGGAGTGTGCACTGGCGCAAAAAGCGGTGTGAAGCCGCGCGATGTGGTTTTATAATTAAACCGCTAACCGGAGAACCGCGATGAAACGTACCCGCTTTGAAGAAACTTTCTGCCCTGTTGCTCGTTCACTGAATATCATTGGCGACTGGTGGTCGTTACTCATTGTGCGTGATGCACTAGCAGGCGTGACGCGGTTTGGCGAATTCCAGAAAAACCTGGGTATTGCCAAAAACATGCTGACTGCACGTCTTAAATTGCTGGTGGATGAAGGGATTTTGCGCACGCAACCAGCCTCTGACGGCAGCGCCTGGCAGGAGTATGTGTTGACGGAAAAAGGCCGTTCCCTGCAAACGGTGCTTGTCGCTCTTTCCCAATGGGGACAGGAGTGGTTGTTCGGGCAGGATGAGCCCGCCAGCGTGCTGGTCGATAGCCAAACGCATCGGCCCTTACAAAAACTGGCTCTGCGCGCCGAGGATGGCCGTGAGTTGCAGCCAGAGGACGTGCGGCTGCGAACTACCAAACTCTGACAATTCAGTCTGTTACCTCAAACAATTATCAAATCGCACTTTTTGCCGCCTCATTTGGTTGCATTATAAAACCAAATATCGGAAGCTCAATTTAGTTTTATGATAAAACCATTTAACAACGAGGTAAGAGAAAATGACAACTGCCCTGATTACCGGCGCCTCTTCAGGGATTGGCGCCATCTATGCCGATCGTCTTGCGGCCCGTGGTTACGACCTGCTGCTGGTTGCGCGTCGCGGCGATCGCTTACAAGCACTTGCCGACGATTTGCAGCATCGCCATGGCGTAAAAATCAGCACACTGGTTGCCGATCTCAGCAAGGCTGAAGGAATCGAGCAGGTTGAAACGGTTTTACGTGACGATACGACGATAAGTCTGCTGGTAAACAATGCCGGTGCAGCAAATCTTGCCCCTATCCTCAGCAGCGGTGCCGATCAACATGAAGCCATCAACACGCTGAATACCACGGCGCTAATGCGTCTGACACTGGCAGCGTTGCCGCGTTTTGTGGAAAACAACCAAGGAACCATTATTAATATTGCTTCAGTCGTTGCTTTCCATGCTCGTGCAGGCAGCGCGGTCTACAGCGCGACGAAAGCCTGGGTACTTAATTTCACCCGTGGTTTGCAGGAGGAGTTTGCCGGAAGTAATCTTCGCATTCAGGCCGTACTGCCAGCCGCGACCGCGACCGAAATTTGGGGGCATTCCGGTATTACACTTGATGCGCTACCCGAAGGCTCGGTAATGACCAGCGAAGATTTGGTCGATGCGGCACTGGCAGGTCTTGACCAGGGAGAACTGGTCACGATTCCGCCAGTCGAGGATTTACAGCTGTGGGATAACTGGGAAGCAGCGCGGCTGGCGCTGTTTAGCGCTTCGCGCAATGGTAAACCTGCCTCACGCTACGCCCGCGATTAACATTTACCGGTAGTTTGTAAATAAAGCGGAGCCACTGGCTGGCTCCGCTTTATTACTCAGTAAAAACTCGCGCGGGTGGCGATCGTCATATGCGTCACCGCATCCCCGCCGTTTGCCGGGGTGACATTGAAGTGACAAAGAACCGGAACTTTCCTTTCGTCATACTGGCATTCACTTACCGCAGTAAAATTGAACCGGGCATCAAGCGCAGATTCATTGACCATCGTATAATCAAGCGGTTTATTGATGCTATCAGGGTAGTGAATGCTGGTTGAGGAGGCGACGAGATCGCCAGAGTAATATTGCACCTTTTTGATATTGCCACCAGTGTCGTAGAAATGATCGGTAATTTTTAGTGTCCGCAGCATTGTCTCGCCCAGCAGGCCTTGCGCATTGGTTTTATAATCAAGATGCCCCTCACTATCATCACGACTCATTAAATTACATTTTTCATCCAGCCCAAAAGCGACAGGTTTGCCATTAAATGTCCCTTTTAACGCTTTTCCTTCATGGACCAAATTCATATGGCTGTTATCGGACTTACCATCGCGACGTAACGCCTGTACGCAGCCCTCGGCAGATAACGCCACATGGAGCGTATAAACCTCGTTGCCTTTATCATCGGTTCCAGTGGAATCGATGGTTTTGACATGTCCTTTGATCGGGTTGAAATCGAGCAGTATCGACAGATTTAACAGTACCGGAATATAGGTTTGCTGCGCGCAGGCTACCGTGGTGGTGAGCCCAAGCGAGAGGGCCAACAAATAAGAGCAAATTTTCACTTCTGCCATCCTTTGACATGAAAGTAAAAAGAGTAACAAATGCGGATGATTCAGCAAGACCAGAAAGAGGAAAATCTGAAGGCAAACAAAGCCAGCGTGGCTAAAAAGCGGTTAATATGTCCGCGCATGTTGATGATCGTCAAAAACATTCCTGCTCCAGGTACAGCAGCACAGATTAATTACACTGCTTCACCTTTTCGTAAAAAACGAAAAGAAGCGCTAAACGGGTAAAAATAATATACCGCCAATTCATCCGGACAATTCAACCAGGCTCTTTCCATAATTCGACGCGATTGCGACCCTTATTTTTTGCAATATAGAGCGCCTCATCAGCGACCTGAATTAAACGTTCGTAATCAGGGTGACCACTATACATTGCCGCCCCGATAGAGAGAGACAATGCAATATTATCCCCAGAAGGCGAAACAACCGTGATCTTTTCAACACGGCTACGGATGCGCTCAGCAATACGCAAAGTATCAAACTCCGTCGCCTCGGTTAAAATAATGACAAACTCATCACCACCATAACGAAAAACATAATCACTGCTGCGCACATTGTCATAGAAAGCGCTGGAGACTTTGCGTAAAATCTCATCGCCAGTATGATGCCCCCATGTATCGTTAATCTGTTTAAATTTATCAACGTCAATAATTAATACAGACAACGGTGTATTCATGCGCTTGGCATGTGCAATTTCGCGTTTAAATATCGTCGGCAAGAAACGTCGATTAAGAAGTTTAGTCAGCACATCCATTCCGACTTCATGCCGGGAAACTTCCTCAAACAATTCACGTAACATGGTAATAATCTGCGAAACGGTGTTTCTTATTTGAATTAAAAATTTTATGCGCAGTGTTCGGTTACTTAATGCTCTGGGTGTATTGCGCGTATTGCGGAATACTTCATCCAGGTCCTGAATGAGGCGTGAGATATGTCCCACTTCGGCAATACCGCTAAAATAGTGGCGGCCTTTATGGTTAAACCACAGGCCAAAGTCTGACTGACTGAAAGTCAGGCTATTACCCAAATCAGCATCCAAAATGATTTTGTAGATAAGATCAATTTCCCAGCTTAGCAACGCAGCAGTCTGACGTTCCTTCTCTTCTTCTGCGTTCTCAAGCAAAGTGAAAATGCGATAATTCTCATCTTCTTTCGCAGAATTGTGTTCAGTAAAGGTAAAAGCTCGTGACATCACTTCCATGGCAAGATCAATACTGTTAATGGCGTAATGGTAAACTTCAAGTTTCTCTGCTGGGCTGTGAGTTGACGAATTGATCACCGGAAAGAGTATTTTTTTAAGAACCCGGAAGCCCATTTCGACGATTTCAACCGAAATACCAATGCGCGCATGAATGGAAGCAACGTGTTGCTGAACGGCGATAACCTTATCGATATCATCAACCTGGCAAGTCAACACATCGATAATCCACGTCTCCAGTGCACTTTTAAGGCGTCTTTCTACTTGATCATTGGAAAGGAACTCCTCCGCATGAGGGTCAATCAGAACGATACGGTAGAATTCCTGGCTCAGAATATGCGCATGCGTTTTGCCAACTTCTGCAACTAAAAAACGAATACGTTCATCTGTTTTATCAATGAGATGAGTCCACTCGCTTTTAATCAATTTAAGATAATTTTCCATTACTTAAACCCTTACGATAGTTAACGCGCTCTCTGCTTGCCCTCATCAGTGTGCTGAATATCGCAAGCCGGAAACTCACAACAAACGTTGAATGTTCTCCAGTCTTTTTTAAAAAAACGAAATAATATGCCAAGAAAAAAACGTTCTACAAGATAAAAAAATAAATACTACCTGAAATGCATCACTAACAACTCAATCATTTAAAACAACAAAATCAAGTAATGCACCCAAGAAGTATAGACTGCAAATACGCAATTACAATCCACCCTGTAACTAACCTTATCTTATTACAAGGTCTTATTTAAGACTATTTAATTACAGGTTCCACTCCTGACTACCTATAATCCAGGAATTATCTCCCGAATTATTCAATACGATATCGAGCAAACACATGAAGATTTATACGATCAGTGACGATGTTTATTTCCAGAATGGAATTATTTCATTAGCCAAGTCTAAGGGATGGGACATAGTTGCACATGAGTTAGATTCCTCTCTTACTAACCAACTAACACCTGATGACGTCGTAATCCTTCATCTGGATGTAAAGAACAGCACCTATGCGAAAGCAATCTCACCGCTTAATAAAGTCTGTAAATTACTGGTTATTTTAGGTGCAGCGAGAGATATTGTGATTAATGATGCTGATCTGGTCATCAAATCCAGGGACTCGCTTCTTGAAATAAGTCGAGCTATTAGAGCTGTGGCAAAGAAGAAAAAAGAACTTTCGATCAAAGAGAGTGACCTCAGTGATATCGAGAATATTATTCTCAAAGAATCACTAAAAGGCAAAAACATCCACCTGATAGCTAAAACACTCAATATACCGCCAAAAAGAGTTTATGCTTACCGCAACAAGGCGTGCAAAAAATTGGGAGGCAAAAAAATAAGTGACCTACTTCTGATAAGGGATAAACTACTTGAAGAATCATCAACTTTTTTCACCTCACCTACCAGTATAAGAGAACTGGATTACAGCTTTTAAAACATGCAAGCAAAAGATTATTACCGCCTGTAGTGATATAGATGCTACAGGCGGTTTATTTCTATCACCAGAGATGAGTCTGTTTGTCGATCGTCCCCCAGCGGAAGTACATGTCACACGCCATCAGAAAATCCCGATGCCAAAGCGCGTAAACGTGCAAATAGTTAAAGCCAATGCAAGGTAAAAAACAGATCAGAAAATAGATCTCAAACCAGAGTTGCCATCCGGACCATGCCAGCAGCATACTAACGAAAATGATCCATACAAACTCTATGAGCAGTAACAAAAGAATTCTCAACCAAAAAGGTTTTTCATAGAATGCAGGCCATGGCAATGAAACTGAAAAGTAAAAATCAATTTCTTTTAAAAACAACCTACCGAGAAAGATATAACGTTTCGACAACCGTGTAAAAAGCAGATTCATCGTCAAAACAATACAACACGCAATAAACATTGCGATCACTACCCTGGCAGAGAAAACGCCTGCCCGCTGCGAAAAATCCGCCTCATGTTTCAAAGGCGAAATCGTCAGCAAATTTAAAGCGACACCAAGTAAAAGATAGGCAAAAATATAGCGATAAAGGTGTTTATACTTCACCTTTTCAACCGCTGCTGTTGCTACCTGCTTAATATAACTGGTCCTTAAGTTCCGAAACACACCGTAAATAAAAATCGGTGAAATTGCCAGCAAAGGAATCAGTACATACATTGCTGGATGAACTAAAAAACTGCTCCATATGATTAACCAAAAAACGACAGCAAATAAAATACTGGCAATAAATGGGTGAGAAAACGATGCATCTGTTTTGCTAAGTTTACTCCCAGAAAAAAAAGAGAAATCAATTGCTTTTGTAACGCATTTGTATGCCCAAAAAGCTTTAAGTTCATAAATTGAGTTAAAGAATAAAATACCCATAATACCGCTGAGATAATAAGTGTCATTTTGATTAAATTTATAGCCATTATTCTTCCAATAAAAACCAATCATAATAAAAACGACAATGAAGAGAAACGGCAGTATTTTTTTGTCCTGAATGCGTATAAATTTGAGATAGTCTGGAATCACAATAGCACCATTATATTTAAAATAATCCCCTGCAATGCAATGTCATCTCAGGTTTAAAGTTTACAAAATCCATTAATACTTTCCCAAGATAAGCTTTATGGCTAATTTCGATAAATAAGGTCGGTTTTTTATTTCCTAAAAAAAGCGACATGGAATCCGCCCATTTAACAGTATGTGTCAAATGCAAGGAGAGGTTTTCTTTGATCTTTACTGGTTCAGTTTCTGCCCTCCCCGTCACATTCATGACGACATCGTGCTGGGGTGGGCAAATTTCAGCGTCAGACAGATATTTGCGCATTAAGGGTACGCCTTCGGCCATCAAACGCGTGTGCCAGGCACCGCTTACGCCAAGCTTCACAGGCTCATGGCCAGCAGCACGGAGCTGACGTGAGAACTCATTAAGAGCAGCTATCGTTCCGCCAACCACTTGTTGCCGGTGGCTATTATCACAACTGATATCGATTGGTAGCTCAGATTCATTAATCATTTGACTGAGAGCGGTATTATCTATGCCTCTTACCGCCAACATATAGCCTTTATATTTTTTACTAACCTCATCCATAACCTGCGAACGAAGATGGATCAGGCGGAACAAATTTTCCAGTGTTACTGCTCCGGCAGCATAAAGAGCGCTATATTCTCCGACACTATGCCCGCATGAACCTGTAACGCGCATGTCCCCAAGTTTGTCTTTACAAAGGGTGTAGAGCGTTATATTCATCGCGGTTACAGCAATTTGTTGTACCGTAGTCTGGATCAAGCGATTCATTGGTCCTTTTAGACATAATCGCCTAATATCCATACCCGAAATATCACTGGCGCAATCCCAGATAGCACATGTTGTTTGATTTATATTCCATAAATCTGCCCCCATACCGATAACAGGATTACCCTGGCCAGCAAAAAGAAAAACAACAGGCTGTGAAGTCTTATTTAAATCCATAGATAATATCCTTATAAATGATATTCAAACCCCAGATACAAACCAATCGTTCTACCAAAGTGGGAGAATTCAGCATCTCTTGAGCCAAATGCTGAAAACATACCAGCATAACCTTCCACTTTTCCGTCAAAATAATTAAGCGGTGTTGAGTAGTGCACACCTACTAACGAACCGTAATCCATCATATTGGTAATAATATAAGGTTGCAGGCTAGAGCCACCTTTGAAAGCTAAACTTGCATACGCATTAATGTAGTGTTTTCCCTGTAGGTTTCCTTTATTTGCAACATTACTAATTTCTGCCCCCATAAGGTATTTATACGCGTCAAACACCTGATCTAATGCAGCATACTGATTTTTGGTATTGAGGTAATCGACAAAATTCATTTGCTGGTGCCACTCACGTGCGGAATATCCTTCGCTTTGAAAGTAGTATTCCATGCCAAACAAACTGAAGTTATCGGTTGTGTACTGCCCCCCTATCGCCAACTCAATACCCTGTTTATTTTCGGTGGCATAGAGCGAAGAAGGAAAAACGTAATTTTGCACCGCAGCAGCCCTTTGCTGTGAAAAATGCCGCCATTGCTGGGCTGAGTGCAAGGCAATCTCAGCATTGATAATCCATTGTGGTGTGTAATTAAAACTGTCAGCTAAAGCAACAGAGCGAGATTCTCCTGACATCACATTAATTGACGGCGTATGATTTTTAAGACGATATTCTGTATAACTTAACAGATAGCGTTCACTGGAATTAGAGCGTTGATCAGCAGACCAATTGCCTGACGACTCATAGCGCTTATTTATTCGTGCTAATCGAGGTGCGACAGTGAAAGCCAGACCGTAATCCCTTGTATCATGAATAAGGCTCGCTCCCCAAAATGATTCAGCATAAACCGATTTCATTGCCGGAGTATAAAGGCGGTCATTTTTGAATCCCGCATAGTAATTAGTTAGCAGAGCCGATGGCGATTTAAGAAAGAAAATACCCGGTTTATCTCTGAGCTTACCGACTTCCAGACGAATGTTGTCAGAGGCTATAAACGTAAGTTTAACCTGATTCAGTAGCATTCGTGAACGATGGTTATCCTTATCAAACTTACCAGGTGCTCGCCATGGATAATAAGTTAATCCATAAAGTGATAGATCTAAATTGAGCCGTTCCTCTATAAGCGAACAATCACTGCCGAATTTCACACCTGCGCTATTATTAACATTATCTTTTACATAGGCGTTCTTACCTTCAATATTCCATATCGATGGTTTCTTTTTTGTATAAGAGCCTTGTAACGATAGTGTGACATCAGCTTTTTTTTGTATATCTGAACCAGAAAGACAATTTGCAGAGAGACTAACAGGTAACAATATGAATGACAAAGTCACCAGATTTATGCGGCAACTCACTTAACACCTCGCTGGATATATTCCCGGGTAAAGTTAGATTCCGGTAAAGACTCGAACCTGACATCGCTGTACTCCATAACAGAATAACCTTTACTATGCTTTGCATCTCGCACAATGATTTTCATTGGTCGCATTTCCCCCAGTACCATTTGAAAATTTTGGTACTGGACTGTTTTAAGCAGTCTATCGTCCATCGAATAATAAGATGCCTGATATGGGTGATAATTTTCTTTTTCAACCAGATAGATAATTTTTGGGTATGTCACTGCATCCGATTTACGCAGTAAGACGAGTTCGTAGCAGATCGATTCCCCGCAGGGCCTATCTTCCGTCAGCGTTGCGCTATAGGAATATTCAAAGTTGGTCACGATTACGTCACCATTTGAAATCTGTCCGACCAATCTTTGTTCTCTCGATATAGGTATAGGTCGTCGAAGGGTTGGCGTATAAAACCAAAGATCATACCAATCAGATAGCATGATATTACCCTTATCCCTTGGCGGATAAATAAACCGAGCTAATGAGCGAGCATCAGCCGGCATTCCTTTTTCAGGCTTCATAAATCGCATCGAGATATCAAGGATCTGTTTATTTTCTTCTTTTTCTACACCATCTTTGTACTCAAGCACTGTAACGGTATATCGAAAAGGTTTATTGGGTGAGCGAATTTCGTCAGCTCGCCGAATAATATCCAGCGCACCGACCGCAGCTATCGCACTGGCATTTGCCATCATAAAAAAAACAGACACAATAATGGTTCGAAAACTAGCGGCACCAATCATACTCAACCTTAAGAAAATTTAAATGCATCTGATATATTTAACCGGGATGCTCGTAACGCAGGTAATATTGACGCTAACGAGGAGGTTAGCACAGGTAATACAAACGTTAGCCATATCAACTCGGCGTTATTAGTTTTAATGAAAGCAGTATAACCTTGCGTTTGCCCGGGAGAGGGAGGCATGGCAATACCATGTAGATTAATGATACCTGCTAGAATAAAGCCGATGGCAAGACTACCTATCGCACCGAGGATCCCAATATATATGCCTTCCAGCAGGAATAACCGCGAAACATGAAATGGCTGTAAACCTATAGCCCGTAGCGTGGTGATTTCTCGTGTACGCTCTATAATATTCATCGTCATCGCATTACTGATCATAAATATTACGATGAGGACCACGATAAGCTTAATGAAGAAATAAATACCAGAGAGTAACCCCTCCACTTGCTGATAAAAAATAGAAGTATCTTTCCAACTTTTAACGATCAATGGCAAATGATGTTCATCAATAAAATGCCGCAAATTTTTAATAAAAAGATCTGTATTATCTTTTTTAAGTAAGATTAATACTTTACTTACACCATCTGAACCCATCAATTTTTGTGCTGTCGCCAAAGGCATTTTCATCGCAACATCATCATAATCTTTAATTCCTGAGGAAAAGATGCCACGTAATTTCAATGAAAGTGCGCCCTGACCACCATGGGTGTTGACTGTCATTATATCAAGCCAGTCACCGTAATTCGCATTTAGCGTTGCGGCAAGTCCTTCCCCGAGGGTAACTTCATTGGTTTTCACTCGCGATAAATCACTCCCAGAAATAATTTTATCGAATGAACCGAGCTTTAATGATGGCAATGGTTCCACACCAAACCCTGAAAAAAAACTGGAGGTTTCATTTTCGTATTGTGATACAACGCCGCTAAACTCCAGTTGTCCTGAAATAGTTGAAATATCATCAGATAACTCATGATCGCTGAGGATTTTTTTTTTCAGGTTTGCATAATCTGCAATCAGGCTGCGGCTTTTATTGGATGTCTCAAAATATTTTGGATTATAGATCTGTACGTGTCCGATATTTGTTCGAATTGTCTGCTCCTTCAAAATCCAAAAAGAATAGTCAATAAACCCACCATATAAAAAAATAGACACACCACCCAGCATTATGGCAATCATTGTTGAAAGTGTTCTTTTTTTATGCCGGAACAAATTCAAAAAAGAAAACTTTGCATCCCTGAATTTAAAAAGCAGACAATAAAGGACAAAACAGATTATCACAACAACAGCTATATTCATTAAAGGTATATGCATGCAGATTTACTCACCTTTGAGTAATGGAATAACAACCTGGGTAACTTCATTCATATCCCACTCTGGTTCAGTGTGGAATTTAGTATTCAGGTACTTCGCATCCCCAGAACTTTTCGCCTTTATTTTTTTCATTAGCAATTCAGCCTGCTGAGGCTGATTGCAACTCACCAGGGCTCTATAACGCATATACTCGATATGATTTACAATATCTTTGTCGAAAACATTTTTTCCCCTTAATAACCGCTCGGTATCATCGAGTGTTACCACGCAACGCCCTATGACAGCAGGTAAATACGCGTCGATGCGCGCGCGTAGATATCTAATACGGGGATTTTCTTCATGTGTATCTACTGCTTCATCAAGATAAAAAAAGCCCGTTTTCGCATATTCCGAAGCATGGATGAAATCATTAACAGCCGAAAAATGATTCGCCTGGCGCAACATTCCATAGGAATAAAAAATCAGCGATGTAACGTTCTTCGTTTTTTCAAACTCCTGAAAAAGCGCCTGTGTCGTTTTCGCTAACGCATCGGATTGCTCAGGAAGGCCGTGCTGTATCACTTTATCGACCTCCGGAGCGGTCATCGCATCAGCACTATTCGCTACCACCGTACAGGCCAACCCCACCCAGAGTGGCCAATAATACTTATGCACCTGAGCCATGTACTAACACTCCATCTTTAATTTCAATTACCCTCCCGGCCCTGTCTCTAAGCTGGGTTGAATGCGTGGAAATAACAAATGTGGTACCGGTCTGCTGATTTATTTTCATTAACAAATCTAAAATGGCTTCCCCTGTCGTTAAGTCCAGATTGCCGGTCGGTTCATCGGCGACAACGACTTTGGGATCATGCGCAAGCGCGCGGGCGATCGCAACGCGCTGCTGCTGCCCTCCCGATAATTGACCAGGTTTGCGATCAACTAAATGGCCGAGCCCCACGCTGTCCAGGAAATGTAAAGCGCGCTCTTTTGCTTCTTTCTTATTGAAATGTGCATTCAGAATAAGTGGATAAAAAACGTTATCAAAAACACTGAGTACCGGAATGAGGTTAAAAAACTGGAAAATAAATCCTAAGTACTTGCTTCGTACATACGCCAACTGTTTTTCGGGCATTTCATTAAGAACATGATTAAGAAACATGACAGTCCCCCCGGATGGCGTATCGATGCCAGAAAGGATATTGAGCAACGTGCTTTTCCCACTACCGGAAGGCCCACACAGCGCCACAAACTCACCTTTATTAATTTCAAGGTTAATATTTTTAAGCGCATCAACCTTATTTTCACCAGAACCAAAATGCTTATAAATATCCTGCATAAATATTGCTGGAACTTCTTTTATTGTGTTGCTCATCAATCACAACTCCGCCGAAAACAGGTATCAAAATAACTATACCCGCCGAAATTATCAGCTAATATTGTGCGCATTTTTTTTGAAAGACCCTTGTTATTTAGTAGATATTCCCAACTCAGCGCAGGTGTAAGACAACCACTCGCCCCATAAATATCGTTCAGATCGATAAAATCAATGCCAGTTTGCTGCGTTATTCGCATAATATTATCTTTCCTGGCCGAAATGGTAAGCAAATCACCTTCCGACAGGTCCTTCATCATCTCACGTTGAATGTCATCAATATTATTGTTAGCGACATAATTACCGCCACTCACTCTTAGTGCACTTTCGCGCAAACTAAAAATAAAACATCCTGTCCGTTCAACAGAGAGTTGCATGCCATTTTTTTGCTTCGATTTAGCGCCACCTTTCATACCAAAAATATCTTCATCCGAAAAAACCAATACAGGGATCGCTCTGTATGCTCCGCATATCACGACAAAATCGAAAACTTTCCAGTGTAGATAATCTTGTGCCAGTTGCATCGCCTGTACTAATGCAAATTTCTCCCCACGAACTTTGCACGTTACGTTTTTGATAGAGAATTTCTTTAATATGTTTTTAGGCAACGTATCAATCATCGAAGTATGCAGCGCGCTGGTAATATTTTCAAAAACAGATGATTCTCCCCATGCATCAATATAAATAAAAGCAGTACGCGACTTAAGCAATAACATACGATCTCTTGGGGTCATCTGCTGTAATGCAACATCAGCAGCTTGCTCCATGGATTCTATATAATCCATATAACGCGGTTTACGTATCATTTCCCGCGCATAAGTTTCTTTATCAGTGCCGAATCGCTTAAATGCCCAGCCGCTTGCGGAAGTAGATTTAAGAGCCTGATTATACAAGTGCGATTCCCAGGCATTTAACCAGTGAGGTGCATAAAAATAGAACTTATCGTCTGGTTCCAAAAGTGAAAATGACGACAGATATATCTCATTTTTCATATCTACAAATCTCAAACACGGGTATCTGACATGACAACACCGATAATTGACCCATCAACACCAAGCCCCGTCTTCAGCAAATGTTTTTTTTCATGTTTAATGGCGCCGATGTCCGTCAACAGCTGACTTGCTATCTCTTCAATAATGTCATCGTTACTTACCGGAGTAAGTAATTCGCATTGGCGGAGGGAATGTTCACCAATAATCAAATCGACGATCCCTGAGCCTGTTGTGGTGTAACCCAGTTGTCCTTTATAAGCGAGAACAGGAACAGGTTGCTTGTCTGAAAGCATTGCGATTGCTTTGGCTTCTGCTTTATCACTGTTTAACGAACCATTGCCATGAGGAATAATTGCGCATAAGTCACCGAGACCAATATTTGCTTCATCTAATATTTTACTGATTACTTTAATAATATTAGAGCTTAACCAGGCTGAATCATTACTGCGGCTCGCGCTAATTTGCGCATATGCAGATTTGAGCCGCACCCCACCGTTTAATCCTCTGGCCTGCCGATGTTTTTTGCTCTCAAGTAATATGACGCTGAACCCCTCTGAAAATAAAACTGATCTACTGTTTTGACCAAATGGCTGTACTGATTCGCTATCAAGCATTGATTGGTTTTCAAGAAACCAGATATCCTGCGTTTTAATTTTTGAACAATTAATTACGCAAACAAGATCTGCCCCGTCACTATCAATCGCCTGGCAACCAAGATGAACCGCAGTTAATGATGAATTACTTGTGCAATGTAAATTAGGCGGAAGATAGTTTAATCCATATTTATGCGCAATATTATAGGAAAGTTCGTCCTGCGACATATTTTTAGCATGAAGACGGCTTATTGATGGTGAACATTTTAGATCCTCAACATCATTATGGTCATAAAAGGATTTATAGTCTATGCCATCAACACGTGGCCCTAACCCGGTTAAATATACCCTTACCCTTTCACCTGTAAGCGCGCTTTTGTCAAGATTAGCCCGTGCCAGTGCATCATCGATTAATCGATATAGTAACGCTAATGGGCTATCATCTCTTTGCTCCAGCTTTGCGACGCGCTTATTCGCTTTAAACCCACATTTCAGCGCTACTTCTTCAGAAGCAAACCAATAAGTTTCATTAACACGCTTACCAGCACGAAGATTATTTATTAATTCACTATAATTTTCAGCAAAGGGTAAATGTAGACTGTAGCCTGCAATGATAGCCGCATTATCCATTGCACTATTCCTTAATCACAAATGCATAATAGTTTCCACCTTCTGTTGCCCCAACCAGCAACACATGCTTAAGCGTTAAATTTTGAGGACTCCGTACGAAGTTTATACGTGAGTCGAAGAACGCTTGCGTATAAGGAATGGCCGGCACTGATTGCTTTTTAATACAATCAATGACAACTAAAAGATTGAGCAACCCGGCAGATGAAGCAACGAACCCGAAATAAGCGTTATAGTTAACGACCGGAACCCGTGGATTCTCTTTCTGGAAGATGCTGTAGATAGCGTCGATTTCAATTTGCGAATTTTCTTTACTGCCATTACTGGTGCCGCAAACCAAATCGATATCTGCTGCACTGACACCGGCATCATCAAGTGCGCGCTCAATTGCCAGAGACATTGCTGACGATTTTTCACTCAATAACGATGCATCAAAGTAGCTATTACTGCTGGATTTACCGTAGCCAGCAATTTCTGCCATCACCTCGGCACCACGCGCAACTGCCGCATCCGGGTCTTCCAGTAATAACATGCACGCACCTTCGCCGGGAATGAATCCCTTTGGCTCCTCGCCATAGATTTGATAATCATTGACATCAGAAGTCATATGGATTTTCTGTGTTAGCGCATCCATATAAAGAGACAGTGAGGGGAAATATTCATCAGCGCCGCCCACTATCACATGGGGTTGCAGGTTTTGCCGGATAATCTCATAACCATAAGTTAATGCGCCGAGCGCCGCATTCTCGCCGGTAGCAAGTGTGGTGGTATAGCCTTTAATGCCTTCAGAAATGCCGCAGAAAGTGGCGATCGAATTCATTAGCGAGCCAGGAAACTCAGAGGTGCTGACTTTCCGCGGATCGGGTTTCAGACTCTGCAAATATTTATAGGTTGTCTCCTGAGGGCCACGAGACATCCCCATGATCATACCGAGCTCTTCGCCATCACGTTTTATTTTACGTTTCGCCATATTCAACGATTCAGACAGCGCAACAAGCGCAAACGTCCCGCCACGCGTTGCCTTTCGGGCATCAAAACGGCGCAGATGTTTACGCGGCTCCAGCCCCATGATCTGAAAGGTTTTAAAATCCGGCTCCTGTTCCGGAAACGTTCCGGTGCTCATGGCAGCTTCATCGCCAAAAATTTCTTCGAGTTGATTTGTGGCAACCAGCACTCTCAGTAATTCCCGCGCTTCTGCCAGGGTGTCATCAGGAAACGTGACACCACCTAACACGGGTACGTGATTTTTTTGCCAGACATTGCGCAAAATATCATTAACCGTGTGACCAATCGCCGTTACAGCTCCTACGCCAGTAATAGCCACACGCTTACTGTCATATTGACTGACCGGCACTGTCCCTGGTTTTGTACTCACCACCATGCAGCAGTTATTTCCACCAAATGCATAGTTATTTTTCATAAAAATATTAATTTCTTTTTCTCGAAACTCATTAGCGACATAGTCCAGGTCGCAATTTGGGCGCGCAATTGAGAAATTGAGAGTCGGTAAAACTTTATTTTCAGGCAGCGTTACCAGACAAGCGATAAGCTCAACAATGCCTGCAGCACCAATGTTATGGCCGAAATAAGATTTTGTTGAACTGACAAGCAAATGATCGTTATCAGGAAACACTTTCTTCATCGCCAGCGTTTCAATACGGTCATTCGCTTCTGTACCCGTACCGTGTGCATTGACGTAATCAATTTGTTCCGGTTTTACACCAGCATTCTCCATGGCTTTAAGCATGACCTGTACCGCTCCACTGGCTCGCGGGTCCGGACCCGTTTCGTGGTAAGCATCGCAGGAGGTTGCGTAAGAGAGAATTTCACCGTAAATTTTGGCTCCGCGTGCGATGGCATGTTCATAATCCTCCAGTACCATCGCACCAGCACCTTCACCGATAGACATGCCAGACTGACCTGAAAAGGGAGTGCAGGTGCTGGGATGCATCACGTTCAATGCGTAAAACCCAGCAAACGTTGGCAGGTAGATAGGTTCTGTACCGACAGCCAGCATGGTCTTACTTTTACCATTTTGGATATAGTCAAAAGCCATACCGATCGCGTTAGGGCTGGCTGTACAGGCCGTTGCCACCAACTCCCCGCCACCTTTGAGACCTAAGAGTGTCGAAACACTTGAGCAGCAGGAAGAAAATCCCCCCGAATAAATAGCCTTGCGGAGCGAGAAATCATCCATTCTCTGCTCAAAAATTGGCAGAAACGCTTCAGTTCCGGCGGAAGAAACGCCGACAATTAATCCTGTCTCATCAAGGCAGGCTTTATTACCAATAAGCCCGGCCTGGGTCAGCGCATCCTTGCCCACTTTGTATGCCCATAATGCAGCATTATCCAAAGAGTGGATAATATTTTCAGGGAGCTCTGAATAATCTATTTCCTGAAGGACTTCAGCTGCACGGGCATTTTCAAACCACGTTGCAAACCGCTCACTGTTGCCGACACCATTTTTTTTATCAAAGAGCGCCTGTTTAAAATCTTCAATAGTTTCGGCCAGGGATGACAAAATCCCCATACCTGTAATTACAACGCGTTTCCTGTTCGTTTTCACCGCTATCCCCCGGAGTAGAAAATCTTTGTATTCATAATAAATAGCCAAAGTAAAGCGACATATTTATACCTGTCGCCTTACTTTCGTTTTAATTATTAGAATTACACAATTCGCTTTGACTTTGACGGATCAATAAAACTATGTTCAGCCGGATTGATGAGCATACTTAAGTTATATAAAAAAGGTACGCTTTTTGTTCTCGCTGGAATATGTTTTTCTGACGTTAAAATTTCAAACCCTGGGAGATCCGCTAAAGCATAATCATTGTCAATCAAAGCCAGTGCGATAAAAGATTGTAACGCAGGGGAAAAAGCGGATTTTACAATAACGCCAACCTCTTTCCCCTCTACTAAAACTTTATCATCAGAATTGATTCCACTGCACTCTGCAGTCGGGAGCATACCAATGAGTTTACGCTCAGCCAGATTATGGGACTGTGGCTCAATCACTGACTTGCCAATAAAATTTTCTTTATCGTATTGAATTGCCCACTGCATTTGCAACTCAATCGGGTTTTGGCTATAGCCGGAAAAAAGACTTTCATCCCATCCGGTATTCTCAAGACGAACAATATCCTGGTATTGGATGCCACCTGTTTTTAATTCGTATTTTTCACCAATTGAAAGGATGGTTTCCCATAATTTTACCAGGGAAGCCTCCTGGCCAATGGCCATATACGCAAATTCGCCATGCTTCCCACAGCGGAAAATAATCAGGTCATCGGCCTCATTAATGTACTCAAAGTAAGGTAAGCCAATAATGTCGTAGCCATATATTTCTGACATAACTTCCCAGGAGTAAGGCCCTTCCAGCATAATAGCGCCCCAACCGCTATCTGCCATAGACTTAATCTCCGGGCGTTCAACAATATCGTGTGCTTCATCGCTCTCTAAAATTGATGTAAGGCGCTCAATTAACTCCGGTGCCGGGATGTTTTCTGAAAGGATGTAATAACCGTCCGGGGTACAGAGAACATATATGTCCCCGCGGATGGTACCATCCTCATTTAATACCAACGAATAGATACCTTGCTCATCGCGAATAATTGAGATATCAGCTGAGGCCATATGATTTACCAAAGCCCATGCATCATCTCCCATTACGCTAACGATAGCCATATGTGAATAATCGACAAGCAGTGCATTTTCTCTGACTGCTTTATATTCAATGGCGAGATCATGATATGCTACAGGAACTGTGCGCTTATTATAAATGCCCATTCTGGCATTGTTTTCCAAATGCAAGTCATTAAGAGACTTCATAAAACCTCTTCAGGTAAATTGTTCAAAAGGTCAGGCACGTTTTTTTGTAATAACAAATGTTGCCAAATTATTAATGCTACGCATATAAGAAGGATCGTCTCCTTCACTTACTTGTATATCAAAGACCTTATCAAGCAAAACAATAATTTCGGTCGCGTCTACTGAATCCAACTTTAAGCCGTTACCAAATAATGGCGTATCGTCATCAATTTGCGTTTCATCTCGTTGAATATTCAATCGTTGGATGATTTCCGTTTTAATTGTGAAAAGTACATCTTTACGCTCCTGGATATTATCATGCATAGTTGTCATTGCTTATGTTCCATTAATGGTATATTTCGCTTCACGGTAGTTAATTATTGTTCCTTGGCTAATCAATTTTTTACCAACGTTAGCCGTCACGGAATAGTGCATAAATCCAGTTGGATCTGAAAACGCCAACTTGCTTGTAACCTCAATCGTATCGCCTGGATAAGCAATATCTTTAAACTTTAAATTCTGTGCTGCTAATACGCCGCGCACTTGTGAGCGCCTTGCCCTGATAATATCCAACAATTCTTGCTGATGGATCTTCGCATAAATATCTCGTAAGTTTTTCAATTCGATGCCAAACTTTTCAAAATAAATATCGCATACATCAGTAATAAATGAAAAATACTCACTTGCCTGACCAAATATCTCTGCAATAAGAACACCGGGCATGATAGGGTCATCAGGAAAGTGGCCAAGTAAATAGGGTTCGTTATATGTAATATGTTTTACGATCTGCACATACCCATTTTCCCCATATTTATAATCATCGATTCTGTCGACCATTAGTAAGGGCTGTCGCCACCCGCCCATCTCAAGAAAAATTTTAGAAGGAATAGAATATCTGGACATAAATCACCGCATTACCAGACCGCCATCGATCACGATGGTCTGGCCAACAATATAACTGGCAGCAGAAGAACTTAAAAAAACAATTGTATTCGCCACTTCCTGACACTTTCCCAGACGCTTCAAAGGGATTGAGTTCGTTACCTCGCGCACTACGGTACGAGAAACTTTCTTTACCATCCTCGATTCAATCATTCCAGGAGCAACAGCATTCACTCGCACACCCCGAGGAGCTAATTCTGCGGCTAATGTTCTGGTAAAACCGAGCAAAGCGCCTTTTGAAGCACTGTAATTGACCTGACCTATACTTGGAATTACTGCTGCTATAGAAGAAACATTGATAATCGCTGGAGTTTCAGAACATCGCAGCAGCATTAAAGCTTCCTTCGTTAATCTGAAAGTGCTCAGCATATTTGTATCTATAACAGTACTAAAATCCTCAAAAGTCATTGAGGCAAAAAGACTGTCTTTAACAATGCCTGCGTTATTCACTAATACATCAATCTTTGTGACTTTAGCATTAAAATATTCCATTAATATAGCCACCTTTTCAGAATCAGCTATATCACATTGCAATATATTTAATCTTTGCCCTGCGGGGTTAGTTTCTTTTAAATTGTCTAAACGATCCGCATTTGTATTATACAATGCATAAACTTCACACCCTTGTTCCAGAAATTTTTCGCAGATGGCAATGCCGATGTCGCCACTGGCTCCTGATATTAAAACTGTTTTGCCTTTTAGATCATTATATTTATACATTTCCATTACACGCAATTGAGTTAACAAGAGATACTGCTACGGCATGAGTGCGACAATGCGATATGCTAAGTGACACATTAATAACACCGTTTTCCTTTATTACCTCACCCAATCTCCCAGTAAATAAAAAAGAGGGGCAGCCAAATTCATCATGATTTATCTCAATATCTTTAAAGCACACCCCATTCCGAAACCCACAACCAAGCGCTTTAACAATTGATTCTTTAGCGGCCCAAAATCCGGTTGCCCTTTCAAAATCCGGTTCATTTGCATTAATTTTCATTATCTCTTTTTTTGTAAATACGCGTTGTAAAAAAAACTTGCCGCCATTGTTAATCGCGTTAGTGATCCGTTCCACTTCAACGATATCAGTACCGATACTTATCCCTAAATTTATCATAAGATTACAGTTGATAAGTTACATTAAAATTAGATATAAATTGATCTTCAACGAGACCAGTCGGGTACATTAAGGGAACTGATAAAGAGATATCATACCCGAGTGATTTAACTGTTCCTTTAATCCCAAGAATTGTTCCAACTATCCTTTTCCCATCAAAAGTATTTTGTGGGTATATTTCACCAGAAATCTGACCATAATCCGCGCCTATATATAACTCAGAACTGTAATTCCCGATAAGGAAATGTAATGTATTCTGAATATAGTACCCTTTATTGCCATCTAATCCTGTGCTGGTTTCAAACCCTCTAACGTTCCAACGATTACCTATTGTAAATTGATCTTGTAATGTTAACGGCGCTGGCGAAAATTGAGCCCCCATATTCAATTCATAATAATAGTGTAAATACTCACCGTTGAACCATTTCACATAATTTGTAGTCAGATTAAAAATTTGGCTTTCCGTACTCACGTCCCCTGACACCATATCCGGCGTTTTTTCACCACCCAGCCAAGTCATAAAACGTTGCCAGCTAATGGAGGAGTCTAGTGTCGCATCCTGGAAATTTTTTTTAAAAGTTAGTCCAAGGCGCAGATTGCTCATATCTCGTTCTTGCAGTGCTAAATCTACGCCACCTAATTGATAGGTAGATTTACGCCTTAATAATTCTATATTCCCTGTTATTTTTTTATCCATGTTGCGGAAAAGAGTTCGGGTTCCTTTCAAACTAAGGTATTGATTTTTTCCTTCATAGTCTAAATCCCAATAACTCAGCCCAACACGCTGGCGAGACATACTACTACTGTAGAAAAGTTCATAATCCCAAAAACCTACTGGTAAGCTATAAAAAGCACTGATGCTTTTATATTGACCTGTTGTACTGCTGGTACCAGACAAATAGAAAAGATCGCCAAGCTTTGCAGAGTTGTACAAATAGCCTGAAATACCAGTAAGTATCTTTCCTGTGCTTCTGTCGCCCCAGTCGTTGTATGTCGTTCTGATATTCCATAATTTTGTACGATTAGTATTGATAACAATATCGCTACGGCCGTAGCGACTTCCAGGCACGATATTAATCTTTACATCAACACCAGGCACCTTCTGTAAGTTCTCCAGCCCTTGTTCAATATCTCGCAGATTAAGAATATCACCTGATGTAAAAGGCAGGATCCAACTTCTGATATCGTCATTTTCAATGATCACTTTATCGATCCTTCCTGCTAAAATTTTCAGCTGTAATTTTTTTGCCTTTACATTTTGTACTGGGATATCCACTCGTGTTGTTACATATCCAGCCTTTATATAATAATCCTGCAAATAGGTCGCAATATACTCAATACCTTTCGTCCCAAGACAACTGTTCGAGACCTCATCTTTTATATTTCGAATGGTTTTATTATCCAAAAATTCGTTTTCTAAGATAAGTTCTGATATAGGGTAACAGCCTTTTTCAGAGGGTAATTCAAATTCGATAATGTTTTTGTCTTTAAGCTTAGAGAAAACATCTTTTTTATCAATCTGATTTTCCTGGGCGATGTTATTATCATTTTTTTTCTGATCTTTGGCTAGTCGTTCCAGCTGAGTATCAGCATGTGCACGAATACTACATAGCAAAATGAAAGCTAAAAAGTAAAATTTGATTTTCATTACCTCTAGAAAATTAAAACTACAAGAACGGCTAACACGTATAATTATCTTCATAACAACAGCCAAAACAACTTAATTATTCTTAAAGATCAAAAAAGAACATTCGTTAAAAATAAAATATTTTTAACGTGGCGACATTATTGACACAATGTATAATCATTAATTATGTTTTGAATTAATTAACCCTTAATATCATCAAGAACATCATTGATGCCTTCGACAACCAGTTTCGTTTCTAATATAACGCTAAAAAACCTCTTCCGTAGCGGCTTTCCCCGTCTGCCTTAAGCACCGCATTATGAATCGCTACTCCATTAGCATCAAACAATCATATATCGTATAAATATATATTCTCACCAGAAAAATGTATTACCCCCATCATCTTAAATGGGACCTTAAATCAACAAAAGTTAATTTAAGATATATAACAACCAACAATCAAAGATGCATCCACCTAAATATCAAGCATTTTTTAATGTAAGCATCAATAGCACCCATTATTAATCGACCTACGCTAAAATTCGCAAGAAGACGGCATTAATTGTTGCAAAAAACATAGCAATACATCTATTGTTGTGCTGAAATTAATAACATAACATTTTAACCTATTACATACATCGCTAATAAAGGACTCAGCCTCTGGCTGCTATTGGAATATATATGTACTGGATTATCAACGACAACATAGAATTCAGACCGGGAATGAAAAGACTGTCATCGGTAAATAATCCCGAAATGAACGTTACTCTAACCTCCCCAGCCAGCCGTTGCCTTCTCTTACTGCTTGAAGCATCTCCGGATATTGTGCTGCAACAAGATTTTTTTAAGAAAGTTTGGGAAGAAGAAGGAATGTTAGTTCCAACGAATACGCTCTATCAGAATATATCTATTGTTCGGCGTGGGCTGCGTGCCGTAGGTGAAACAGACAGAAGACTTATTGCAACCATTCCCCGGAAAGGTTTTCAGATAGATGACAGCGTAAAAATCTCCAGACGAAACGATAACGAACCGGCTACACCTTTTGCTATTTCTACTGCCAATTATCAAACAACTCACAACATTCCTGAAGAGCTTGATTATCCAAAGGATGATGTACTGAACGAGCAAGATCTTTATGCTGAGACAGGCACTCGTGCAATTAAGAAAAAGAAGTCGTTTGCAACCTCAAATGGAGTTTTTGCTGCTTCAGCCTCATTTATTGCAGGCCTGCTCGTCGTTTACCTGACATGGAACATTAGTAACGATGCTGCTTTTTTTGAAAGTTATACGTTCATTGAAAAGGAAGATGGTTGCCATTTTTACACTAAAGATGATAGCCATGACAACAATGAATATTACATGAAATATAAATCTCTTATTAAAGACTCTGGTTTGAATTGTAAAAATTACCCCTGGGTCTATTTCCCAACTTCACCTACCTCGCCATCTCTCGCTGCTTTAGTCTGCAAGAATAAATTTTCGACAACATCATCACCAAGGTGCATTTCACTTTTAATCAGGGGAGTAAACGGTGACTAAAAAAGCAATATTCTTTCTAAGCCTGTTTTTTATAAGTGTAGGGATTGTAGCGGGATTTTTTTATTACTCATTGCTTATAAAAAACAGAAGTGCTGAAAGTTGCAGTGCTTCCATGATCGTTTTTCATAAAGAAACACAAGCCAACATTACTTTCGATTTTATGTACAATAAAGAGAAAAGAAATGGCATCGTTTCAGTAAGCGGAAGTTACCTTGAAAACTCTCACCCAGAAGGGACCATACGCAGAGATATATCCTTTACCTGGACCGAAAATCACGGTACCTACAATTTTCTGTCATCCGGGATAAACAAAATCGATAGTTTAGAAACCTTACCGGATAAAGTCATCGCTACTCTTTTGCCCGGTTTTTACGTTTATCCTGATAAAAGTATCACCTATTCAATCCATCCCCAGGGATCGCAAGGATTCCTTTTCACCATTGGAAAACGGCCGCTTTTCTTTTGCAGCCGTTAGAAGCGGTTAATGAGTGTCATCAAATTTGCATGATGGGGACGACCAAACCAGTCCTCCCCTGCTTCTACTTTGAATAAAAACGGTAGAACTGATTGAGCGTCAATGGAATTCACGCATTACTCTACCCGCGAACTTAGAGTAAGTGCTGAATGCAACCAGCGTTGATTTTCTCGAAATAAAAAAGCCCCAGCTTACGAAGTAAGCTGGGGCTTTATATTTGGCGGAAGCGCAGAGATTCGAACTCTGGAACCCTTTCGGGTCGCCGGTTTTCAAGACCGGTGCCTTCAACCGCTCGGCCACACTTCCGGTGTGAGGCGCACTATAAACATCCTCGAGTCTCATGTAAAGCCCGGGAATGTTTGTTTGCCTGAAAAACCATCAAAACCGCGCTGTTAGATTGAAATACCAGCACAATGATCGTTTATTCAGCGCATCTCAGATCAGTGTTGCTTAATGTATAAATCTTTTGTCAGGTATACACCCAGGCTATCGGGCGCAAACCCGCCAACCCAAGGCTTCACCAGATGTGTACGAACATAGTGGTAAACCGGGATAGCGGGAACGTCCTCGCCAAGTATGTCTTCTGCTTGCTGGTAATATTTACCGCGTTCGGCAATATCCTTCGCTTTCGCTGCACTCTTCAGTGCTTCGTCATACGCTGGATTGCTATATTTACTCGTGTTTTCACTGTCGCCGGTACGGAAATTATTGAGGAAAGTGGCGGCATCAGCATAGTCTGCAATCCATGCATGCCGTACCACATCGAAATTACCCGTATGCATGGTATCAAGCATGGTTTTCCACTCCTGATTTTGTAGCTTTGCATTAACACCAAGATTTTTCTGCCACATTGAACTGGCAGCAATCGCGATCCGCTGATGTGTTTCCATCGTGTTATACAGAAGGCTGAAGCTCAATGGGTGCTCATCATTGAAACCAGCTTCATTGAGAAGTTTTTTCGCTTCAGCGAGTCGTTTTTCCCTCGGCCATGACGCGTAATCTGGTGAAGCTATTTTCACACCACCAATTTCCGGCTGGCTAACTACCCATGCAGGACGCTGCCCCTGTGCCATTACCTTATCCGCGATGACATCTTTATCCAGAGCCATATTGAGTGCGCGACGTACTCGAGGATCGTTAAATGGCGGCTTAGTGGTATTAAACTCGTAATAATAGGTCGCCAGTTGCGGAGCGACACGCACCTGATCGCCTAACGTTTTCTTTAACTGCGCAAACTGGTTCACAGGAATGGTGTATGTGATATCAATCTCGCCAGCTTTATAACGGTTAATGTCCGCCGTTTCGGCATTGATAGGAAGATAAGTGACTTTATTAATCACTGTCGCTTTATTATCCCAGTAGCGAGTATTGCGCTGGGCGACAATGCGTTCATTAACGACCCAATCGGTAATCTTATAGGCACCGCTCGTTACTATATGTTCCGGCTTTGTCCATTTATCACCAAATCGATTGATCAATACGCTGTCTACCGGAACCAAAGATGGGTGCGCCAGCATCGGCAGAAAGGATGCCGTGGGTTGTGTCAACGTGACTTCCAGTGTTGAATCATCTAACGCCTTCACCCCAAGCGTATCAGGTGTTTTTTTACCTTGAGCGATATCAGCAGCATTAACGATATGCATATTTCCAGGATAGCTGGCATAGGGGGATGCCGTTTTCGGATCGACTAAACGTTGCCAGCTCCAGACCACATCTTTTGCCGTGATCGCCGTACCATCCGACCATGTGATCCCCGGGCGTAAGTGGAAAATCCAGACCGTGTTATCTTTATTTTCCCATTTTTCCGCCAGCCGGGGTTCAATGGTTCCATCTGCCTTAACTGCGACCAACCCGTCGAAAATATCGCTAATAATGTTGAACTCGACGTCACTTTCCACTTTATGTGGATCCAGCGATGCAGGCTCGCTGCCATTGTTACGCACCAACTCCTGTTTTTCAGCAAGCGTAGTTCCTGCGGGTACCGTCGCTGCAAACGCGCCGGAACATGCGCTCAGAATGCCGATAGTCAATAATGAAAGTGCAATGTGGTTACGTGTTTGTGGTTTCATGTCCTTTCGCCTTAGTAATGTACATTGTCACGACGCGATTACACTCTTAGCGCCCCAATAGTTATATAGCAATAGATTTCAGTGACATATAAGACACCAATATGGATCTGTCTCACATTTATCCCTTTATGCTGAGTAGCACGCATTTCTGCGCACGAAACACTGTGTCAGCACCGAGGTTTTATGAGTAAAGATGGGTAAAACAACTTTGTCAGCAAGCGAGACTTTTTTAGACTCTGCAATCAATTACATCTGTCATAAGAGAGTGACTCATGGATCGTATTATTACTTCATCGCGTGACCGTACTTCCCTGCTAAGTACGCACAAAGTCCTGCGTAACACCTATTTCCTTTTAAGCTTAACGCTGGCGTTTTCCGCAATTACGGCGACCGCCAGTACCGTATTAATGTTGCCTTCTCCGGGCCTGATCCTGACGCTGGTTGGGATGTACGGTTTAATGTTCCTGACCTATAAGCTGGCGAACAAACCAACCGGTATCCTGGCTGCGTTCGCGTTCACTGGTTTCCTCGGTTATATCCTGGGGCCAATGCTTAATGCTTATCTCTCAGCAGGGATGGGAGATCTGATTGGCCTGGCTCTCGGCGGCACCGCATTGGTCTTTTTCTGCTGTTCCGCCTACGTGTTAACGACACGCAAGGATATGTCTTTCCTCGGCGGCATGCTGATGGCGGGCGTGGTGGTGGTGCTGATCGGGATGGTCGCGAATATTTTCTTGCAGTTGCCAGCGTTGCATCTGGCTATCAGCGCCGTATTTATCCTGATTTCAAGTGGCGCTATCCTGTATGAAACCAGCAATATCATCCACGGTGGTGAAACCAACTACATCCGCGCCACAGTCAGTCTGTATGTGTCGCTGTACAACATCTTTGTCAGCCTGTTGAGTATTCTGGGTTTCGCTAACCGCGATTAAACAAGCCTGATTCCCCATTAGCCCCGCTTATGCGGGGCTTTGTTTTTTGCTACACTCCCGCCGTTGTTGACTAACGCTGCTAAAAATTATGTTGATCTTTGAAGGTAAAGAAATCGAAACCGATAGCGAAGGCTATCTAAAAGACACTACGCTGTGGAGCGAAACCTTAGCGTCTATCATTGCTGAGAAAGAGAACATAGCTCTCTCTCCTGAGCACTGGGAAGTGGTGCGCTTTGTGCGTGAATTTTACCTAGAATTCAATACCTCTCCCGCTATTCGCATGCTGGTAAAAGCGATGGCGAATAAATTTGGCGAAGAGAAAGGCAATAGTCGCTATTTGTACCGCCTGTTTCCCAAAGGGCCAGCTAAACAGGCGACAAAGATCGCTGGTTTGCCAAAACCGGTGAAGTGCATCTAATAGCGAATGCCGAAGTTTGTCCATTCCCTGCCGGGCTGATGCGGTTCGGCAAGAACTCTGTCAACCCGGGCGCTACGCGGTCCCCCTGCTTTCAGCCATGCAATCAGCTGATTCACTGCGTGCTCGTCGCCGCAGGCAACCACTTCGACGCTGCCATCATCAAGATTACGTGCATACCCCGTCACACCGAGCTTCTGTGCTTCGTGCTGCGTGCTATAGCGAAACCCGACGCCCTGCACCATTCCGTGTACCCAGGCGATTGTGCAGACATGTGCCATCTTTCCCTCCCCTTTCTATTCAGGCTCGTTGCATTTGCCCGTTGAACCCGTGACAATAGCGCCCATTTTCTTCAGTTTATAGAATAGCCGAATATGAGTGTACGTTTAGTGTTAGCCAAAGGGCGCGAGAAATCATTGCTGCGCCGTCATCCCTGGATTTTCTCCGGCGCTGTCGCGCGAATGGAAGGCAAAGCCAGCCTCGGTGAAACGGTTGATATTGTCGATCATCAGGGTAAGTGGCTGGCGCGTGGAGCATTATCTCCTGCATCGCAGATTCGTGCTCGCGTCTGGACTTTCGATAAAAATGAAAGCATTGATATCGCGTTTTTCACCCGCCGCCTACAACAAGCACAGCAGTGGCGAGATTGGCTGGCGCAACGCGATGGTTTGGACAGCTATCGCCTGATTGCAGGCGAATCAGACGGCTTACCCGGCGTAACCATCGATCGTTTCGGTGATTTTCTTGTTCTCCAACTTCTTAGCGCAGGTGCGGAATATCAGCGTCCAGCCATTATCTCGGCGCTCCAGTCTCTCTATCCACAATGCGCGATTTACGATCGCAGCGATGTTGCTGTGCGCAAAAAAGAGGGGCTGGAACTCGCGCAAGGACTGGTGGTTGGCGAACTGCCGCCCGCGTTGTTGCCGATTAAAGAGCACGGCATGAAGCTGTTTGTTGATATTCAGGGCGGGCATAAAACCGGTTACTACCTCGATCAGCGCGACAGCCGGCTGGCAACACGTCGCTACGTGGCAGACAAGCGCGTATTAAACTGCTTCTCCTATACCGGCGGCTTTGCCGTTTCCGCGCTGATGGGCGGATGCCGCCAGGTCGTCAGTGTAGATACCTCTCAGGAAGCGCTGGATGTCGCGAAACAGAACATTACGCTGAACGAGCTGGATTTAAGCAAAGCAGAATTTGTTCGCGACGATGTATTCAAACTGCTCCGCAAATATCGCGATCAGGGCGAAACTTTCGATGTCATCGTGATGGACCCGCCAAAGTTCGTGGAAAACAAAAGCCAGTTGATGGGCGCCTGTCGCGGTTATAAAGACATCAACATGCTGGCGATCCAGCTCCTGAATCCCGGCGGTGTACTGCTCACTTTCTCCTGTTCCGGTTTGATGACCACAGATTTATTTCAGAAAATTATTGCTGACGCCGCAATAGATGCTGGTCGTGATGTACAATTTATAGAACAGTTCCGTCAGGCCGCCGATCATCCTGTGATCGCTACCTACCCGGAAGGGCTGTATCTGAAAGGGTTTGCCTGCCGCGTCATGTAACTTGAAATTTGGAACTGCGCCCGCATATCTGCGGGTATGTAAGGTTCCCGGGAGGTGACAATGATTGCCAGCAAATTCGGTATCGGTCAGCAAGTTCGCCACTCACTGCTGGGGTATCTTGGCGTAGTGGTCGATATCGATCCTGAGTATTCACTGGACGAGCCGTCAGCAGATGAACTGGCGGTGAACGACGAACTCCGCGCACTGCCCTGGTATCATGTCGTAATGGAAGATGATGATGGCCAACCAGTGCACACATACCTGGCAGAAGCACAGCTGACAAGCGAAATTACGGATGAACATCCGGAGCAGCCATCCATGGATGAACTGGCGCGCACCATTCGCCGACAGCTCCAGGCTCCGCGCCTGCGCAACTAAAAATACCCCGCCAGATGCGGGGTATTTTTTATTTCGCCAGACCGAGCCGCGGGATCTCAATAGCCGGGCAGCGATCCATCACTACATTTAACCCCGCCTCACGCGCCAGCACGGCCGCTTGTTCATTAATCACCCCTAATTGCATCCAAAGCGTTTTCGCTCCGATGGCAATCGCCTCCTGTGCAACACCCCACGCCGCTTCCGAATTGCGAAAAACATCCACCATGTCGATTTTTTCTGGCACATCGGCAAGTGTTGCATAGCCCTGCTGCCCAAGAAGGGTAGTCCCTGCTACTTTCGGCGAGACGGGAATCACCTGATAACCCTGGTCCAACAAATACTTCATCACGCGATAACTTGGTCGATCGGGTTTATCACTCGCACCAACCAGCGCAATAGTTTGGGTCGACTGTAAAATATCGGCAATATCGGTTTCTTTCATGTTTTCCTCCCGGCGATGTCACCAAAGTGTAAATCAAACAGACCCACCCGACCATTTTCGGATTTTTTTATTCACTTCTCTTGCAGCATCAGACGCTTCCAGTAATCTGTAGCGAAAACCACTGACGGAAGCGGATTATGGAATCAACCACTCGCACCTTACCCGTGCGCAAAAATATTGCACTGGTCGCACACGATCACTGCAAGCAATCATTAATGAAATGGGTAGAACGCCACCAGCCTGTACTGGCCAAACATGAGCTATATGCGACTGGTACAACCGGGAATTTGATTCAGCGAGCAACCGGCCTTGAAGTCAACGCCATGCTGAGTGGCCCAATGGGCGGCGACCAGCAAGTCGGCGCGTTGATTTCAGAAGGTAAAATCGACGTACTGATTTTCTTCTGGGACCCGCTTAATGCTGTCCCGCACGATCCTGACGTAAAAGCCCTCTTACGTCTTGCAACGGTGTGGAATATTCCGGTTGCGACCAATTTATCTACCGCTGATTTTATTATCGAATCGCCGCAGTTCAATAACAGCGTCGACATCCTCATTCCGGACTACCAACGTTACCTCGCTGAGCGTCTGAAATAAGTCCTGGCGGCCGCAGCGGCCGCCTTCTTTTCACGGTTTTCGCGCGACTGGCACATCCAGCGATTTTAACGTGTCGACAAAGCGTGACGGTTCATCTTCATCAAACAATAGCCAGACACGATGGCGTGCGCGCGTCAATGCGACGTACAACAATCGCCGCTCTTCCGCATCAGGGAACTCTTCCGCCTGCGGCAGCAAGGCTTGCTCCATAATGGATTCCCGCGCCGGAGCAGGAAAACCATCCGCGCCCTCTTTCAGCCCCACCACAATCACATAGTCCGCTTGTTGCCCTTTACTGGCGTGGATAGTCGTAAAATCGAGCTGAAGTTTCGGCCAGCGGGTGGCTGCTTTATCAAGAACCGCCGGTTTTCCGTGGTGATAACGAGCCAGAACCAGGATCCTGTCTTCCGGCGTTGCATATCCGCTGAGTTTATCTAAAAGTGCATCCAACTGATCCTGCGCCATCAGCGTCACTGCGTTTTTATCCCCACTTTTCAAACTGTTCAATGGCTTTGCAAGCTGCCATGGGTTCTGCTGGATAAAGCGATTCGCCACTTCACCAATGCGTGAATTGAAACGATAAGTCGTATCCAGTGCGCAGAGATCGCCTTCACCAAAATAGTCATGGAAAGCGGTGGTTAAGGAAAGTTGCGCGCCGCTGAAACGGTAAATTGCCTGCCAGTCATCACCGACAGCAAATAGCGTCGTTTGTGAGTTTTGCTTACGCAACGCAGCCAGCAAAGCCGCGCGCTGCGGTGAAATATCCTGAAATTCATCGACCAGAATATGCTTCCATGGGCTAACAAAACGCCCTTTTTCAAGCACATTAATTGCCTGATGAATCAGCCCGGAAAAATCGACGGCGTTTTCAGACTTTAGCTCCGCTTTCCACGCTTTTAAAATCGGCGCCATCAATTTAATGCGTTTACTGAACAGGTCACGAACTTCATCTGGTGCGCTGGCGATCATCTCCGCCTGTGCACCGCCATGCATACGCATCAGTCCGATCCAACGATCGAGACGCGGAGCGATGCGGCGCTGCAATTTTGCATCTTCCCAAAAATTGCCGTCAGGGACGTCCCATTCCATCTCTTCTTCCAGCCACTGACGCCACCCTTTCGCCTGTGCTTTCTTTTCACTGCACTGCTGGCACCAGGTATCCGTTAGCAAGCGCAGCCGGGCCGATATGTCATTTTCCAGTTCGCTTAAAGCGGGCACTTTTTTGCTTCCCTGGGAGATGATATACAACGCCAGCGCATGAAAAGTGCGCGCGGTAATCTCCTCGGTATGTAGCCTTTGCTGGATACGCTCATCCATCTCCTGAGCGGCTTTGCGACCAAACGCAAGCAGCAGGATTTGATCCGCCGAGGCTTCGCCACGAGCCAGCAACCAGCCTGCTCGGGCCACCAGCACCGACGTTTTTCCACTCCCCGCGCCAGCAAGCACAAGTAAAGAGTGCTCGCCGTTGACCACGGCCCGCGCCTGCGCCGGGTTTAAAGGAGATGTTTCAACGTGCTCAAAAAAAGCGGCGTACTGAGTAACCATCGTTTCAGTATAAGTTTGATTGTGCTGTGTCCGGCGCTTCTCAACGTCCGTCAGCCACGACTGGCACTGACGCCAAAGCTCACGGCAATTATCAAACTCCGCTAATCGGCTTGTCGGAATCGGCAACGCGGCAAACGCCTGCTGCAATTGCTGCTGTAACCCCTGAAGCTGCTTACGGGTAAGCCATTTCGTTGGCTCAATACGCCCGGAAATCAGCTCCAGTTGCTCCGATAAAACCCCGGCAGCAACCTCGCTCATTTCCGCGCTCCACCGCTTCCAGCGCTCATTTAAAAGATGGTAAAAACGCTGTGTTTCGTTCCATTCCGTTCCGTGGAGACGAACTACTTTGTTGTCGGCAAGCTGAAATTCCATCTCTCCCCACACCAGCCCTCGCTTGCATTCAATCGCTAACAACTGATTGAAAGGGATAAGGTATTCGTGTCTGTCACCTGCCACTTTAATGCCGGCATTCAGAATGACTGCGCGATCATACGGGTGTTGCGCCAGACGTTTTCCCAGTGAGGTCGCTTTCAGTTCCATGACTTATCGTTCTCAACTTGTGACAATAATTGCCAGTTTACCTGCCAGAGAATTGGCGCTCCAGCCCAAATAATCGTTACAATTACCGGCATTCTCTACCGACCGGTTTGTACTGAGGTTTTATGCGTACCGTTTTGAATATTCTAAATTTTGTGCTTGGTGGTTTCGCCACAACACTCGGATGGCTACTCGCAACAATAATCAGCGCCCTGCTCATTATCACTCTGCCGTTGACGCGCTCTTGCTGGGAAATCACAAAGCTCTCATTTATCCCCTGGGGAAATGAAGCCATTCACATTGATGAACTTGAACCGCAGAGCAAAAACAGCCTGTTAAATGCAGGTGGAACATTATTGAATATTATCTGGCTTATTCTGTTTGGCTGGTGGCTATGCATTATGCATATTACCGCCGGTATCGCTCAGTGCCTTACCATCATCGGCATTCCCGTTGGCGTCGCGAACTTTAAAATCGCTGCGATTGCACTGTGGCCAGTTGGCCGTCGTGTGGTATCTGTAGAAACCGCTCGCGCTGCCCGCGAAGCCAATGCGCACCGTCGTTTTCAATAATCGGATCGCTTGTCATTATGTTAAGTCCTCTGCTTCGCCGTTATACATGGAACAGTGCCTGGCTCTATAACGTCAGAATTTTTATTGCGCTTTGCGGGACTGCTTTGCTGCCCTGGCTACTCGGCGAGGTGAAACTGACCATCCCGCTAACGCTTGGCGTCGTTGCCGCCGCACTTGCCGATCTGGATGACCGCCTGACGGGGCGGCTGAAAAACCTGATAATTACGCTGGTGTGCTTTTTTATTGCGTCTGCATCTGTGGAGTTACTCTTTCCGTGGCCATGGTTGTTTGCGTTTGGTCTTGTGACATCCACCATTGGTTTCATCCTGCTTGGCGGGCTCGGACAGCGTTACGCCACCATTGCTTTTGGTGCGCTGCTTATTGCGGTCTATACCATGCTGGGAATTTCCCTTTTCGAACAATGGTATCAGCAACCACTGCTGCTGTTGGCAGGTGCAATCTGGTTTAACTTACTGACGCTGGTTGGACATCTGGTTTTCCCCATTCGCGCCCTACAAGACAACCTGGCGCGTTGCTATGAACAACTGGCACATTACCTTGAACTAAAATCACGTCTTTTTGACCCGGATATTGAAGATGATAGCCAGGCGCCGCTCTATGATTTAGCACTGGCGAATGGCCAGTTAGTGAACACGCTCAATCAAACCAAAGCCACGTTGCTCACGCGTTTGCGCGGAGATCGTGGGCAGCGCGGCACACGTCAAACATTACATTACTATTTTGCGGCGCAAGATATTCACGAACGAGCCAGTTCTTCACATATCCAATATCAAACCCTGCGCGAACATTTTCGTTATAGCGACGTGATGTTCCGCTTTCAGCGCTTACTTTCCATGCAGTCACATGCGTGCGCTCAGTTATCACGCGCCATTTTGCTTCGCACTCCGTATCAACACGATTCTCGCTTCGAACGGGCATTTATCCACCTTGACGCGGCGCTTGATCGTCTTCGCGCTAATGGCATCACGCCTCAGGAGCATATGAAAGCACTTGGTTTTCTGCTGGATAACCTGAGGGCTATTGACGCTCAGTTAGCAACTATTGAATCTGGTCAACCACAGCCTTCATTGTCAAATGACACTGAAAATCAGCTTTCGGATGATAGTCTGAGTGGTTTCAATGACATGCGGCAGCGGTTACGTAATAATTTGACGCCAGAATCCGCACTTTTTCGCCACGCAGTACGCATGTCGGTGGTGTTATGTATCGGTTATGCGTTTATCCAAATAACGGGGCTACAGCATGGTTATTGGATCTTACTGACCAGTCTCTTTGTCTGCCAGCCGAACTATAACGCCACTCGCCACAGGCTGACGCTACGCGTAATCGGAACGCTGATTGGCGTTGCGATCGGATTGCCGGTACTTTACTTCGTTCCCTCACACGAAGGGCAACTGATACTCATCGTCATCACCGGCGTACTGTTTTTCGCATTTCGAACAGTGCAATACGCGCATGCCACGATGTTCATCACCTTACTGGTGTTACTGTGCTTTAACTTATTGGGCGAAGGATTTGAAGTCGCGCTTCCCCGTATTATTGATACGCTTATAGGTTGTGCTATCGCCTGGGCGGCAGTGAGTTTTATCTGGCCGGACTGGCGTTTTCGACACCTGCCCCGCGTTACTGAACAAGCCTTTGATGCTAACTGCCGCTACCTTGATGCCATTCTTGAACAGTACCATCAGGGACGCGATAACCGGCTTGCTTACCGCATCGCCAGACGTAACGCTTATAACCGTGACGCGGAACTGGCATCGGTCGTTTCAAATATGTCTTCCGAACCCGGAACCTCACCTGAACTTCGCGATGCCGCGTTCCGTTTGTTATGTTTAAATCATACCTTTACCAGTTATATTTCCGCGCTTGGCGCACATCGTGAGCAGCTCACCCAGCCGGAAATCCTACGTTTACTTGATGATGCAGTCTGCTATGTTGACGATGCTCTACATCACCTACCAGCAGACCAAAAACGTGTTCAGGATACTCTTGCCGATCTATCCCAACGCATTAAACACCTGGAGCCGCGCCCGGATAGCAAAGAGCCACTGGTACTGCAACAGATTGGCCTGCTGATCGCTTTATTGCCTGAAGTGTGCCGTCTGAAAAGCCAAATTACTCAGTAAGGACTCGCTCCGTTCTTAATTACGCCGTTAAACCACTCCATCAGTTCCCGGCGTCGCGGCGCCGGTAACGCCGCTTCGTGAAGCCCAACAATTGCGCCCTCGAGTGCAAGAAGCACTTTCGCGCTCAGATGCTTGTTTGATTTTCTCAATCTAAGCCAACAAACTTTTGCCCCGAGCATTCGCAGTGTATGTGCATCCAGTACGCCAGCTTCATGGAGTTGAGCTTCAAGTTGAAAAGTAAGGTTAGGCAGATCGCGTAACCGTTTTCTGGCACTGCGCCGATCTTTATCACGCCGCGCAGCATCAAGTGACAGAGCCGAAAGTTGCAGAAGTAACGAACGATCGCGCCACACACTCTCGCTAACGAAGTAGTAATTTAACGAAACCTGACGCCCACGTTTGTTGAATACCAGTAAAGGGGCATCTTGCGTAACCGTATATTGCGCACTCTCGTCGCAAGCGCGAAGGTAAAGTTCCCCTTCTGCAACCATCGCGAAAACAGTTTTATCCACTGACAAGCTGTAACCACCAAAATGAGCGCGGTGACAAATTGTGCCGAGAGGCATGAGGTATTCGCGCGACTGATATATCCGTTGATAAGATAGGTCTTCCATGATTTTTGCCTTATAAATCACATAGTAAAAGCCAGATTTAAATTACTGAAACCACTACGCAGGAACATAGGCAACTGTGAGCAAGACGGCAAGCAAATTTTTCATTACGCGGCAGGGACAAAACAAAAATGCGAGATAGTTTCCGAAAATGAGGTTGATCTCTGAGCATGCAACGGTTACTGTATAAACATACAGTAACCCACAGGGCTGGATTGATTATGTACACTTCAGGCTATGCGAATCGTTCGACAACACTCGCTTCAACACTCAACAAATTGAATCACGTTGAGCCTTCCAGCATCACTACCGGGCTGATTAGCGAAATGGTCTATCGTGAGGACCAGCCCTGGATGACGCAGCTTCTTTTACTGCCTTTACTGCAGCAACTCGGGCAACAATCCCGTTGGCAGCTGTGGTTGACACCTCAACAAAAACTCAGCCGTGAGTGGGTGCAATCCGCTGGGTTACCCCTCACCAAGGTGATGCAGGTGAACCAGCTTTCTCCAAGCGTAACACTGGACTCAATGATTCGTGCATTGCGCACAGGTAACTATAGCGTCGTTATTGGCTGGCATTCTGAAGAGCTGACTGCAGAGGAACATCGCCAATTAGCTATGGCGGCAGAAGAAGGCAATGCGATAGGCTTCGTTATGCGACCTGTACGCCACGATCCTCTGGCTGCGAGACAGCTTTCCGGGATAAAAATTCACTCAAATTTGTATCATTGAGTAAATTTAGGAGTTTTCCTAGGATGTTTTTTGCCTGAGAGCAGCGCTTCAAATTTATCGTCCAAATACAGCGCGAAAGCCTGTCTCGCGCGCTTTGTACGGAAATAGCCGTGGTGAAAGATTCATCAGAAGTGTTAAATATTGTGTATACAAAGCCTTTTTTTTCATATGCCTGACGGAGTTCACACTTGTAAGTTTCCAACTACGTTGTAGACTTTACATCGCCAGGGGTGCTCGGCATAAGCCAAAGATATCGGTAAAGATGTCCGCAGAGTTGTCAGTGAGCAATGCCCCCGGTGAAGGATTTAACCGTGGCTTCTCTAAAGAGATTCCCATGGCGATTTTTGGATGATAACGAGGCGCAAAAATGAAAAAGACAGCTATCGCGATTGCAGTGGCACTGGCTGGTTTCGCTACCGTAGCGCAGGCCGCTCCGAAAGATAACACCTGGTATACAGGTGGTAAACTGGGTTGGTCCCAGTATCATGACAAAGGTGCGGTATGGCAGAACGATGGCCCGACCCACGAAAGCCAACTGGGTGCTGGTGCGTTCGGTGGCTACCAGGTTAACCCGTACGTAGGTTTCGAACTGGGCTATGACTGGCTGGGTCGTATGCCGTACAAAGGCGACACCGTTAACGGCGCGTTCAAAGCTCAGGGCGTTCAGCTGACTGCTAAACTGGGTTACCCGGTAACTGACGATCTGGACCTGTACACTCGTCTGGGTGGTATGGTTTGGCGTGCAGACGCTCAGAACAACCAGGGCTTCAAAGATCACGATACCGGTGTTTCCCCGGTCTTCGCTGGTGGTGTTGAGTGGGCAGTTACTCGTGACATCGCTACCCGCCTGGAATACCAGTGGGTTAACAACATCGGTGATGCAAACACTGTTGGTGCTCGTCCGGACAACGGTATGCTGAGCGTAGGTGTTTCCTACCGCTTCGGCCAGCAGGAAGACGCTGCTCCGGTAGTAGCTGCTCCGGCTCCGGCTCCGGCTCCGGAAGTGCAGACCAAACACTTCACTCTGAAGTCTGACGTTCTGTTCAACTTCAACAAAGCGACGCTGAAACCGGAAGGTCAGCAGGCGCTGGATCAGCTGTATGGTCAGCTGAGCAACCTGGATCCTAAAGACGGTTCCGTAGTGGTTCTGGGCTTCACCGACCGTATCGGTTCTGACGCTTACAACCAGAGCCTGTCTGAGAAACGTGCACAGTCCGTAGTTGATTACCTGGTTTCTAAAGGTATCCCGGCTAACAAAATCTCCGCACGTGGCATGGGTAAATCCAACCCGGTTACTGGCAGCACCTGTGACAACGTGAAACCGCGTGCAGCGCTGATCGACTGCCTGGCACCGGATCGTCGCGTAGAGATCGAAGTTAAAGGTAGCAAAGACGTTGTAACTCAGCCGCAGGCTTAAGTTCCCGTCTAAAAAAACCCCGCTCATTAGCGGGGTTTTTTATTGCCTGAAATAACAGGCAGGAATAATTCGCACCTATTCTTTCCCAAGTAATGCCTGCAGGTCATGTTTCAGCGTAGACATCTGAGATGCATACTTTTCCTTGTGCTCGGCATCTTCGATCAACTGCACAATCGTTTCAGAAAGCGTTTTCCCCCTGCGCTGCGCTAACCCAGCCAGACGCTGCCAGACCACAAATTCCAGGTCGATCGATTTTTTACGCGTATGCTGATGTTCGGCATTAAAATGCCGCTTGCGGCGGGCGCGAATAGTTTGCTTCATCCGGTTAATCAATGACGGATTGATATGCTGCACAATCCAGTCGTTGACCTGTACGGGTTCATTTTCGAGTGTCAACAATAAATCGACCGCATCCTTAGCGGCACTGGCTTCTATGTAGCGCGTGATTAATTCCCCTTCACGATGCTTTTTTACCAGATACTTCCATTTCCAGCCGCTTTCGAGATTTTCCAGTTGTTGATATTTCATTGCGCTCTCAACGTGACCGTGTAACTCAGTTCAGAATATCAGTTTTTTCCAACTCTGCTGAAAAGAAATCACGGCCTCGTTTAAGCCAATAGTGTTCGCGTCGCGAAAGCGTGTAATGAATGTGTGCTGTTGGAGCGTTTACGGTATAATCGCGCCTTTGACATCAGACTAAAAAAACGACTTTGACCATTACAAAACTTGAATGGAACGACCTGGTTCCTGATACCAGCAGCTATCAGGAAGTGTTTGAATCGTCCGAATTAGCCCGCGAAACGGACTTCTCCCTGGCCGATACGCAACCCCGATTACAGTACGCGCTGGAGCAATTGCTCTATCCGCAGGCGACGTCACGCTTTTTGCTGGCTAAAGCGCCAGAAGAAGCCGAATATCTTGCGCTTATCGCCAGCGCCACCGAAATGCTCATCCCTGAAGCCCGCCCATTTTCTGGCGGCCAATATCATGTCAATGGTTCGGCAATTCGCTTCGAACCTTCGGCTGATGCCCAGGCAAATTTTATCGGCAACAAACCCACCGCGATCGCCGATTGGGTAGAAGCAGAACAACTTTTCGGCTGTCTTCGCCAGTTTAATCAGGAAATCACGTTGCAACCCGGCCTCGTCCACCAGGCAAACGGTGGGGTGCTGGTTATTTCCTTACGTACGCTGCTTGCACAGCCACTGCTATGGATGCGCCTGAAAACGATGGTAACGCAGCGCCGTTTTGACTGGGTTTCCTTTGATGAATCGCGCCCCCTGCCGGTCACTGTGCCGTCCATGCCAATGGATCTGAAAGTCATCCTCGTGGGTGAACGTGAATCACTCGCGGATTTCCAGGAAATGGAGCCGGAACTCGCATCGCAGGCCATTTACAGCGAATACGAAGAAACGCTGCAAATTGCGGATGCCGAAACCATGTCCATATGGCGTCAGTGGGTCGAGCAAACCGCTCGCGATGCGCACTTGCCCGCCCCTGCGGCTGATGCATGGACAACACTCATTCGCGAAGCCGTCCGCTACACCAGCGATCAGGAAACGTTACCTCTTTGCCCAATGTGGTTGTCTCGGCAACTGCGAGAAGTGGCAGCGATGTCCACTGATGAAACCTTTAGTGGGGAAGAGTTCCAGACAATGCTTGCGCAGCGAGAGTGGCGTGAAGGCTTCCTGGCGGAGCGCATGCAGGATGAGATCCTGCTTGAGCAAATCCTGATCGAAACCGAAGGAGAACGCATCGGTCAGATCAATGCACTGTCCGTTATCGAGTTTCCGGGACATCCACGTGCCTTTGGTGAACCCTCGCGAATCAGTTGTGTGGTGCATGTTGGCGATGGCGAGTTTAACGATATTGAACGCAAAGCTGAGCTGGGCGGTAATATCCACGCCAAAGGCATGATGATCATGCAAGCGTTCCTGATGGCGGAACTGGAGCTGGAACAACAGATCCCCTTTTCCGCCTCACTGACTTTTGAACAATCATACAGCGAAGTCGACGGTGACAGCGCATCAATGGCTGAACTGTGCGCATTAATCAGCGCGCTATCTGAAGTTCCGCTTAATCAGAGCATTGCGATCACAGGCTCGGTGGATCAATTTGGTCGCTCCCAGCCGGTCGGCGGGCTGAATGAAAAAATCGAAGGCTTCTTCACTATTTGTCAGCAGCGCCAGCTCACTGGCAAGCAAGGGGTGATTATTCCCTCGGCAAATGTACGCCATCTCTGCCTGCAGCAGGAACTTCTGGATGCTATCCAGGCGCAGCAATTTTTCATCTGGGCAGTAGATGACATGATGGATGCGCTACCCTTATTAACGGGTTTGCCGTGGGATGCCGAAGGGCAAAATAACCTTAAGCAACTCATCCAGGAACGTATCGCGCAGGCAACACAACAGGATGCGCGCCACCGCTTCCCGTGGCCGCTTCGCTGGTTGAACTGGTTTATCCGAAACTGATCGGACTTGTTCAGCGTACACGTGTTAGCTATCCTGCGTCCGAAATTACAAATAAGGCTTACTGAGAACATGGTAGATAAACGCGAATCCTATACAAAAGAAGATCTTCTTGCCTCTGGTCGTGGCGAATTGTTTGGCGCAAAAGGCCCGCAATTGCCGGCACCGAACATGCTGATGATGGACCGTGTGGTCAAAATGACTGAAACCGGCGGTAACTTCGATAAAGGCTATGTTGAAGCTGAGCTGGATATCAACCCGGATCTGTGGTTCTTTGGCTGCCATTTCATTGGTGATCCGGTGATGCCTGGCTGCCTCGGCCTCGATGCAATGTGGCAACTGGTTGGTTTCTACCTGGGCTGGCTCGGCGGCGAAGGCAAAGGCCGCGCGCTGGGCGTTGGCGAAGTGAAATTCACCGGCCAGGTGCTGCCAACGGCGAAAACCGTGACTTACCGTATTCACTTTAAACGCATTGTAAACCGTCGTTTGATCATGGGTCTGGCAGATGGCGAAGTGCTGGTTGATGGCCGCGTTATCTATACCGCCGCGGATCTGAAAGTAGGTCTGTTCCAGGATACGTCTAATTTCTGATACCGGGTTACCTACCCCGGTAAAGGCGAAACCTCCGCAATGCGGAGGTTTCTTTTTTAAAGAGACAGAATCAGGCAATGACTGCCCTGTCCTCCATGGCCTCCCGCCAGCCTCCCAGCCACTCGGACCTTTGATTCAGGGTTTGGTAGGGACACATTTCCTTCGGACGCCCGGTAATACCAGCCTGATAACCACGTTGATGTGCCCGTTCCAGGCGATCGCGTTTTTGTCTCTTCATGCCTCGTTTCCCTCATTATTTGATCTGGTGGAAAAGAAAACAGTGGTCACTTAATGCGCAACCACAGGTCACAAATACCTTGAATAGACTTCGTCGTCAATGCGCAAAATTCACGCCAGTGTCATAAATGTGAGCTACACAAAAGTTCATTTGTACAAAAAATGTGAGCCAGCACAACTAATGGTTTGTACTGAAACATAAAAAAACCGCCATAGATTTTGTCTATGGCGGTTTTTACAGACTTTAGATTTACTTATGGCAGACGAGTTAGCGCATTCGCAATACTGACAGCCTCTTGCTGCCAGCCCTGAGCCAGCATTTTCACCATTTCATCATAGCCATCCTGCTGCTGTTTCAGCTCAATATGGAAGGGGCGCTTAATCAGTTGTCCCTGGTGTTTAAGTAACCATTCGCCGCTTACAATCACTCGCCCATCATAGCGACCATGAAAACCGGTCACAGTTACGTTTAGCGTATCTTGTTCACTGCCTAGCGGCTGCGATGCGACCACCCAGCCAGGCAGTTGATTGCTCAGATTGGATACCAGCGTGTTACGCAGTTGCTGATCGAGCGGGCTGGCCCACAAATTGTTCGTAGCAATGACGTATTGCACATCGCTGGTCTGGTACACCACGCCATTCCCCGCGAGAAAATCAGGTACCGAAACCTGTTCTACCCATAACTGACGATTCCCCTGGTTTTGCCCGGCCATCGTCTGCGCCTTTACTTGCGACGGCGAAGGCAGCTGATAGTAGCTTTTGTTATCACCGCCGCTACTGCAGGCTGTCAGCAACAGAGCCAGTATCGCTAATGCGCTCTTTTTCATTCTTTTGCCCTCTTCGGCTGCGGATCGGGTTTCCCTTTCGCTTCAAATACCAGCGCGTTGCTCTTATCGTTGAGCGTTTTCAGCACCGGTTGCAGTTCACGCAATACCTGATCGAGGCGCTGCATATCCGCCACCATTTTATTGTAAGCGGCGGAACCTGGCTGGAAGCCCTGCATACTGCGGTTAAGTTCGCGTAGTGTGCTCTGCATATCTGCAGGTAGTTGCTGCATCGACTGGCTGGCGGTCAATTTGTTGAGGTTATCCAGCGTCGTTTGCAGACGTTTGAGCGTTTGCTGGCTTTCAGATAGCGTGCTCGTCGCCTGCTGGATCATCGGGTTCAACGGTAAATTGTTAATTTTATCCAGCGTATCCATTAGCCGTTGCTGGATCTGCGCCAGTCCACCACTCACAGTCGGAATGATGGGATAGCCAGCGAACTCGTGCATGCCACTGATCGCAGGGGCATTATTGTAAAAATCGAGATCAACATACAGCGCGCCGGTAACAATATTACCGGTCTTCAACGAGCCTCGCAGACCACGCTTCAGTAGCGCATTCAGATGTGCGCTCATATCCGGATCTTCACCCAGTTGGTTCGCCAGACGTTCCGGCTCAATACGGATCAGAACCGGAATACGATAATCATCATTCAGCGCCTGGCGCATACCTTCCGTAAAGAACGGCACCTTACTCACCGTACCAAGGCGGATGCCGCGGAACTCAACCGGCGCGCCGGGTTGCAAGCCACGGATCGAATCTTTAAAGAACATCAGATAATCAACATGTTCGGTGTATAGCGAATCCTGAATGCTGCGCTGATCGTCATACAACTTAAAAGCGCTGTTTTCCGCCACCGGCTGCCCCAAATCCAGGCCTTCCGGCACATCGAAGCTGACACCGCCGCCGAACAGCGTCGTCAGCGACCCCATCTCGACGCGCATCCCGGCGGAGGTGAGATCGACGGCAATCCCGCTGTCTTTCCAGAAACGCACATTGCTGGTCACCAGCCGATCGTTCGGCGCATTAATAAAGAGCTGATAGCTCATGGTCCGTTTTTGCGTATCAAAGGTGCTGGTTTCCACTGAACCCACGCGATAGCCACGGAACAACACCGGATCGCCTGCCGTTAATTGCCCCGCTTTATTACTGTCAAGGATCACCCGGATACCTTTCGCATCCGGCGGTGCCAGCGGCGGCGAATCGAGCAAGTTGTAGCGCTCCGGTGCATTGCCTTTTACACCGGGCTGAAGTTCGATATAGGCACCAGAAAGCAGCGTACCAAGCCCGCTGATACCTTCGCGACCCACCTGCGGTTTCACCACCCAGAATACCGAATCATTATGCAGGAGCTTTTCCATGCCGGAATTGAGCCGCGCTTTGATTTCAACATGGGTAAGATCATCGGTCAGCGTCGTACTCTCCACTACGCCAACGTCCACACTGCGGCTTTTAATCGTCGTTTTACCGCCGACAATTCCTTCGGCGTTATTGGTGATCAGGGTGACTTCCGGGCCTTGATGGCTGTAATGATAGAAAAGGATCCAGGCCCCAATCAGTGCCGTCACAATCGGGAAAATCCACACCGGTGACCAGTTTCTCACCTTTTGCACCCTGGCTTCCCCACTCTTATTCTCCATGCTTTAACGACTCCTCATGGTGCGTTTGTGGCTCGCGATCCCAGCTCAGACGCGGGTCGAAAGTCATTGCCGCAAACATCGTGATAATAACGACCAGCGCAAACATCAGCGCACCCATCGCAGGATAAATATTCATCAGCCCCCCCATCCGCACCAGCGCAGACAGTACGGCAATAACAAACACGTCGATCATTGACCAGCGCCCAACGAATTCCACTATTTCATAAATAAAATGCATGCGTTCGCAATCGCGCTTTCCGTGCCCTTTCGCATCAATACACAACCAGGCGATGCCAATCATTTTCAGCGTCGGCACCATAATGCTGGCGATAAAAATCACTAACGCAACCGGATACGAACCCTCGCTCCACAGCAAAATCACCCCGGCCAGAATGGTCGACGGCATGCGGTCGCCCAGCAGGTCGGTCACCATGATGGGCAAAATATTGGCGGGTAAATAGAGCATGATGGCGGTCATCAGCAGCGCCAGCGTCCACTGAATACTGTTGCGCCGACGCGCATGGCCATGAGTATGGCAACGTGGGCAAACCGGCTGGTCAATCGCCACTATCGCCGTGCAACATGGGCAGGATCGCAGCCCCTGGCGGATACCTGGTACACCGACATGCAGCGGCTGCGCAACAGCTGGCGCAGGCGCAATGTCGTCCCACAGCCAGTGGCGGTCTACGCACTGAAACGCCCGCAGTTGCAACAGACAGAACAGGCACCAGGGAATGAAACTGCTGCCGATGCCAATATCACCATAAGCCATCAGTTTGACGAAACTGACCAACACCCCGGCGAGGAAAATCTCCGCCATTCCCCAACTTTTAAGCTGGAATAACACGCGGGCAAGGCCAATTTTCAGGCGGAAATCCATCCGCACGCGGTTAACCAACAGCAGGATCGTCACCAGGCAAAACGCCGGCACAAACTGCACGAACAACAGAAAGAAAGTGCCGAGGCTGGCGTAATCTTCCGAGAACATCACACCAGGAATTTCCAGCAGCGTCACCTCACTGGCAACGCCTGCTACTTTCATGTTTACGAAGGGAAAAAGGTTGGAGAGCAATAGCATAAACAGCGCGACGATAGCATAAGCAGTGGGACGCTGGCGCGGCGCGTCCCACTCGGTCGCAAGCGTTGTCCCACAACGCGGGCACGCCGCTTTTTGTCCATGTTGCAGCGGCGGTAACGCCACCAGCATGTCACATTGCGAACAGAGAATGTGGCGAGTGGTGTGGTGGTGTTCACACATACAGGCTCCCTTTATGCGCCGTTTTTCAGAGCCTCCAGATACTCCCAGCGTTCAAACGCTTCCTCAAGCGCTTGCTCCGCCGAAGCCATATCGGCTAAGACTTTCTGCGTATGGTCGTGCGGCTGGCTAAAGAAACTGGCATCGGCGACCTGCGCTTGCAAATCCCCAAGTTGTGCTTCCAGTTGTTCCAGCTTTTGCGGTAATTGTTCCAGTTCACGCTGCAGGTTATAGCTTAGTTTGTTACTGTTGCGTTTGACAGTTTCTGCTTTGGCTACCGGCGCTTCCATACTTTTTTTCGCGGCGTCCTGTTTTTGCATCTGCGACGCCGCCTGCTGACCACGGGCATCGTGATAGCCGCCAACATACTGACCAATCTGGCCGTCGCCTTCGAAGATCCAGCATTCGGTCACGGTATTATCAACGAACTGACGATCGTGGCTCACCAGCAGAACCGTACCCTGATAGGCATCGATAAGCTCTTCCAGCAGTTCCAGCGTTTCAACATCCAGATCGTTGGTTGGTTCATCGAGAATTAACAGGTTGCTGGGTTTCAGGAACAAACGCGCCAGCAACAGTCGGTTACGTTCCCCGCCAGAGAGCGCACGTACCGGCGTCATCGCCCGTTTCGGATGGAACAGAAAGTCCTGCAAGTAGCCCAGAATGTGGCGCGGCTTGCCGTTCACCAGCACTTCTTGCTTACCTTCAGCAAGGTTGTCCATCACCGTTTTATCCGGATCCAGTTCGGCGCGGTGCTGATCGAAATAGGCCACTTCCAGTTTGGTACCGACATGGACACGCCCGCTATCGGCTTTGAGTTGATCCAGCATCAATTTGAGCAGCGTAGTCTTACCGCAGCCGTTCGGGCCGATCAGCGCGATTTTGTCGCCGCGCTGCACCTGCGTGGAGAAATTGCGCACCAGCACTTTGCCATCGATGCCGTAATTGACGTCTTCCATCTCGAAAACAATCTTGCCGGAGCGGGAGGCCTCTTCCACCTGCATCTTCGCGCTGCCCATCACTTCACGGCGTTCACTGCGCTCGCGGCGCATGGCTTTTAACGCGCGGACGCGGCCTTCGTTACGAGTACGACGCGCCTTGATGCCCTGGCGGATCCACACCTCTTCCTGCGCCAGCTTGCGATCAAATTCCGCATTTTGCAGCTCTTCCACGCGCAGGGCTTCTTCTTTCTCCAGCAGATACTGATCGTAATTGCCCGGATAGGAAACCAGCTTGCCGCGATCGAGGTCGACGATACGCGTCGCCATATTGCGAATAAACGAACGATCGTGAGAGATAAAGATGATGGTGCCGCCGAAAGATTTCAGGAACCCTTCCAGCCAGTCGATAGTTTCAATGTCCAGGTGGTTGGTTGGTTCGTCGAGCAGCAGCACACGCGGACCGCTCACCAGCGCGCGCCCCAGCGCTGCCTTACGCAACCAGCCGCCGGAAAGGGCGGAGAGCGACATATCCGCCGTTAGCCCAAGCTGCGCCAGCACTTCATTGATACGGTTTTCCAGTTGCCACAAACCGTGGTGATCCAGCATCTCCTGCACACGCGCTAACTCGGCGAGGTTTTTATCGCTCGGATCGCTCATCACCAGGTGGGAAACCTCATGGTAGCGCTTGAGATACTCGGCCTGCTCTTCAATCCCTTCAGCGACAAAATCGTAGACGCTGCCGGTAACATTACGCGGCGGATCCTGTTGCAGGCGTGCCACCACCAAATCTTGCTCATACACAATGCGACCATCGTCCAGGTTAACTTCCCGGTTGAGGATCTTCATCAGCGTTGATTTCCCTGCGCCGTTACGCCCAACAAGACACACGCGTTCGTTTTCTTCGATATGCAGCTCAGCATTATCGAGAAGCGGCGCATCGCTGAATGACAGCCACGCGCCATGCATACTGATTAATGACATTTATTTATCCTTTCAGGCTGCGGTAATCAGCCAGCAGTTGTGGATCTGACGGTTGCGGGCAAAATCCTGCGACTGCGTTTTTTGGGTGATTTCTTGTGCTTTAAGACCCAGTTTCGCCAGCCCGTCGAGATCCATACGGAAACCGCGTTTGTTATTGGAAAACATGATCGTGCCGCCCTTACGCAACAGGCGTTTGAGATCCTGCATCAGCGCCATATGGTCTCGCTGTACATCAAAAGACTCTTCCATACGTTTGGAGTTGGAGAAGGTCGGTGGATCGATAAAGATCAGGTCGAACTGCTCATCAGTATCGCGCAGCCACGCCAGGCAGTCGGCCTGGATCAGGCGATGCGCACGACCGCTCAGGCCATTAAGACGCAGGTTGCGCTCGGCCCACTCCAGATAGGTACGTGACATATCCACCGTTGTCGTCGAACGCGCGCCGCCCAGCCCCGCATGCACACTGGCGCTGCCGGTATAAGAGAAAAGATTGAGGAAATCTTTGCCTTTACTCATTTGGCCGAGCATACGGCGCGCGATACGGTGATCGAGGAACAAACCGGTATCAAGATAATCGGTCAGGTTGACCCACAGGCGAGCGTTATATTCGCTCACTTCCATGAAATCACCCTTTTCATTCATTTTCTGATACTGATTGTTGCCCTTCTGCCGTTCACGGGTTTTCAACACCAGCTTGTTTGGCGCAATCCCCAACACATGAATAGTGGCCGCAATGATGTCAAACAGACGCTGGCGCGCTTTTTGCGCATCAATCGTTTTCGGTGCGGCATACTCCTGCACCACCACCCAATCGGCATAGCGATCGACCGCGACGTTGTAATCCGGCAGATCGGCATCGTACAGGCGATAACATTCGATACCTTCCTGACGCGCCCATTTTTCCAGCTTTTTAACGTTCTTGCGCAGGCGATTCGCGTAATCTTCCGCCATTGCCGGCGCTTTCGCTTCGCCGGTATTTTCCGCCAGATGGTAATTTTTCTGCACGCAATCCAGTGGACCGTTTTTCGCTTTGAACTGGCGCTCAGCACGCAGTTGCAGGCAGTTCAGCAGATCAACCGAGGCGCTAAACAGTGACAGATTCCAGCCGCCAAATTGTGCTTTCAGCAGACGGCCCAACAGGCTGTGCAGCGCGATCAGCGCCGGTTCACTCTCCAGACGCTCACCATACGGCGGGTTACTGATCACCGTACCGTACGGGCCTTTTGGCAGCGGGTTGCTCAGCTCGGCAACATCTTTCACCTCAAAGGTGACCAGCTCGCCAATCCCGGCGCGTCGGGCGTTTTTACGGGCGATATCGATAACGCGCGCGTCGCTGTCTGACCCATAAAAATGGGAGGCGTAATTCGCCAGCCCCGCACGCGCGCGCGTTTGTGCCTCGGCTTTCACCTCTTGCCACAGCGCTTCATCGTGCTGTGCCCAGCCACCAAAACCCCAGTGGCCGCGGTGCAGACCCGGCGCGCGATCGGTCGCCGCCATCGCAGCTTCAATCAGCAGCGTCCCGGAACCGCACATTGGATCGAGCAGCGGCGTGCCTGGCTGCCAGCCAGAACGCATCACGATCGCGGCGGCCAGGTTTTCTTTGATCGGCGCCATCCCGGTGCGATCGCGGTAGCCGCGCAGGTGCAAACCTTCACCGCTCAGATCAAGGGAGATATTTGCCGTATCCTGGTTCAGCCAGACGTTAATACGCAGGTCCGGCATCTCACGTTCCACATTCGGACGCGGCAGGTTTTTGCGGGTAAAGCTGTCGACGATCGCATCTTTGACTTTCAGCGCGCCGTACTGGCTGTTACGAATTTCATCGTTCAGGCCGCTAAAATGGACGGCGAAGGTTGCGCCCGGATTAAACATCTCTGTCCAGTTGATCGCCTGCACGCCGAGGTAGAGATCAAGATCGCTGTAAACCTTGCACTCCCCGAGCGGCAGCATAATGCGCGAAGCCAGACGACTCCACATCAGGCTCTGGTACAGGAGCCGCGTGTCCCCTTCAAAATGGACACCACCCTGAACAACCCGGCACTCAACGGCACCAAGTTTTTCCAGTTCAGTTTTTAACAGCTCTTCCAGCCCGCGGGCCGTACTGGCAAACAGAGAAATCATAATGTCACTTACACTCAACGAAAATTGTTGCGCATTATAGCTAATCTGGCGTTCATGTCATAAAGTTGAGGGCTAATTTTCATCAGACAGGGGGAAGACGTGCCAACGCTTTCACGTCTTTTTATTCATCCGGTAAAATCCATGCGTGGTATTGGCCTGACGCATGCGCTTGCCGATATCAGCGGCCTCGCTTTTGACCGTGTTTTTATGGTCACGCAACCCGATGGCACTTTTATTACCGCACGACAGTATCCGCAGATGGTGCGCTTTACGCCCTCACCGTTAACCGATGGTTTGCACCTGACCGCACCGGATGGCAGCAGCGCGGTGATTCGCTTTGCCGATTTTGCGCCCGACGCCGCGCCCACGGAAGTATGGGGAAACCACTTTACTGCCCTTATCGCGCCCGACGAGATTAATCGCTGGCTGAGCGGCTTTTTTTCGCGCGAGGTGCAGTTGCGCTGGGTTGGACCTGAATTAACCCGCCGCGTTAAACACCACGACGACGTACCGTTATCTTTCGCCGATGGTTTTCCCTATCTGCTGGCTAACGAAGCCTCGCTGCGTGATGTACAAAACCGTTGCCCGGCCAGCGTGAAAATGGAGCAGTTTCGCCCCAACCTGGTAGTGACGGGCGCGCAGCCGTGGGAAGAGGACAGCTGGAAAGTGGTGCGTATTGGCGAGGTGGTTTTCGATGTCGTGAAACCGTGCAGCCGGTGTGTGTTCACCACCGTCAGCCCGGAGCGCGGGCAAAAACACCCCTCCGGTGAGCCTCTCGCGACCTTACAGCGTTTTCGCACCGCGCAGGACAACGGTACCGTCGATTTCGGCCAAAACCTGATTGCCCGTAATAGCGGTGTGATCCGCGTTGGCGATGAAGTAGCCGTGCTGGCAACGGCGCCCGCGAAAATATACGGCGCAGGCGAAGCCGAAGAGGCTGTTGAACAGGATGCACAACCCGCAGGCACGGTAGAAATCAACTGGCAAGGTCAAACATTTCGCGGCAATAACCAACAAGTGTTGCTTGAACAGCTTGAACATCAGGGGATTCGCGTGCCCTACTCGTGTCGCGCCGGGATTTGCGGTTGCTGCCGGATCCGCGTAGTGGAAGGTGAAGTCAGTGCGCTGAAGAAATCAGCGGTTGCGCCGGATGGTTCAATTCTCTGCTGTAGCTGTGTGCCGAAAACATCGCTGCGACTGGAGGCTTAAACCGCCTGTTCGAACTGAATTGCGTTGGTATGTAACTGTGGTTTGAGGCGATCGTTCATAATTTTAATCGCGTCGCCCAGTTGCATAGTGCGCCCGGCAATTACCACGCCGGGTTGCGCCAGCAGACACAGCGCAGCATTGTCACCCGGTTCAACCACCAGCAGATTCACACACTCCTGCGTATCGCTCAGCCAGACGCAAGCGCCTTCGCCCGTAACAGGCGTCCACAGGGAATCATGCGTCATGAAGTGCCAGCTTTTCGGCATTTGCGGCTTGAGGAAGCGAATCGCTACCAGCGCGTTAAGCACCAGTTCAGCGCGTTGCTCATGGGATAACGGCAAATCGCGGCATTTTTCATCAAAGGAGAAATAGAGCGCAGCATCATCAACGCAAAAACCAGACGGTGAGAAAGCGTCTGGCGTCAGCATCTTACGGGCAAAACGAGAGCGAAATAACATGCCATTGGCTAAATCGAGCATCATGCGATCATGCTCATCATCAAAATACCAGCGCCAATTATCGTCAGGTTTAATTCGCATTTTCCTCTCCCCTTCCCCTAAACATCCTGTCGCTTTTTCATCCTGTTTGCCGCCTCGTTTATTACTTAAATAATAAAAGACTAAAATGTTTAAATTAGCAACAGTGGTGGAATATAAAACAACCAGGGCGGGAAATAAAGCCCTGGTTGTGCAGGAAGGGATAAAAGATTAGATATGGGTAACGATTTCTTTAATCAGCGGTGGACCTTTAAAAATAAAGCCCGAATAAATTTGCACCAGTGACGCACCGGCGGCGATTTTCTCGCGAGCTGCTATCACCGAGTCGATGCCACCTACGCCAATAATCGGCAAGCGTCCGTTTAATTCTTGCGACAACCGCCGAATAATTTCCGTGCTTTTTAATTGCAACGGACGACCACTTAACCCACCCGTTTCGTCACAATGTTTCATTCCCTGTACCAGCGATCTTTCAAGCGTAGTATTAGTGGCAATAACACCATCAATATTGTGGCGAACTAAACTATCGGCCACCTGGATCAATTCTTCTTCAGAAAGATCTGGTGCGATCTTTACGGCTACCGGAACATATTTATGATGCACATTTTGCAGATCGTTTTGCTTATTCTTAATTGCGGTAAGCAGATCGTCCAGCGCTTCGCCATATTGTAGCGTGCGCAAACCGGGCGTATTTGGCGAAGAAATATTAATGGCGATATAACCGGCGTAGGCATAGATTTTTTCCATACAAATCAGATAGTCATCTTTACCCTGCTCGACTGGCGTGTCTTTATTCTTACCAATATTAATGCCCAACACACCGTCGAAGTGTGATTTCTTTACGTTCTCAACCAGGTTATCCACGCCAAGATTATTAAAGCCCATACGGTTGATCAGCCCTTCGGCGTCCACCAGACGGAAGATCCTCGGCTTGTCATTACCCGGCTGCGGGCGTGGCGTCACGGTACCGATTTCGATGGCGCCAAACCCCATCGCGCCCAGCGCATCAATGCACTCACCATTTTTATCCAGCCCGGCCGCTAACCCCAACGGGTTCTTAAAGGTCAGACCCATGCATTTGACCGGCTTCTCCGGTACACGCTGACGTACAAGGGCTTCGAAAGGTGTGCCGGTAATACGGCGTAATTGCTGGAACGTTAATTCATGAGCGCGCTCAGGATCGAGCTGGAAAAGGGCTTTACGAACGAAGGGGTAGTACATGAACTCTCCTGGATTCCCGGTTGCAAACCGGGGGCGTATTATCAGTGATTACCCGACGAAAGGGAATTGACCTGCGGCAAAAAAAGGCGAATCGACGCAATCGTTTTCTCTTACCTCTCTCCTTTATGCAAATTTCAGCATATTTTCATCGAATAAATCATTTAGTGGAATAAATCGACTCTGCCACACTGCCCTTAATTGTTATGAATGTTATCTAAAAGCAAACAATTGGTTATAAGGAGCGATTATGAGAGTTGTCACCCTGGCCGGAAGCCCGCGCTTTCCCTCCCGCTCCAGCGCGTTGCTGGAGTATGCCCGCGAGCGCCTGAATGCGCAGGATATTGAAGTGTGTCACTGGCATTTGCAAAATTTCGCGCCGGAGGATCTCCTCTATGCCCGCTTTGATAGCCCCGCGTTGCAAACATTTATTGGGCAACTCAGCGAGGCCGACGGGTTAATCGTCGCGACACCTATTTATAAAGCGGCTTACTCCGGCGCCCTGAAAACGCTGCTCGATCTGCTGCCCGAACGGGCGCTGGAAGGCAAAGTGGTGTTACCGCTGGCCACTGGCGGCACCGTGGCGCATATGCTGGCGGTGGATTACGCCCTGAAGCCGGTGCTCAGCGCACTGAAAGCGCAAGAGATCCTGCATGGCGTCTTCGCCGATGATAGCCAGGTGCTGGATTACCAGCATAAGCCCAGCCTGACGCCCAATCTGCAAACCCGACTGGATAAGGCGCTGGAAACTTTCTGGCAAGCGCTGCACCGCCGGGATATCCAGGCGCCGGATTTCCACCTGCCGCAAGGAGTCGCGCATGTTTAACCTGTTTAAAAATCGCGCGCAATGGCTGGCGTTAAGCGGTTTACTGACGCTTTCCGCCTGGACGCAGGCCGCCGAACCGGCACCGGAAAGTTTGCGTATTGGTTACCAGAAAGGCAGCGTCAGCATGGTGCTGGCAAAAAGCCATGAACTGCTGGAAAAACGCTACCCGAACACCAAAATCACCTGGACGGAATTCCCGGCAGGCCCGCAAATGCTGGAAGCACTGAATATTGGCAGTATCGATCTCGGCAGCACGGGCGACATTCCGCCAATTTTTGCGCAAGCCGCGGGGGCGGATCTTCTGTATGTCGGCGTTGAGCCACCAAAGCCGAAAGCAGAAGTGATCCTTGTTGCACAAAACAGTCCGATTAAAACGGTTGCCGATTTGAAAGGGCATAAAGTCGCTTTCCAGAAAGGTTCCAGTTCACACAATTTACTGCTGCGCGCACTGCAACAGGCCGGGCTGAAATTCAGCGATATTCAGCCAGTGTTTCTGACACCTGCGGATGCGCGCGCCGCGTTCCAGCAAGGTAACGTTGATGCATGGGCCATCTGGGATCCCTACTACTCGGCGGCGCTGCTGCAGGGTGGCGTGCGGGTACTGAAAGACGGCACCACGCTGAAACAGACTGGCTCCTTCTATTTAGCTTCGCGTCCCTATGCGGAAAAAAACGGTGCATTTATTCAGGGCGTTCTGAACACCTTTAGCGAAGCCGATGCGTTAACCATTAGCCAGCGTGACGAAAGCATCGCGCTGTTTGCCAAAACGCTGGGGCTGCCCCAGCCGGTGATTGCCAGCTATTTCGATCACCGTCCACCGACCAAAATCTCACCGGTCGATGACACCACCGCCGCACTGCAACAGCAAACGGCCGATCTCTTTTATGAGAACCGGTTGCTACCGAAAAAAGTCGATATTCGCACCCGTATCTGGCAACCGGCCAAACAAGGAGCCAAATCATGAGCTTAAATCTGTTCTGGTTTTTACCCACCCACGGCGATGGTCACTACTTAGGGACGGACCACGGCTCGCGCCCGGTAGATCATGCTTATTTACAACAAGTCGCTCAGGCGGCGGATCGTTTAGGGTTCAGCGGGGTGCTGATCCCTACCGGACGCTCCTGTGAAGATGCGTGGCTGGTCGCCGCCTCACTTATCCCGGTAACGCAGCGGTTGAAGTTTCTTGTCGCCCTGCGTCCCAGCGTCACGTCGCCGACCGTTGCTGCACGCCAGGCGGCGACGCTGGACAGGCTATCAAATGGACGTGCGCTGTTTAACCTGGTAACCGGCAGCGATCCGCAGGAACTGGCCGGAGACGGCGTATTTCTCGATCATACGCAGCGTTATGAAGCCTCCGCGGAGTTTACTCACGTCTGGCGTCGTCTGCTGGAAGGCGACACCGTAGACTTCGAGGGCAAACATATTCATGTACGCGGCGCGAAACTCTTTTTCCCGCCGGTGCAGCAACCGCGACCGCCGCTCTATTTCGGTGGATCGTCCGATGTGGCGCAAGATCTGGCCGCTGAGCAGGTTGACCTCTATCTGACATGGGGCGAGCCGCCAGCGCAGGTAAAAGAAAAAATTGAACAGGTGCGCGCCAAAGCCGCAGCCCACGGGCGTAAAGTGCGCTTCGGTATTCGGCTGCATGTGATTGTCCGGGAAACGAATGCCGAAGCCTGGCAGGCAGCGAATAACCTGATCGCCCATCTGGATGATGCCACGATTGCTAAAGCGCAGGCCGCCTTCTCTCGCCAGGACTCCGTAGGTCAACAGCGGATGGCGGCGCTTCATGGCGGCAAGCGCGATCAACTGGAGATCAGCCCCAACCTGTGGGCGGGCGTTGGGCTGGTACGCGGCGGCGCGGGAACCGCGCTGGTGGGCGATGGCCCGACCGTCGCGGCAAGAATCAATGAATACGCTGAGCTTGGTATCGACAGCTTTATTCTTTCCGGCTATCCGCACCTGGAAGAGGCATATCGCGTCGGCGAACTGCTGTTCCCGCACCTGGATGTCGCGGTGCCGCAAATTCCGCAGCCACAACCGTTGCAGTTGCAGGGCGAAACGGTGGCGAACGAGTTTATTCCCCGAAAAGTGGCGCAAAGCTGAGGCAATTATGGCGGTAGAAAAGAAATGGCTCCTGCACATTGCCCCCTGGCTACTGCCGGCGGGGATTGTGGTGGTGTGGCAAATCGCCTCCTCCACCGGCTTGCTCTCCACGCGCATCCTTCCCTCACCGGAAGGCGTGCTGGAAGCATTCTGGACATTAAGCGTGAGCGGTGAATTGTGGCAACACCTGGCGATCAGCTCCTGGCGCGCGGTAATTGGTTTCTCGATTGGCGGCACTATCGGTCTCACACTGGGGTTGATTAGCGGGTTGTCGCGCTGGGGAGAACGTCTGCTGGATACCTCCATCCAGATGTTGCGCAATGTGCCGCATCTGGCGCTGATCCCACTGGTTATCTTGTGGTTTGGTATCGATGAGAGCGCGAAAATTTTTCTTGTCGCGCTCGGCACGTTGTTCCCCATTTATATCAATACCTGGCACGGCATTCGTAATATCGACCGGGGATTGCTGGAGATGGCGCGCAGCTACGGTTTGTCCGGTTTTGCGCTCTTTGTTCATGTGATCCTGCCCGGCGCGCTGCCGTCGATTATGGTCGGGGTACGCTTTGCGCTCGGCCTGATGTGGCTGACGCTGATTGTTGCCGAGACAATTTCCGCCAACGCCGGAATTGGCTACCTGGCGATGAACGCCAGAGAGTTCCTGCAAACGGATGTTGTGGTGGTAGCCATTATTCTCTATGCCCTGCTCGGCAAACTGGCCGATGTGAGTGCGCAATTGCTGGAGCGCCTGTGGCTGCGCTGGCATCCCGCTTACCACGTGAAGGAGGCAACAGCATGAATACGGCGCGTCTCACTCAGGGGATCCCGTTGTTATTAAACGGCGTGAGTAAACGTTACGGCGATAACACCGTCCTCAGCGGGCTGGATCTGCATATTGCCGCCGGGCAGTTTGTCGCCGTGGTAGGCCGCAGCGGTGGAGGCAAAAGCACATTGCTGCGCCTGCTGGCCGGGCTGGAAACCGCCAATGCCGGAGAGCTGTTAGCGGGCAATACACCACTGGCGAATATTCAAAACGACACGCGGATGATGTTTCAGGATGCCCGGCTGCTGCCATGGAAGTCTGTGATAGATAATGTTGGTTTAGGGTTGAAAGGCCGCTGGCGGGAAGCCGCACAGGATGCGTTACGCGCGGTCGGGCTGGAACAGCGAGCCAGCGAGTGGCCAGCAGCGTTGTCCGGCGGGCAGAAACAGCGGGTCGCGCTGGCACGGGCGCTGGTACATCAACCGGGTTTGCTGTTGCTCGACGAACCCCTGGGTGCGCTGGATGCGTTAACCCGTCTGGAAATGCAGGCACTGATTATGGAGCTGTGGCAGACACACGGTTTCACGGTGGTACTGGTGACGCATGATGTCAGTGAAGCGGTAGCGATGGCGGATCGCGTCCTGTTAATAGAAGAGGGAAAAATCGGGCTGGACCTAGCCATCGATCTGCCGCATCCGCGCCGCCTGGGTTCGGTGAGACTGGCAGAACTGGAAGCGGAAGTGTTGAATCGGGTGATGAAACGCAGCGAGTCAGAAACCGTTCCGTTACCAAAAACTCGTCACGCTTAATGTTCTGTAGTAACCAGCACAGGTCGCGCCCGTTAAGGTTTATTGCTTATTGAAAACCACGCTCTGTCGGCGCAGTCGTCAACCGGTTTGAATTCAGCCAGGTGGGCGGGGGTAAATCACGGACTGGTATACGCGGCTTTATAACGGTTTTGGCGCGCCCTTTGCGGGGAAAACAGTGCCGCCTTCGGTGAAGGCGGCATTTTTGTTACGCCAGCGCTTTGCTGACTTTCTCGTACAGATCGCCGGAAAGGTTCGGCAACGCTTTTAACTGCTCCAGCGCCGCACGCATCATCGCCTGACGTTTAGCGTCATAGCGTTTCAGGCGGATCAGCGGCTCAATCAGACGCGATGCCACTTGCGGGTTACGGCTGTTCAGCTCGGTTAGCATTTCCGCCAGGAACTGATAGCCGCTCCCATCCAGCGCATGGAACGCTGCCGGGTTGCTGCTGGCGAAAGCGCCAATCAGCGAGCGGATGCGGTTCGGGTTGCTGAGGGTGAACGAGCGGTGTTTCAACAGGCTGCGCACCGTTTGCAGCACATCTTTCGCCGGGCTGGTGGCCTGCAGAATAAACCATTTATCCATCACCAGACCGTCGTGATGCCATTTGTCATCGTATTCCTGCATCAGCGCATCGCGGCACGGCAGTTGCGCGGCAACCGCCGCCGAAAGCGCCGCCAGCGCATCCGTCATATTATCTGCGTCGTGATACTGCTGGCTCACCAGTTTGTCTGCCAGTTGCGCATCGCCAAACGCCAGGTAACGCAAGCACGTGTTACGCAAAGAGCGTTTGCCGATATCCGCATGTTCAACGCGGTAGCTATCGAGTTTGTACGCGTTGTACACCGCCAGACACTCATCCGCAAGTTCGGTGGCAAGCGTGCGCGTCAGCGCTTCGCGTACCGCCGCGATGGCCACAGGATCGATGGTTTCAAACAGTTCGGCGATCTCATTTGCCGACGGCAGCGTCAGGATCTCTGCGGCAAGCGCAGGATCAATCGTCTCGTCCAGCAGGATCGCGCGAAACGCATCCGCGACATGCAGTGGCAGCGACAGCGCCTGGCCCTGCTGATGGCGCGCAACGTTCAGTTTAATGTGCGTAGCCAGCAGGCTCTGCGCCGCGTCCCAGCGGGAGAAATCGTTACTGGCGTGGCGCATCAGGAAGGTCAGTTGCTGATCGCTCCATTTATATTCCAGCTTCACCGGCGCAGAGAATTCACGCAGCAGCGACGGCACCGGCTGGAAATAGACGTTATCAAAGATAAAGGTCTGTTCCGCCTGAGTGACGTTCAGGACGTTATGTACCGGGTGCCCGTCTTTCTGCAACGGGATCACTTTACCTTCGTTATCGTAAAGTTCGATATCGAACGGGATATGCAGCGGCAGTTTGTCTTGCTGTTCGGCGGTCGGCGGTGTGCGCTGGCTGATGGTCAACGTGTATTGCTCAGTGTTCGGGTTGTAATCATCGTGCACCGTCACCACTGGCGTACCGGCCTGGCTGTACCAGCGGCGGAAATGCGACAGATCGATGTTTGACGCATCCTCCATGGCCTGCACGAAATCGTCGCAGGTCGCCGCGCTACCGTCATGACGCTCAAAATAGAGCTGCATCCCTTTCTGGAAATTCTCTTCGCCAAGCAGCGTATGCATCATGCGAATAACTTCCGCGCCCTTTTCATACACCGTCAGGGTGTAGAAGTTATTCATTTCAATAACTTTATCCGGGCGGATCGGGTGCGCCATCGGGCTGGCGTCTTCGGCGAACTGCAGACCACGCATGGTGCGCACATTATTAATGCGGTTTACCGCACGGGAGCCCAGGTCAGAACTGAACTCCTGATCGCGGAACACCGTCAAGCCCTCTTTCAGGCTGAGCTGGAACCAGTCGCGGCAGGTTACGCGGTTACCGGTCCAGTTATGGAAGTATTCGTGACCAATGACGCGCTCGATATCAAGGTAATCTTTATCGGTAGCGGTATCGGTGCGGGCAAGCACGTATTTCGAGTTGAAGATGTTCAACCCTTTGTTTTCCATGGCACCCATATTGAAGAAGTCGACAGCGACAATCATATAGATGTCGAGATCGTATTCGAGGCCGAAACGCTGTTCGTCCCACTTCATAGAATTTTTCAGCGAGGTCATCGCCCACGGTGCACGATCGAGGTTGCCGCGATCGACATATAGCTCCAGCGCCACTTCACGCCCGGAACGGGTGGTGAACGTATCGCGCAGCACGTCGAAATCCCCAGCGACCAGCGCAAACAGATAGCAGGGTTTCGGGAACGGATCCTGCCACTGTACCCAGTGACGACCATTCTCCAGTTCGCCCTGATCAACACGGTTGCCGTTAGAGAGCAGGAACGGATAGCGGGTTTTATCGGCAATCAGTTTGGTGGTAAAACGCGCCAGCACATCCGGGCGGTCCAGGTACCAGGTAATATGGCGGAAGCCTTCCGCTTCACACTGCGTACACAGCGCTTCACCGGACTGGTACAGCCCTTCGAGCGCGGTATTCGCGGCCGGGCTTATTTCATTCACAATGCGCAAGGTAAAACGCTCTGGCAAACCATCGATCACCAGTTGGGAGCCTTCTTCTTTATAGTTGGTCCAGGGCTCATCATTTACGTGAATGGAAATCAGGGTCAGCTCGCCGCCATCCAGGCGCAGCGGCACAGCAGAGGCGCTATGGCGTGACACTTTGCTCAGCGCAGTGACGACGGTTTTGGCGGCGTCAAGGTCAAAGGTCAAGTCAATATCGCTAATCAGGTAGTCCGGCGCACGGTAGTCGTGACGGTATTTGGCTTGTGGCTGTTGTGTCATAAAAAACCTTTAGCATCTTCTGTTGGTTACGACTCCAGTCTATTCCGGTTGCCGCAAACGCGCCACGCAGAATCTTCATCTTTTCAGAGGGAAAAGCTCTGTCTGCTACATTTTTATAACAGTCGGCACGAAATGCCATCGACCCATTCAACGCCTTATGGTGTGATCAGGGTTCAATAACCAGGTAAACAAGGTATACTCCAGCGACATTCTGCTTTGTTTATTGTACTAAACGCTCCTGTAAGAGGATGCTACTGCGCACCATGACTCAACTCGCTTTCTCAGGTCTGCAAACGCTGCTGGATACCGACGCTTACAAGCTGCACATGCAGCAAGCGGTGTTTCACCACTATTATGACGTGCATGTGTCGGCTGAATTCCGCTGTCGCGGCGATGACCTGCTCGGTATCTACGCAGATGCGATTCGCGAACAGGTCGACGCGATGCAATCGTTGCGTCTGCAAGATGACGAGTATCTGTGGCTGTCCGGCCTCCCCTTCTTTCAGCCTGACTACCTTAACTGGCTCCGTCATTTTCGTTATGACCCGCGCCAGGTCACGATTACTAACGACAACGGCAAGCTGCATATCAGCCTTTCCGGTCCGTGGCGCGAAGTGATCATGTGGGAAGTGCCGCTGCTGGCAGTGATCAGTGAAGTGGTTCACCGCTGCCGTTCGCCACAGACTGGCGTGCAGCAGGCTCTGCTGCATCTGGAAGAGAAACTGGCGGATTTCGCTGCGCGCACCGCGCAGGTAGATATGTCCGGTTTCCGTCTGATGGATTTCGGTACGCGCCGCCGTTTCTCCCGCGATGTGCAACAAGCGATAGTCGAACGGTTGCAACAAGAACCCTGGTTTATTGGCACCAGTAATTATGACCTGGCCCGCCGACTGTCGCTGACCCCCATGGGCACCCAGGCGCATGAGTGGTTCCAGGCACACCAACAGATCAGCCCCGATTTGGCCACCAGCCAGCGCGCGGCACTCGCGGCCTGGCTTGAGGAGTATCCAAACCAACTGGGGATTGCGTTAACAGACTGTATTACGATGGATGCGTTTTTACGTGACTTCGGCGCGGAATTTGCAACCCGTTACCAGGGGCTACGCCATGATTCTGGCGATCCGGTGGAATGGGGCGAAAAAGCGATTGCCCACTATGAGAAACTCGGCATCGATCCTCTGTCGAAGACGCTAATATTCTCGGATAATCTCGATCTGAACAAAGCGCTGGATCTCTATTGCCACTTTGCCGATCGCGTCAAGCTGGGCTTTGGTATCGGGACACGCCTGACGTGTGATATTCCCGGCGTAAAACCGCTGAATATTGTTATTAAGCTCGTTGAGTGCAACGGAAAACCGGTGGCAAAATTATCCGACAGCCCCGGGAAAACTATCTGCCATGACAAGGCGTTTGTTCGCGCCTTACGCGAAGCGTTTGACCTGCCGCAGGTCAAAAAAGCCAGTTAATAGCAGGGAGCCTGGGGGCTCCCTTCTTTTTTGCCAATAATTTATTAATGGTTCCTGCGAATTCTGCTTGTCTGATGGCGTACGCCAGGTAACATAGATATCCCCCCTAATCGGGCGGACAAGTGTTTATTTTTTCCGACTATTAACAGAGAGAATATTATGAGCGTTGTGCCTGTAGCCGACGTATTCCATAGCCGCGTGGCCGTTGACAGTGAAGTCACCGTACGCGGATGGGTACGCACCCGCCGAGATTCTAAAGCTGGTATCTCCTTCCTCGCCGTTTATGACGGCTCCTGCTTTAATCCTGTACAGGCCGTTATTAATAATTCTCTGCCCAATTACCATGACGAAGTGCTGCGTCTGACCACCGGTTGCTCCGTTATCGTCACCGGCAAAGTCGTGGCGTCACCGGGCGAAGGCCAGAGTCTGGAAATTCAGGCGACCTCTGTCGACGTCACCGGCTGGGTTGAAGATCCGGATACCTACCCGATGGCGGCAAAGCGCCACAGTATTGAATATCTGCGTGAAGTTGCTCACCTGCGCCCGCGCACTAACCTGATTGGCGCGGTTGCGCGCGTTCGCCACACGCTGGCGCAGGCGCTGCATCGTTTCTTCGACGAACAAGGTTTCTTCTGGGTATCTGCGCCGCTTATTACCGCGTCGGATACCGAAGGCGCAGGCGAAATGTTCCGTGTCTCCACGCTGGATATGGAAAACCTGCCGCGTACTGCGGAAGGCAAAGTCGATTTTGATAAAGATTTCTTTGGTAAAGAAGCTTTCCTGACCGTTTCCGGCCAGTTGAACGCTGAAACCTATGCCTGCGCCCTGTCCAAGGTTTATACCTTCGGCCCGACGTTCCGCGCGGAGAACTCCAACACCAGCCGTCACCTGGCTGAATTCTGGATGCTGGAACCAGAAATCGCTTTCGCCGATCTCGACGATAACGCCCGTCTGGCTGAAGCGATGCTGAAATACGCCTTTAAAGCGGTGCTGGACGAGCGTCTGGACGACCTGAAGTTCTTTGAAGAACGTGTGGACAAAGACGCGATTGGCCGTCTGGAGCGTTTCATCGCGGCAGATTTCGCTCAGGTTGATTACACCGATGCGGTCGCCATTCTCGAAAAATGTGGTGAGAAGTTCGAGAACCCGGTGTACTGGGGCGTTGACCTGGCTTCTGAACATGAACGTTACCTGGCCGAGAAACACTTCAAAGCACCGGTGGTGGTGAAAAACTACCCGAAAGATATTAAAGCGTTCTATATGCGTCTTAACGAAGATGGTAAAACCGTGGCGGCGATGGATGTGCTGGCACCGGGGATCGGTGAAATCATCGGCGGTTCGCAGCGTGAAGAGCGTCTTGATGTCCTGGATGCCCGTATGGCAGAAATGGGGCTGAATAAAGAAGATTACTGGTGGTATCGCGATCTGCGCCGTTACGGCACTGTACCGCACTCCGGCTTCGGTCTGGGTTTTGAACGCCTGATAGCCTATGTGACAGGCGTACAGAACGTGCGTGATGTGATCCCTTTCCCGCGGACTCCGCGTTCCGCAACATTCTGATGTTCTTAAGGCCAGCGCTATCGCTGGCCTTTTTCATTTATGTGACGCCTGTCAACTTTCATTAACAGTTCACGAGTGTTCCCACCAATCCCCGCCGCGTTTTTTACCCTTCTTTGCGCTTTTTTACACCTGAAAAACTTTTGTACGTAAATCCCCCAAACCGTTTATTGCGGAATATGTCAGCCTGTTAATTAGCACTTTTGGTTAAAATAAGCACAGCAATCTGGATGGCTAAATGCCGTTATAAGAAAAAACACGACACGCGCGTTTCGCGGATAAGAAAAGCCTTTAGCTTAATTAAATATAAGTAATTCATATAAATAGCAATGATATCGCTCATTAAATCAGCACCCGGTGCTGAACTTTGAGATGGTTCACAAAGTTCCCAAAAATACATAAAATCTTACACAATATTTCTTTTTGTTACTGCTTTAAGACATTTGTAGCACTTTCAGGGTAGCGAAACGTTGTTATGTTTGGAAAGATGCCTTTCAGACACAGAAAGACACCAAACTCTCATCAATAGTTCCGTAAATTTTTTTTGACGGAATTTATTGGCGGCAGTGGCAGGTGTTCAAAAAAACCAATGAGGGTAATAAATAATGATGAAGCGCAATATTCTGGCAGTGGTTATCCCTGCTCTGCTGGCAGCCGGTGCAGCTAACGCTGCAGAAATCTACAACAAAGACGGCAACAAAGTAGACATCTACGGTAAAGCTGTAGGTCTGCACTACTTCTCTAAAGACAACGGTGCCAACAGCTACGGCGGCAACGGCGATAAAACTTACGCTCGTCTGGGCTTCAAAGGCGAAACTAAAATCAACGATCAGCTGACCGGTTACGGTCAGTGGGAATACAACTTCCAGGGTAACAACTCTGAAGGTGGTACCGATGCTCAGAAGGGTAACAAAACGCGTCTGGCATTCGCTGGTCTGAAATTCGGTGACGCAGGTTCTTTAGACTACGGTCGTAACTACGGTCTGGTATATGATGCAATCGGCGTAACCGACATGCTGCCAGAATTCGGTGGTGATACCGGAAACAGCGATAACTTCTTCTCTGGCCGTAACGGTGGTCTGGCAACTTATCGTAACCACAACTTCTTCGGTCTGGTTGACGGTCTGAACTTCGGCGTACAGTACCTGGGTAAAAACGAGCGTGCTAAAAAACTCACTGATAGTGCGGATGACATTACTCGTTCCAACGGCGACGGCTGGGCTACTTCTGTAAGCTATGACTTTGAAGGCTTCGGTATCGTTGGTGCATACGGCGCAGCGGATCGTACCAATGTTCAGGAAGCAAATGATGCGTCTGCAACTGGCTATGGCGCAGCTGGTCAGAAAGCCGAACAGTGGGCAACCGGTATCAAATACGATGCGAACAATATCTACCTGGCAGCATTGTATGGAGAAAGCCGTAACGCAACTCGCCTGAATACGACCCCGCCGCGCAGCGTTGAGCGCAATGGTTACCTGAACAAAACTCAGGACTTCTCCGTTGTTGCACAGTACCAGTTCGACTTCGGCCTGCGTCCATCCATCGCTTACTACAAATCTAAAGCGAAAGATGTTGAAGGTATCGGTAGCGAAGATTACATCAACTATGTTGAAGTTGGTGCTACCTACTACTTCAACAAAAACATGTCCACCTATGTTGACTACATCATCAACCAGATTGATAAAGATAACAAACTGGGCGTAGGTTCTGACGACACCGTAGCAGTAGGTATCGTTTACCAGTTCTAATCAGTCACCCTCGACTGTTATATGCATATCAAACAGGGCCTTTGGCCCTGTTTTTTTATGCCTGTAAGATAAATTACGATGAGTTTTGAAAAGCATCGCGCTTTTTATCGCAAACGGTTGGCAATTCCTGTGTCAGCCGTTAACCTGATAGCGGATCTCCCTTCTGTCATCAAAATGGAACCTCGTCATGTTTGAGAATATAACCGCCGCACCTGCCGACCCTATTCTGGGTCTGGCCGATCTGTTTCGCGCCGATGAACGCCCCAATAAAATCAACTTAGGCATCGGTGTCTATAAAGATGAAACCGGCAAGACCCCGGTGCTGACCAGCGTTAAAAAAGCCGAGCTTTATCTGCTGGAAAATGAAACCACCAAGAACTACCTCGGTATCGACGGTATTCCTGAGTTTGGCCGTTGCACGCAGGAACTGCTGTTCGGCAAAGGCAGCGCGATTATCAATGACAAACGTGCGCGCACCGCGCAAACACCTGGCGGTACGGGTGGCCTGCGTGTGGCGGCAGATTTTCTCGCTAAAAACACCTCCGCAAAACGTGTCTGGGTGAGCAACCCGAGCTGGCCGAACCACAAAGGCGTATTTAACTCCGCCGGGCTGGAAGTGTGTGAATACGCTTATTACGACGCGCAAAATCATGCGCTGGACTTCGAGGGTCTACTGGCAAGCCTGAACAATGCCCAGGCAGGCGATGTGGTGCTGTTCCACGGTTGCTGCCATAACCCGACCGGTATCGATCCAACGCTGGAACAGTGGGAAACACTGGCGAAGCTGTCCGTTGAAAAAGGCTGGCTGCCACTGTTCGACTTCGCTTATCAGGGCTTTGCTCGCGGCCTCGAAGAAGATGCTGAAGGATTACGCGCGTTTGCTGCGCTGCATAAAGAGCTGCTGGTTGCCAGTTCGTTTTCAAAAAACTTTGGTCTGTACAATGAACGCGTCGGTGCCTGCACATTGGTGAGCGCAGACGCGGAAAGCGCCGATCGCGCATTCAGCCAGATGAAAGCCGTTATCCGTGCTAACTACTCTAACCCGCCAGCACACGGCGCTTCCGTGGTTGCAACCATTCTCAGTAACGAGGCTCTGCGTGCCATTTGGGAACAAGAGTTAACAGACATGCGCCAGCGCATTCAGCGTATGCGCCTGCTGTTTGTTAATACCTTGCAGGAGAAAGGGGCTAACCGCGATTTCAGCTTTATCACCAGACAGAACGGTATGTTCTCGTTCAGCGGCCTGAGCAAAGAGCAGGTGCTGCGCTTGCGTGAAGAGTTTGGTATCTACGCGGTTGCTTCAGGGCGCATTAACGTCGCAGGCATGACGCCGGATAATATGTCGCCGCTGTGCGAAGCTATCGTTGCCGTACTGTAAGTTACAGCAGCAACAAAAAGGGTCGCCGAAGCGACCCCTTTTTATTTACCAGACAGGTAATTCATCTTGCAGAAACGGATTGTGCAACCGCTCATTTCCCAGCGTAGACATCGGACCATGTCCGGGAAGGAAAGTAACATCATCACCGAGCGGCAACAATTTGCGCTTGATGGAATCAATCAATTGCCCATGGTTGCCCTTCGGGAAATCGCTGCGCCCTACACCGCCTTTAAAAATCACATCGCCGGAAATCAGCAAACGAGATTGTGCATCAAAGAACACAATGTGCCCCGGCGTATGACCAGGACAGTGCAATACCTGCAGCGTTATTTTACCCACCGTGACGCTGTCGCCTTCATTTAACCAACGATCGGACGTCAGCGGCTGGCACTCCTCCAGGCCAAACATCCGGCTTTGTGCCGGCAGGCCTTGCAGCCAGAACTCATCTTCTTTTTCCGGGCCGATAATCGGCACACCATAATGCTGCGCCAGTTCGGCTGCGGCGCCAACATGATCAAGGTGACCATGCGTAAGCAGGATCTGCGTCAGTGTCACGCCTGAAGCATCCACTTCCTGAATAATCCGTTCGGCGTCACCACCGGGATCGACCACGGCGGCAAGTTGGGTCTGCTCACACCAGATAAGCGAACAATTCTGGGAGAACGCGGTAACCGGAATAATACGATAGTTCATACTGCTCCTGTAGCTCAGCCTGAGTTTTACCAGTGCCTTACCGGCCCGGTATCAATATGCACAAAGTTGCTGCTGGGGTAGTATCCTACACCACCCGCGCGCAGAGATAACGCGGCTTTGCGAATATTACTCAGCGAAATCCCTTCAATATGGAAATCCATGGCCTGACCTTTGGTGTGATAGCTCTGTTTCGCCACACCGCGGCTGTGTGCGCGTAGTTCATTGTTGGTATCAACAGAACGGTAACCGGAGATCAGTTGCACTGGCTTGCGTGTTCCCAGCAGCCCTTGCAAACGGAAAAGATGGTCGAACAAACGAGGGTCGATGGTTTTGATTTTATTCGCGCGGTAATCACGGAAAAAATGATTAAGTTTTGCTAATTCATCCTGAATATAGCCCCTGCCATCGAAAAACTCAGCTTTAATAGATTCACCGGTATTCAGATTATTCAGCGTCAAAATACGCGGGCGCGGCGTGGAAAGGGTGGCAAAAGCCGGTGTTGGTAAGATGGCAGCACCGAGTGCGACCCCACCCAACGCCAGCAGTTTGCGGCGATTAGCGTCAAATTTATCCATGATAATAAATTCTACAGATAAGCAATGTTGAACAAAATTTATGCACTCGTATAGCGCACGAGAGGCACCTTACCGGGCAACAAACGCCACGTCAAGGCTGCCTCATCCCAGTAAATACGGGCTCTGTAGCCTCCAGAGCCCATTTTCTACCAGTTATTACGACAACACGCTGACTGAAACTGCTTCATTTATCTGATTAATTGTTCAGCTTTCGACAAGATTTGTGCACCCGATCGCGCCGTCAGATCATAATTGTAAATATCTGTACGATACTGCGTCCGCCCGTCAGCCCCGACAAAGGCGGTCAGGTAATAGAGATTGACCGGGATATCATGACGAATATTGACATAACGCGTATCTCCCTGTTTTAGCGCATCAGAAATCCGCGTATCGTTCCATCCCGCATCCTGCAACAGCATATTAGCGAGCTCAGAGGCTTTATTGACACGCACGCAGCCAGAGCTCAATGCCCGTGCCTCTTTCTGGAACAGATTATGGTTCGGCGTATCATGCAAATAGATAGCGTCCGAGCTCGGCATATTGAACTTATAGCGTCCCAGCGAATTCTGCGCACCAGGAGCCTGCTGGAAACGGAATGGTAAGTTCGCAGGCGTGATGGTCGCCCAGTCAACCATGGACGGGTCGATCGCTTCCTTGCTGTTCCATCCTCGCAATACGGTATAACCGTGGCGCTCAAGATAAGCCGGATCGTTCCATACCTTCGGTAGAATATCCTTACGCGCCAGCGTTGGCGGCACGTTCCACGGCGGGTTAACCACCACGTTGTTCAGCGCGCTGCTCATCATCGGCGTTTTGCGGTCCGGCCGGCCCACGATCACCCGTGATGCCAGCACCTGGTTACCGTTGAGGTAATAAACCAGCGAATATTCAGGAATGTTGACCATGATGCCGGTCGAAAGCGTGCCCGGCAGCAAACGCAAGCGCTGGATATTCAGTGCCAGTAACCCGGCGCGCTGCGACGGACTTACGTTCAGCCAGTCGCGCGTCCCCTGGCCAATCACGCCATCCGCATGCAACCCTTGCCATGCCTGGAAGCGTTTGACCGCTTCCACCAGTTGGCGGTCATATGCCGCGCGCGTCGGCTGCGCTTTTTTTACGTGCTGAGCCGAAGGGCTAACGGCGACGTTATCACCCGGTAAGGCGATATTTGGTCCCCCCTCCAGCATACCGGTGCGCTGCAGGATCTCACGCAGTGCCGGAATATCATTGCTCCACTGCCCCGGACGCAACGTCACCGTGCTGGTGATTTGCGGCCACGGACGAGCATCGCCCACCAGCGCCAATAGTGACTGGTGCATAGCAGCATACTGCGGGTGATGTGGTGCAAGATGATCGATAAAACCAGGCAGAGATCCATTGTCCAGCGCCAGTTGCCACTGGTTAATGACCGAAATGGCAGGCGTTGTGAGTGCATAAGGTTTGTCGCTATAGAGCCAGCGCTGGCCCTTCGACTGGATACCCGAGACAAAGTGCAAATATCCCAGCATCGCATCAGACAGCACAACATCGCGCGCCATGCCGGAAACCGCGGGATCGGTGAGTAATTCAACCCAGGTAGTAAATTGTGGCTGAAACCCTGCAATCGCTACTTCTGCCAGTTGCTGCTGAAACGCCTGCACCGCCTCGCGGTTATCCCACATCGGTTTTTGCCCGCGCGCGGCGTATAACGCAGCGAGCTGATCCATATAGACCGGCGTCCAGTTGGCTGGCAATTGCGACTGAAGCTGTGCGCGCACATCAACAACGGAAACGCCAGACGGGAAAGGTTTCACGCCGATCAACATCGCCGTCGCAGGTGACTGTTCCTGCGGCTGCGGCAGCACGGTTGGCTGCTCACCTGGCGTCGCCGAGCTATCCACCGGCACGATTTCAGGCTCATCGGCCTGCACACTAAACAGTGGAGCGAATGCGAATGCCAGGCATAAACTCAGCGCCGGCATTCGACGACCATACGACTTCTTAAGCAACATCCCTTGCCCCCTGTTTCTCTTACATTGCTCGTGACAAATTCGTCACCTTTCTCTCAGTATATAAAGACAAAAAAGCATTTGCCTTCCCTAATGTAAAGAAGTTTAAAGATTAAACACGGGCTGGCAATAGCTTTCGGCAAACAAAAAGGGCGACATTGCTGTCGCCCTTTCGCATGCTACTTTCTTACGACGCATTCGCCGTGCCAGGAAGCGTTTCCGGAAGCTGAGCGGCAAAACCGCGCAGGCCGACAACGTGCACATGCTCATGATTTTGCACGACTTTACGCACCAGTTTGTAGGTGGTGCCTTTTTCCGGGCTGATATTTTCCGGTGCCGCGATAATGAGCTGCATTTCCAGACGTTCGCACAGCTCAAACAGTGTTGCGATAGAGCGGGCGTCCAGACGTGCGGCTTCATCAAGGAACAGCAAGCGGCACGGAGAGATGTCTTTACCGCGCAGGCGACGCGCTTCATCTTCCCAACTCTGCACCACCATCACCAGAATCGACATCCCGGTACCAATCGCTTCACCGGTCGACAACGCACCAGATTCCGCGCGCAGCCAGCCGTCGGAACCACGGTTAACTTCTACTTCCATCTCAAGATAGTTGCGGTAGTCCAGCAACTCTTCGCCGATGGTTTGCGGCGTACGCTGACCCATATCGATTTGCGGATTCAGACGCTGATAAAGTTTCGCCAGTGCTTCCGAGAAGGTCAGGCGGCTGCTGTTAAACAGATCCTGATGCTGCTCGTGCTGCTCAGAAAGCACCGTCAATAATGTGGCATGGGTTTCCCGCACATTCACATTCAGACGCACGCTATTCACCTGGCCGAAGGAGACACTTTGCAGCCCCTGGTTCAGCATACGAATACGGTTCTGCTCGCGCTGAATAGTTTTGCGGATAATATTCGCCACGCTGCGCGAGCTGATCGCCAGCTTCTGTTCACGGGACGTCAGCTCTTCCGTCAGGCGGCTAAGTTCGATCTCCATCTGTTCGATGGCTTCAACCGGATCATCGGTACGAATAATATCCTGGCGGATACGCTCACGCAGATGCTGATATACCGCGACAAAAAACTGGATCTTACGCTCCGGTCGTTTCGGATCCTCGGAAAGACGCAGCACATCGCGTAAATGTTCGTTATCCGCAACTGCCGGACGCAGAGCACCGAGCGCCTTATCCGACATCGAGCGTAATTCATCGGCAGAAAGGTAGGCCAGCTCGCGGCGGTGCAGACGGCGTTCAACACCGCTGTCTTTCACCATGCGCATCACCGCGCACCATCCTGCTTTCGCGGTAACCACCTGTTCACGCATTTCATGGTAATCGCGTTCCAGACGGCGCAATTTACGCGTCAGGTTATCCATCTCCGCTTCGCAGAAGGTGATGGCTTTTTCCAGCTGGTTACGGCGTGCGCGGTTACCGGAGAGCTGTGCATGCAGCTCGTCACGACGGATACGCGCCCGTTCTTCTGCTCCACTGTCGGCGCGAACGCCAATATCCTGTAACTCTTTTTGCAGATCGTTGAGCAGCTCTTTTTTGGTATCGAACGAACTCTTCAGCGAAGCCAGTACCTGGTTGTACTGGCTGTATTGCGCGGCATGGCTACGCATCGCTTCACGCGCTTTGGTGCGCTCCGCTTCTGCCTGTTCCAGGCGCTGGCGCAGTTTTTCGTTGAGATCGTTATTACCGTTAAACATTTCAGCGGCATCGGAGTAGCTGAAGTGTGCACGGCGCTGTACCACTTCCGCCAGGGCGAACGCTTGTTGGCGGGCATCACGCTGCACCTGCTGCGAGGTGGCATAATCTGCCTTTAACTGCTCAAACTGTTCCGGATCGCTTTGCAGTACGGAAACAACCGGTTCGAGTTTCGCCAGTTGATTGCCAAACTGCTGAATAAACCGCGCCGCTTCCTGTGCTTCGTCCAGGCGTTCCTGAATTTCATCCACGCGATCGGCAAGGGTATCGTCAGCCAGCAGATTAATACGCGGCAGCAAGCGGTTAAGCTGGGCAACGCCCTCTTTCGCCTGTTCGAACTGCACGCGGTTTTGCTGGTTGTCATTTTCATGGTTACTGATTGCGCGCTCCAGCTCGCCACGGCGGCTGCTGAGAGTGCGAATTTCCGCTTCCGGATCGTCCTCAAAGGCTACCGCCAGGTGGCTACCGATAAAGCGGCTGAATGCCTGATGCAGGCGCTGCGTTTTCTGCACATCAAAAGAGAGGGTGGCAAAACGCTCTGCCAGCGCTTCACGCTCTGCATGCAGGCTTTCGATACGGCTTTCGCGCGCAGCACGGCCAAACAGCGGCAGCGTCGGGAAGCGTGAATAACGCCACTGGCGATCGGCGATTTTCACCACCACCGCTTTTTCCAGCTCATCAACGCTAAACACGCTGTCATCGAAGGATTGCGGGTCCCCTTCGATCAGATAGAGATCTTCCGGGCAGTCTTCCAGACCTTCCAGCATTTCGGCGACCTGCGACAGATCCGGCACCACAATCGCATGACGCGATGGCCCGTATAGCGCGGAGTAATACGGCGCATCGTCAATGCTGACATCGTCATAGATTTCCGACAGCAGTACACCGCCAAAACGCTCCGCCAGCGCATTGAGACGGCCATCTTCGGCACCGCCAGGCTGGCTTAAACGTTCGATTTCATCATCGACAGCACGTTTACGCGCGCCCACTTCATCGCGCTCAACGATGGCTTCACGCTCACGCTCAAGCAGTTGTTGCAGATACTCTGTCACGTCCTGCCCGGACTCGAACTGCTCACCGCTTTGCTCGCACAGTTGCGTCAGATTGCTCTGTGCCGCCAGCCATATTGGCGCACGTTTGGTCAGCGATTGAATACGAGACTGTAATTGTTCCAGTTCCTGACGCATCGCCATGCGCTGCTCACCAGCGGCGGAAACGTTGTCAGAGAGTGCGGCGATTTGCGCTTCCAGTTCCTGGTGCAGCGCTTCAAGATCGTCTGCGTCATACTGTTTGCCCTGGCGCTTGCAGAACTCAGCCAGCAAACGCTCGGCATCCTGCTGCTCACGCAGACGCTGTTCCAGCTCATTCAGACGCATACGCAGCGGCTGTACCTGCTCGGCCAGATGGCGCTGGTTAACGCCATCCCGCAGCAGCTCACGCGCCACATCCCAGGCTTCGTTACGCGCCAGCGGGCCGTTAATCGCTGCTACCAGTTGGTACGCCTGCTCGAACTGGCTGTGCGCGGTTTGCGCCACGCTTAATTTCTGATCCAGCGACAGCAGTTTTTCCGTCGCTTCCTGCTCTTTCGCCTGGAAAGTTTCCAGCCATTCGTCGGCGCTTTCCGGCGTCAAATCCGGCAGGTTGCATAACTCTCTTGCTCGCTGTAACGCCTGCAACGCCTGGTTGTACTGAATGGCGCGAGTTTGCTGGACATCCAGCGCTTGCTGGTAATCGGCAAGCTGGCTTTTCAGCTCATCCACTTCAAGCTCGGCGGCTTCCGCGCGGGCTTCGTTCTCTTCCTGACGCTCGGCGGCTTCGGCCACTACTTCATGCTGCTCTTCAAGGCGAACTTGCAGTTCGTCGAGATCCGCTTCGTAGCGCTCGATTTTTTCCTGCTGGCGCAGCGCGGTTTGCACCAGATTCAGGTGATCGCTGGCGGCCTGATAGTCGGCCTCCAGATCCCCTTCCGCACCGCTATGCTCGGAGAGTTCGCGCGCCATATCGACATGCTTATATTGCTCTGCCGCCAGTTGCTGGCGCGAGGTAAACAGATCGCGACGAAACTCGAGCGCTTTGTCCAGATGCACCCGCCGTTCGTTGGCGTGGCGCATATAGTCCGCCGCCACATAGTTGGTGGCTTCGCTGATGAGATGCTTAAACAGATCGCGATCCGACTGAGTCACGCGAATCGCTTCCAGCGTCATGCGGTTTTCACGCAGTGCCGCTTCCATATCCTGGAACGCTTTGCGCACGCCGCTGTTTTCCGGCAGCAAATAGTCGCGCAGCGAACGGGTAATGGCGCTGGAGATCCCGCCGTACAGTGAAGCCTCAATCAGACGATAGAACTTGCTACGATCCGAGGCCGAACGTAAACGACGCGCGACAATCCCTAAGTCAAACATCAGCGCATGATAATCGGTGATGGAGTTGAACTGCTTGAACTGCACCCCTTCCATCGTATCCAGCTTGTCTTTCACTTCCTGCAGAGAAAGCACGCGCGCCTGACGCTCATTCAGCGTTTCCGTCAACAGCTGCGTTGGCAGCATCGAGGTAGGCAAGCCCTGAATCGCAAACGGTTTGATATCCACTTTGCGGTCGCGACCGGCGACCTGTTGCAAACGCACCCCCACCAGCACGCGCTGATGGCGGGAGTTGATCACATCCAGCACCGAGTAACAGACACCGGCTTTCAATTTACCGTGCAGGCCTTTATCACGCGAACCCGAGGTCGCACCCGCTTCGGTGGTGTTACGGAAGTGCAGCAGCGTCAAATCCGGAATCAATGCCGTAACAAAAGCGGCCATTGTGGTCGATTTGCCGGCACCGTTGCCCCCGGAGAGTGTTGTCACCAGCTCATCCAGGTCAAACGTACGGGCAAAAAAGCCGTTCCAGTTAATCAGCGTCAGCGAACGAAATTTACCGCGATCAATCATTACTCTTCCTCCGAGCTATCCGGCTGATTATCTTCAGGCTCATCATTGAGCTGCAGATGGTTTTCGACAGGCATCGCTTCACCGTCGCGGATCATGCGCAGCTGCGCTTCACGCGCATCATCGCCCGAGCGCACATCGGCGCCAAAGCGGAACACGGACTCCGTGATACGGAACTTGCTGCTGTCGTTACCCATAAACCAGATCATGCCGAGACGGCGCAGGCGGTTCAGCGAAGAGCGCACCTTTTCCTGCAACTTTTGTCGGTCAAGATCGGAACCGGTAGAACGGTTATTCACCAGCTTCAGCAGCTTCGCTTCATCCGCCAGCGACAACAGCTCGTCGTAAAGCTCCTGCTGGGTGAAGATCCCTTCATTTGCCAGACGCTCCGGGCTGAGATAGAGATAGCAAAGAATTTTACCCACCATCATATCCAGCTCGGAAAGCACCGAGCGCGGGATAAGCGTGGTGGAGCGCGGGCGCAGATAGAAAAAACCTTCCGGTGCGCGGATCAGCTCAACATTGTAGCGCGCGTAAAACTCTTCCAGATACTCCTGGAAATCCATTAAAAAAGCGTGATTATCCAGCTCGTCGAGGCCGATATGTCGCCCTGAGCGCAATGCGCTGTCCAGTGCCGGAAACAGAGAGTTAGCCAACGCCTGTGCCAGTTTAACCGGCATCACTTGTTCAATATTTGTCGATGACATGCGCCTGTACCTTGGCTCCGTAATCATTAATCGGCTGCCACTTCGGCGGCAGTCCGGTGAAATCTGCTTGCGCTACGCCAAGACGTACCGCCTGATCAACCACGATGCGCGCGATGTCGAAATGACGAACACGCGGATATTGCGCCAGATACTCGCGCGCCACCAGGCCGAGATCCAGCGGCACGCCTTTGGTCTTATAAATTGCCAGTTGCTGCTCAATAAGCGCCGCCAACTGCTCGCGAATTTCGTTAAACTCTTCGTACTCCAGATCCGGCGGCAACTCACCTGTGACTTCTTCATCACGCAGCGCCATCTCTTCATCGCGCATGTCCAGCAGCCTGTCGGCGCTGGCGTAGGTTAACGCCCACGGCGCATCGAAATAGGATTGTACCGACTGACGCAAACGCTGGGCAAAGACGCGGTTCTTATCCATATCGATAGCGGTACGGATAAATTTGTGTACGTGGCGATCGTAACCAATCCACAGATCGATGGCCTGCTGGCCCCAGCTCACAATACGATCCAGCTTACTTTGCAGGTTGAAGACCAGTTGATCGAGGAACTCGAGATCATCGCGCCCGAGGGTCGCATCCTGAATGCTCAACAGGTTGGTCTGCAATTTATCCCCGGCGGCATCGAGCGTATCCTGCAGTTCGCGTAACGTACCGGAGGTTTCAGACAGCAGCAATTCACAACTGGAGATGGCCGCGCGCCAGTCTTTATTCAGCAGTTGTGCAATATCATCTTTGACCTGTTGCTGCTGTTCATCCATCAGGCGCTGAGTCAGATCGATGCTGTCAAAAATCTCCGCGACCGAGTATTTCAGCGGCGCGTAAACATTGCGATGCCAGTGAAATTCGTCTCCGCCTTCCTGTGCCGCGTCTGCGGCGCGTTTTAACTCGCTGGCCACAATGGAAAGCTGCATAGAAAGACGCAGCGTGGAGAACTCGCGCTGGCGAATGTAGTAATCAGTAATGCCAATGCCCAGCGGCGTCAGACGGTAGATGGCATTGCCCTCCACCAGCTCACTGGTAAAGCGATTTAACAAACGCTGGCGCACCAGGTCGTTTATGGCGTTATTGGCACGCTGAGTAATGGTTTCACTGGTTTGCTCGAACGCATCGCTCACATGGCGAAAGGCATCGACCAGTTCACCTTCGTTCATTTCCCCATCCAGACGCTCACCATTGAGCGTGGCGATGGCCAGCAAAAAAGAGAGCCTGTCGACCGGCAGCGAGATGGAGAAATCATTTTTCCTGGCCCAGGCAACCAGTTCGGGGACTGTCTGGGAAAATTCACTCATCGTTTGTCCTTTCATCGATTTGCGGCTTAAGCGCGGTCACGTGAATATAGCGGCCAAGGCTAATATAGGGTTCCTGGCGGCAATAGCGTGTTTCCAGTTCAAGTAACGCGTCAAAGCAGTCATGCTGCTGGTGTTTTTCGCGCAGATAATCGTGAAACACGCGCACACCCGTTTTGCCCGTTATCTGCCAGCCAATCTGTTCGAGCCAGCCATAAACATCCGCAGGAGCACGCGGAAAATCCGGGGAAAGGGTACGTTTTTTGCGCTTCGGCATACCGACTTTCACATAGTCAAAATTTCCTGCCACCATATTGTGCATCAGCAAGCCGCCGGCATTGTAAAACATTAATGACAACGCGCCGCCGGGGCGCAATACCGACCACAATATTTGCAATACAGGAACCGGTTCTGCGACCCATTCCAGCACAGCATGGAACAATATCAGATCAACTGGCGATTCCAAATGCTGAGCAACGTCCTGAACGGCGCATTGTATAAAATGCATGTTACCGCTCACACCTTTCTCTTCTGCCGCCGCCTGGGCACGTGTGATCATCGCTTTCGACACATCACAGAGCGTGACGTGATGACCCAACTGCGCCATGCGAATCGCCGTCTGGCCTTCCCCACCGCCAGCATCCAGCACACGCAATGGCTGGTTGCCCATCCGGGCCAACAGTGCATCAAGATCCTGCCACAGAATCGCCTGACGCAGCTGACCTTTAGTCGTGCCGTAGATGTTGCGCGAGAACTTCTCGGCAATATCGTCGAAATTGCGATCCTTCATGGGTGCTCCACGCTCCTGGCAAAACCGCTATTTTGTCACAGCCGTGCCGATAATGAACCCATCTGGTGTAAGATCGGCGCAAAAGGCCTGCTATATGGTCAAAAAGGAGACGGATACGGTGCTTTTTACTCTCAAAAAATACATCGGCGGCCTGATGCTGCCTCTGCCTTTTTTGCTTTTGCTGATCGGGCTGGGCATTGCGCTGATCTGGTTTAGCCGCTGGCAGAAAACCGGCAAAGTCCTTATCAGCGTCGGGTGGCTGGTTTTATTGCTGTTAAGTATGCAGCCCGTTGCCGATCGCTTTTTAAAACCGATTGAAGACACCTATCCCACCTGGCGCGGTACGCAGCCGGTAAAATACATCGTGATTCTCGGTGGTGGTTATACCTGGAACGATGCGTGGGCACCGAGTTCAAACCTGATTAATAACAGCCTGCCGCGCCTGACGGAGGGCATTCGTCTGTGGCAGGCCAACCCTGGTTCGAAAATGATCTTTACCGGTGCGGCGGCGCAAACCAACCCGGTCAGCACGGCGGAAGCTGGCGCACGCGTCGCTGAAAGCCTGGGCGTGCCGCGCAGCGCCATCATAACGCTGGATCAACCGAAAGATACCGAGCGGGAAGCGCTCGCGGTGAAACAGGCGATTGGCGATGCGCCTTTCCTGCTGGTGACTTCAGCGTCTCATCTGCCACGCGCAATGATTTTCTTCCAGCATGCTGGCCTGCATCCATTGCCCGCGCCGGCAAACCAGCTGGCAATTGCCTCACCGCTTAATCCGTGGGAACGCATTATCCCATCCCCGGTGTGGCTGATGCACAGCGACCGGGTGGGTTATGAAACGTTAGGGCGTCTCTGGCAGTGGCTGAAAGGCAGCTCAGACCAGCCAGGGGAGTAGGGATTTCGAGGCAAGATCGAAGGTAGCGCGGTTAAACCGTCCGGTATTCACCAACTGCGCCACTTCATCCCATAACAGGTAGAGCCAGCGCCGCCACAGGAAGGATTCCGCAACCGGCGCGCGCTGGAGATAATGCCAGAGCAATCCTTCTGCCTGTGCACCTTCCACCAGCCGGAACAGTTCATATTCGCGTGGCGCCCAGAGCATAATGCCAGGCCCAACCATTGCCAGTAACTGGTCGCTCCGGGCATCCTTCAACATACTGCGCAAGTTAAAGCTGCCATGCACCAGCACACAGTTATCGTTAAAACCATCAAACAGCGCGGGCAGGCACTCGCGAGTACGAAACAGCACGCGCTTATCCTGCATCGTCAACCCGGTATTGTGATACTGGTTGAGCGTGGTCCACAGCACTTCCACGCGCTGGCGATACCAGGAAGGCCAGATATTTTCCTGGGTACTGTCAACGGTGCCAACGCAACCGTGGCTATCCTGGCGGTGCCAGAAAAGTAATGCCTCAACGATTTGATCTTTGAGCTGCTCCCAGCGCTCAGGCGTACGCGCTGGCGCTTCAACCGGTACGCCGCGCAGGCGTTCGATGAGCAGCACATCCGGCCCCGGATGCTCTTCATGCGTCATCACACCATAAACAACTGGCATGCGAACAGTCCCGCCGCGCGCCAGCATTGATATCTTCCAGGCTAACTGTCGCGCAATGCCAGGCGTTGAGAAGCTTCGTGCCAGCAGCGGCATCGGATTACCCTGGCTGTCATACAGCGCCCAGAGTGCGGAATCCGGCTTTTCGCTGACGCACTCCATGCGGCTCAGTTTTTCACCCAACAGATGACTCAGTTCAGCGCGCAGTTGTTCCATAGCAGATTGCCCTCACAAAGATGACTGCTTTTATAATGAGCGCCGATAGCATAGATGTCATCCTGATGAGATCAAAACAGCATAAGAATTTAGCCGGCCAGCCACAAATCCCCTCCGGCTGGAGGGGATGGAGGGATTAACGCAGCTCCTGACGGACGCGCGCCAGATCTTCCGGGGTATCTACACCGGTTCCCGGTACCACACTGGCAACGGCAACGTGGATTTTCTCGCCGTACCAGAGCACACGCAGTTGCTCCAGCATCTCTATCTGCTCAAGCGGGCTGGTTTGCCAGCTGACATAACGGCGGATAAAACCGGCGCGATAGCCATAAATGCCGATATGGCGCAGGAAGGTATCGCCAATCGTCTCGCGAGATTGTGCGAAACGGTCGCGATCCCAGGGGATCGTGGCGCGGGAGAAGTAGAGCGCGTAACCCTCGGCGTCCATCACCACTTTCACCGCGTTCGGGTTGAACGCCTCTTCCGCGCTGTGAATCGGTACCGCCAGCGTTGCCATTCCAACATCACGCGCGGCAAGATTTTCTGCCACCTGGCGAATAATCGCCGGAGGGATCATGGGTTCATCACCCTGCACATTGACGATGACGGTATCGTCGCTGAAACCGCATTTTTCCACGACTTCGGCAAGGCGTTCAGTGCCGGACTGATGATCGGCGCGAGTCATACAGACTTCACCGCCAACCGCCTGGACCGCATGCATCACCTCTTCGTTGTCCGTCGCCACGATAATACGCTCAGCGCCGGATTCACGGGCGCGCTCCAGCACATGCACCACCATGGGCTTACCGTTAATGTCGACTAAAGGTTTGCCGGGCAAGCGAGTGGAAGCATAACGCGCGGGAATGATAACAACGAAACTCATGGCCGGCTCTCTTCGGCAGTTAATGAACGAGCTTCGGTTTCCAGTAATACCGGAATACCGTCCCGCACCGGATAGGCGAGGCTGTCGATTTTGCAGATTAGTTCTTGTTTATCCTGGGTGTAATTCAGTTTGCCGTTACACACCGGGCAGGCAATAATTTCAAGTAAACGGTGATCCATCTTTCCTCCTGATACACCGATAATTAACGGTTTAAGCTTATCATATTCATTTCTTACGCCGCGTCTATTTCCAGCCCGGCGCGGCATGCGGCAAATAACCCCGCAGGCAGTCGCGAGAACGTGACCCGCGACGCCCCCTGCCAGCGGGCAAAGTCGGTAATCGCGCCTAGCAACCCCTTTTCCAGCGAATGCCCGGGTTTAACGCCATCTTCCAGATACAGGGCAATAATCTCCAGTATGCCCGCTTTACGGTGCATTTTTGCATCCATACGCCCCACCAGTCGCCCACGATGCAACAATGGCAACACAAAATAGCCAAATTGTCGTTTCGGGGCCGGGGTATAGCACTCCAGACGGTAGCTAAAATCGAACAGTTGTTCGGCCCGTTTACGATCCCAGACTACGGGATCAAACGGTGAAAGCACCGCGCTGTGAGTAGCGACAAGTTTGCCAGCTTGCGCCTGTTCAAGCAGCGGCAATAAGGAGGCATGCAGCCAGGCCGGACCTATGTTTTCGACATTGACGGGATAAATGGTTCCCGCCTCCTGCATCTTCTCCAGCACTAACGGTAATGCTACGTTCCGCAAGCGGTAGTAATCCGCCAGCCACTGGGCGCGAAACAGTCCTAAACTGCGAGCGCTGTTTTCCAGCATTTGGTACTCCGCAGCATCCTGTGAGAGCAGATCGCGAGCATCATCCCAGTGCGGCACAACACGCTGCGTTAAATCATAAACACGCTGAAAATTGCGACGTTCCACCACCATCACTTTTCCGGCCGTAAATAGCCCTTCCAGATGCCGCTTATGCGGCTTCCACTCCCACCAGCCGCTGGCACCTTTACGTGGATGTTCAAAATCTGCTGAACGCACCGGACCATTTTGCGCAATATGTGCAATGAGCTGCTCTATTTCCGCCGCATGTTCCTGCATCCACGCTTCGCGATACTTCCAGCCCATTTTATCTGGCGCCAGCATGCGATGGCGCACCAGCGCAAAATCTTCACGCGGCAGAAAACAGGCTTCATGCGCCCAGTACTCCATCAGGTCACCGTTGCGTAGCGCGTCATCAAGCCAGTGCTGCGGGTAGTGCCCAAGGCGGCTAAAAAGCACCAGATAAGGGCTGCGGGCAACAATATTGATGGTGTCAATTTGCAGCAGCGACATGCGCTGAATAGTGGAGAGAATATCGCCCGGTTTTGCCCGACGGGAAGGTTTACGTAATAGTCCCTGGGCTGCGAGATGCAGATGACGGGCAGCAGTCAACGAAAGTTGTGGCACGGACATGGAGGTTCCTGTTTATCTAACAGGGCGCAGCCGATGCAACAACCGTCAGCGCGCCAGAGTGAACAATTCCTGTAGTAATTTTTGCGCCTGCTCACCCTCGAGCTGCGCGTCTACAGGCAAATACCACCAGTTATCCTCAGCAAATGACCGACACTTTACCGCGTCTTTTTCGGTCATCACCAGTGTCTGCCCCGGTTTCACCAGTGGCTTTACTTCATTCAGCGATAACGCCTGATGATCGGCAAGCGCTACCGTCTTTTGCAGCGTTGCACCACACTCGGTGAGAGTAGCAAAGAAACGCGGCGGATGGCCGATTCCTGCCATCGCAACGATATTGGTCAGTGTGTGAACGTCACGGCGTTCGCCGGTACGCAGATTAACAGCCAGTCCAGGGCGCAAACGCATCGGGATCTCTTCCGCTCTGGCTACACCGCCGTTGGTAATGATGGCATCGACACTTTTTAAACGCGACGCCCGCTCACGCATCGGCCCTGCGGGCAACCACCAGCCATTGCCAAAACGCCTGATGCCATCAACAACGACAATTTCCTTATCACGCGCCAGCTTATAATGTTGCAAACCGTCATCCGTAATGATCAGTTGTACCGGGTATTGCGCAAGAATCGCACTGACAGCGTCGCTTCTGACGGGAGAAACCGCAACCGGCGCGCCAGTGCGTTGATAAATCAGTACCGGTTCATCCCCGGCCTGAGCCGTAGTGGTTTCGGGTGTCAGCACGAGCGGGTAATGAGCTGCTTTACCACCGTAGCCACGCGACACCACGCCAACACGGATGCCACGCTGCTGTAGTTGCTCCACCAACCAGATGACAACGGGCGTTTTACCATTGCCGCCTGCCGTCAGATTGCCGACGACCACAACAGGAACCGGTGCACGCCAGGATTTTTTTAAACCAATGCGATAGGCGAAACGAATGGCACCACTCACCAGGCCGTAAAGCCAGGAGAGCGGTAGCAACAGCAGCCACAGCGGGGATTCACCGGACCAGATGCGTGCAATCATTCGCCAAACTGCATTTTGTGAAGCTGAGCATAGACCCCACGTTGTTCCAGCAGATCCGCATGGGTGCCACGTTCAACGATACGGCCATCTTCCACCACCACAATTTCGTCGGCCTGTTCGATGGTCGACAAACGGTGAGCAATCACCATTGAGGTACGGTTCTTTTGCAGCTCGTTCAGTGCGGCCTGAATGGCTCGTTCAGATTCGGTATCGAGCGCCGAGGTCGCTTCATCAAGAATGAGGATCGGGCTGTCGCGCAGCAGCGCGCGGGCAATCGCAATGCGCTGGCGCTGACCGCCTGAAAGCAGCACGCCGTTTTCCCCAATCACCGTATCCAGCCCTTCATCCATCTTATTGATAAAGTCGTAGGCATAGGCCATTTTCGCTGCTTGCTCAATCTCTTCGCGGCTGTACTGTTCGGTACGTGCGTAAGCGATGTTATTGGCAACCGTATCATTAAACAGATGTACGTTTTGCGACACCAGCGCAACCTGGTCACGCAACGACGTGAGCTTATATTCACGTAAGTCGTGACCATCCATCAGGATCTGGCCTTCGTCGACGTCATAAAAACGCGTGATCAGGCTTGCCAGCGTCGATTTACCCGAGCCAGAACGCCCTACCAGTGCGACGGTTTTGCCCGCCGGAATCGTCAGGTTGATATTGCGCAAGGCTGGCGTTTCACGCCCCGGATAGGTGAAGGTCACGTTGCGAAACTCAATATCACCGCGCGCACGTTCAATCACCCGCGTGCCTTCGTCTTTTTCTTGCTCGCTATCCAGAATCGCAAACAGTGTCTGGCATGCCGCCATACCACGCTGGAACTGAGCATTGACGTTGGTCAGGGATTTCAACGGGCGCATAAGCGCGATCATCGAAGAAAAGACAACGGTGATAGTACCCGCACTCAAGGTGGACATTACGCTTGGAAAGCTGGCGGCATACAGCACAAACGCCAGCGCCAGTGACGCAATAAGCTGGATAACAGGATCGGAAATAGACGATGCCGAGACCATTTTCATGCCCTGCAAGCGCATCTTGTTGCTGACTTTATCAAAACGGCTGGTTTCTACTTCCTGGCCGCCAAACATCAGCACTTCTTTATGCCCTTTCAGCATCTGCTCCGCGCTGGTGGTCACCTGCCCCATCGTGTTTTGCATATTTTTACTGATGTTACGAAAGCGTTTGGAAACCACGCGAATCGCTATCGAAACGATCGGCGCCAGCACAATGAGAATCAACGAGAGCTGCCAACTGTACCAGAACATCATGATAAACAAGCCGATGATCGATGCCCCCTCACGCACAACAGTAATCAATGCGCCGGAGGACGAGGAAGCGACCTGTTCAGAATCATAGGTAATACGCGAAAGTAAAGTGCCTGTAGATTGCTTATCAAAAAATGAAACCGGCATGCCCATCATATGGCTGAACAGGCGACGGCGCATGGTCATCACCACCTTTCCGGAAACCCAGGAAATGCAGTAACTAGAGATGTAGCTGGTGATACCTCGCAGGATCATCAGCCCAATAACCACCAGCGGCATCCACAGCAGCACAGAGCGGTCGGTTTTACCAAAACCATCATCCAGTAACGGTTTGAGCAGCGATAACATAAAGGTATCGCTGGCTGCGTTGAGGATTAACGCTATCCCCGACACGATCAGACCCGCTTTGAAAGGCGCAATAGTTGGCCATAATCGGCGGAATGTCTGCCACGTGGAGAGATCTTTGTCGTTATGCATTCAAAAAACCAGCACTTGTTGAAATAGCCGCATATTCTACCCGTTATCACTGGGGACGCCAAACCACTGATGATACCAACGCGGTAAAAGTTGATCTCGTAAGCTATGGATTTCCCAGCCCTGTGGCGTAAACGATACCGTTAACTGCCCTTGATGTGGTGTGTCGTACCAGCGATACCCCTGTTCACGGTAGCGGTCGATCACCTTTATCGAGGGAAATCGCCAGGCGTTGTAACGCGACGCCGACGCCAGTGCTGCTTCGCCGCCAATTCGCTGCACAAACGGCAGCGATGATGAACTATTGCTTCCATGATGAGGCACTTGCACTAGTGTAGACTGCAAATGCGTCCAGTAGTGGCTCAGCATCGCCATCTCACCTGCCGCTTCAATATCGCCTGTGAGCAGGAAGCTGTGTTGACCGTCATCGACTCTGACTACGCAAGAACGGTTGTTTCCTTTCGTCCCGGTACCGCTTAGCGGCCAATGAACGGTAAATGTTAATCCCTGCCATTGCCATTGCTGACCACGAAAGCATGGTTGATGTGCAGCCCAACCCAGCGGGCTACGGATCCATAATGCCGGCCAGGTTTCCAGCAAGGAGTCCAGGCCACCACGATGATCCAGATGTTCATGACTCAAAATAACGCCTTCGGGCTGCAAAGCATGCCAACGCAGCCATGGAATAATCAACTGTTGTCCACTATCGCCGCCCGGCCACGCGACGCCAGTGTCATAAAGTATCGCTTTGCCATTACGTTCAATCACCATTGCCAGGCCCTGCCCGACGTCGAGCATATGCACTGCCCACTCCCCCTGCCGTTCATTGCGCCAGAACGGCAGAGTAAGCAATGTCAGGCATACCAGACACAGCGCCGGTACGTTCCGCCATAAATGCAAACGCCAAACGATCAGCGCCAGCCACGGCAACCAGGCCAGCCACTGCCAGCGCATATCCACATTAAGCCAACCGGCAGGTAGCCAGTGCAGAAAAGTAAACAGGAAATCCAGTGTCCTATCTGCAAGGTACCAGCAAGCCAATTCCCCCGTCACAGGACCAATCAAGTGCAGCAACATTCCCAGTAAAATGAGCGGTACGGTAATAAACGTTACCAACGGAATAGCCAATAAATTTGCAGCTAGTGAACTCAGACTTATGCCGTGGAAAATTGATAACTGCACAGGAAGCAGCAATAACGTCATCCCTACTTGTAGATGAAGCAAATTGATACTGCCCTGGACCAGCTTAGTATGTTGTTTTGTAGAAGCTGGTAGCCATTGATACCAAAACAGCAGCGCGGCTACTGCGAAAGCGGACAGCCACAGACTGGTTGATAGCACGGCGAGGGGATCGGTGAATAAGATAGCGGCAATGCAACAAAGCCATACCTGCCAGGGCGACCACAATCGCCCGGATAGCCGTAACGCGGCCCAGACGCTAAGAGAAATAGCGGTACGCAATGCAGGAGCCTGTAGACCAGTCAGACAGGCGTAGCTTATTGCAAACCCTACGCCAGTAAGCAAGGGTAAACGCCAGCCAATCCAGCCGCCGGGAAAGAAAAATTGCACACTACGAACAACCAGCCAGCCCAACATTGCCGCCAGAGCAATATGTAGCCCTGATATCGCCATTAAATGCGCCGTACCGGTTTGCCGCATGATCTCTTTAACACTGGCATCCAGCGTTGTGCGCTCGCCCATCCCTAACGCCAGTATCACCTGCTGCCAGGGGTATGTATTCAGCGTTTCGGTTAGTGATTGCAGGTAGCGCGCGCGCCATGTGCACTGGGGGTCGCTCAGACGGGCATCCATAAAACGGCCACTCAGCGGCTGATGGGAAGTTATTGCATAACGCTGCGAGTCGAAGCCCCCATCATTCAGTTGCCCGTGGACGGCACGTGCTCTAATCGTCATTATCCATCGCTGGCCAGTACAAACTGGCTCCGGCAAATACTGGCCATAGAAGCTTATTCCTGCTGACGGAAACAGGCGTTTACCGTCCAGACGAGTGATTTTGCCCCAGTGCCGGGTCATATGATCCGTATCGGTAATTACCACTTCTGCCTGGTGATTCGCTCCAGGTAGATGCTCGCCAGGCCAGACTGCCTGCATTGCTGACAGCACTCCCCATGCGAATGCAAGTAATGTGACTGCACAATAACGAAACAGGCGGGAACGAAAACACGCAAACAGACATCCGATGGCAATCAGAAACCACACATACCCTGGAGTTGGTAGTGAAGGCATCCACTGTAATGGCAAAATGCCAATTATCAGGCATATAGCTAATGCCGGTAACGTCATGCATACCTCCTTGTTGCGTGGAGAGTATGCCCGCTGTCGCCAGGATTTTCTGTTTGGAATAGCTGTTTTGCGGTACAGGCTGTTGGATTTCGACGCTCTTACAGGGCATCTGCAAAATTGTGCGAAGTAACTTCAGAAATAAAGAGGTCAGAGAAACAAAAAAGCACCCACAGGTGCTTTTTTCGTCGAAGTGAATTTCAGCGTGTAGCTAAAAATTACTCATAAATATTGGCGCGGTCACGTAATTCTTTACCCGGTTTAAAGTGCGGAACGTATTTTCCTTCCAGATCCACTTTATCGCCTGTTTTCGGGTTACGCCCGGTGCGAGGTGCACGATAGTGCAGGGAAAAACTGCCGAAACCGCGGATCTCAATGCGCTCGCCCTGGGCAAGAGTAGAGGCCATATGCTCCAGCATCTCTTTTACAGCATCTTCCACAGCTTTAGCCGGAATATGCGACTGCTGGCTTGCAAGTCTTTCAATCAATTCTGACTTGGTCATGATTCCTCCGGTTTCCTTCAACGCAAAATTAGCTTTACTAGCTTTAACAAGGGCGGCCGTAGCCGCCCTTTGTCATTGATTACAGGACGAATCCTGTGATCTGTCAAGTAACTCATCATCGTTCACGCTGCAGCCGTGTGACTTACGTCCTGGTACAGCGTAAAGAATTCAGAGCGCTTGATATTACTCGCCTTTAGCTGCTTTGAAAGCTTCAGCCATAGCGTTAGAGAAATTGCCTTCTTCCTGTTTGTTGTTAACAGAAGCGATTGCATCTTTCTCGTCAGCTTCGTCTTTCGCACGAACAGACAGGCTAACTACGCGGTTTTTACGATCAACACCGGTGAATTTAGCTTCAACATCGTCGCCAACATTCAGAACCAGAGTTGCGTCTTCAACGCGGTCACGGGAAGCTTCAGAAGCGCGCAGGTAACCTTCAACGCCGTCAGCCAGTTCTACGGTCGCGCCTTTAGCGTCAACAGCAGTAACTTTACCGTTTACGATTGCGCCTTTCTTATTCAGTGCAACGTAGTTGTTGAACGGATCTTCGGCGAGCTGTTTAACGCCCAGAGAGATACGCTCACGCTCTGCGTCAACCTGCAGAACAACGGCTGCGATTTCGTCGCCTTTTTTGTATTCACGAACTGCTTCTTCGCCTGCAACGTTCCAGGAGATGTCAGACAGGTGAACCAGGCCATCGATACCGCCGTCCAGGCCGATGAAGATACCAAAGTCAGTGATAGACTTAATTTTACCTTCAACGCGGTCGCCCTTGTTGTGGGTTTCTGCGAACTGCTGCCACGGGTTGGATTTGCACTGTTTCAGGCCCAGGGAGATACGACGACGTTCTTCGTCGATATCCAGAACCATAACTTCCACTACGTCGCCAACGTTAACAACTTTGGACGGGTGGATGTTTTTGTTGGTCCAATCCATTTCGGAAACGTGAACCAGGCCTTCAACGCCTTCTTCGATTTCAACGAAGCAGCCGTAGTCGGTCAGGTTGGTCACGCGACCAGTCAGCTTGGTGCCTTCCGGGTAACGTTTAGCGATAGCTACCCACGGATCTTCGCCCAGCTGTTTCAGGCCCAGGGAAACACGAGTACGTTCGCGGTCGAATTTCAGCACTTTAACAGTGATTTCATCGCCAACGTTTACGATTTCGCTCGGATGCTTAACGCGTTTCCATGCCATATCGGTGATGTGCAGCAGGCCGTCAACGCCACCCAGATCAACGAATGCACCGTAGTCAGTGAGGTTCTTAACGATACCTTTAACTTCCATGCCTTCCTGCAGGTTTTCCAGCAGCTGATCGCGCTCTGCGCTGTTTTCGGATTCGATAACCGCACGACGTGAAACAACAACGTTGTTACGTTTCTGGTCCAGCTTGATTACTTTGAATTCAAGCTCTTTGCCTTCCAGGTGCAGAGTGTCACGGACCGGACGAACGTCTACCAGGGAACCCGGCAGGAACGCGCGAATACCGTTCAGCTCAACAGTGAAGCCGCCCTTGACTTTGCCGTTGATAACACCGGTAACAGTTTCAGCGTCTTCGTAAGCTTTTTCCAGCGTGATCCAAGCTTCGTGACGTTTAGCTTTTTCACGGGACAGCAGGGTTTCACCGAAGCCGTCTTCTACTGCATCCAGGGCAACGTCAACTTCGTCACCAACCTGGATTTCCAGCTCGCCCTGGGCGTTTTTGAACTGCTCTGCCGGAATGGCGGACTCAGATTTCAGACCGGCGTCAACCAGAACTACGTCTTTGTCGATAGCAACAACAACACCACGAACGATAGAACCCGGGCGGGTTTCGATTTCTTTCAGGGACTCTTCAAAGAGTTGAGCAAAAGATTCAGTCATATTGATAATCTTCAGGATTCTTCAATTTAACGTCCACCTGGCTTCATGCCGGATGGGGTTGTTTCACATGCCTGCTCACATTCCATTGCAGCAGGTACTACGAATTCGGTCGCTTATGCGAGAGCCAATTTTTGGCGAGCATATTGTAGCGCTTTCTCAATCACTTGCTCAATACTTAAACTGGTTGAATCCAGTACTAAAGCATCGGCAGCGGGAACCAGCGGTGCAACAGGACGGTTTCGATCGCGATCGTCACGTTCCTTTATCTCGGCCAAAAGGCGTTCAAAGTTAACACTAAAGCCCTTCTCCTGCAACTGTAGCATGCGCCGATGCGCACGCTCTTCAGAAGAAGCGTCAAGAAAAATTTTTACCGGCGCATCAGGAAAAACAACAGTCCCCATATCACGCCCATCGGCGATAAGTCCCGGCGCGTCACGGAATGCGCGCTGGCGACGCAATAACGCTTCACGCACTCGCGGAAACGCCGCAATCTGCGAGGCTGCATTTGCCACGTCCTGAGTACGGATTTCGCTGCTGACATCTTCGCCTTCCAGAATGACTTCCAGATGGCCATTTGTTGACACAAAACGCACATCCAGGTGCGCTGCCAGCGGAACCAAAACATCTTCGGAAGAAACATCGACATGGTGATGCAGCGCAGCGAGCGCCAGAACACGATAAATTGCGCCTGAGTCCAACAGATGCCATTGCAACGCTTCCGCCATTGCCTTGCAAAGCGTGCCTTTACCCGCGCCGCTTGGCCCATCAATGGTAATTACCGGGGCAATTGCCGTCATCTTTCTCTCCTTAATCAAGGCATATCGTTACATAACCGCGCGCATTATACGCGCCAATGTCCACAACCGTTACTGTTGCGTGCGAATAACCGAAGAGGATGCAGCTGAGTGTAGAATAATTGCGCGGGAAGCGGGCTGATTTACACCAGCCCGCAAGAAGGGAAGTTATGCCAGCGTACTAATATGGGCTAATTGCTCGAAATAGTCCGGGAAGGTCTTCGCTGTACATTTCGGATCAAGAATGGTGACCGGCGTATCAGACAGCGCCACCAGCGAGAAACACATCGCCATACGGTGATCGTTATAAGTCGCGATTTCCGCAAGCTGCAGCCTGGCAGGCGGTATCACGCGAATATAGTCTTCGCCCTCTTCCACTTCGGCTCCGACTTTACGCAACTCTGTCGCCATAGCGAACAAGCGATCGGTCTCTTTTACGCGCCAGTTATAGATATTACGCAGAGTGGTCGTGCCTTTGGCAAACAGCGCTGCCGTCGCGATGGTCATTGCCGCATCGGGAATGTGGTTCATATCCATATCGATGGCGTTCAACTCACCACGGGTGCAGGCAATATAATCATCGCCCCAGACCACGGTCGCGCCCATTTTCTCCAGCACATCAGCAAAGCGAATATCGCCCTGCACGCTGTTACGGCCTATACCGGTCACTTTCACCGTACCGCCTTTGATTGCACCGGCCGCGAGGAAATAAGAAGCAGAAGACGCATCACCCTCAACCAGATAATGGCCCGGAGACTGGTATTGCTGCGCACCGCGCACAACAAAGTGTTGATATTGCTGATTTTCAACCTCAACGCCAAAGGTCTTCATCAGATGCAGTGTGATATCAATATACGGTTTGGATACCAGGTCACCTTTGATAGTGATAACCGTGTCGTTGGGCGCCAGCGGGGCTGCCATTAGCAATGCGGTTAAGAACTGGCTGGAAACGCTGCCATCGACACTCACTTCACCGCCAGTAAAGCCACCGCGCAAATGCAGTGGCGGATAATTTTCCTGCTCAAGATAATCAACCTTTGCCCCGCCCTGACGAAGCGCATCAACCAGATGACCAATCGGACGCTCTTTCATGCGCGGCTCGCCAGTCAGCACAATATTGTTCTCGCCAAGACACAGCGCGGCGGCCAACGGACGCATGGCAGTTCCTGCGTTACCCAGAAACAGCTCCAGTTTTTCTGCTGAATGCAGCGGGCCACCAACCCCCGTCACTTCACAACGGGTACGATCGGCAGACAACGTGTAATGAACTCCCAGCGCGCTGAGGGCATTGAGCATGTGGCGCACATCATCACTGTCCAGCAAGTTAGTCAGAACAGTCGTGCCACGAGCGAATGCAGCCAGCAACAAGGCGCGGTTGGAGACACTCTTTGAACCAGGCAGATTGATGGTGCCATCTACTCGCGCGATGGGTTGTAACGTCAGGGATTCCATGAAACTTCACTCTCAACTAACAGAATAAAACCCCCACAGTGAAACTACGGGGGTACGTCAAAACAGCGCGATTAACCGTGGCGGCGTTCGAAATCGACCATGAAATCAGTGAGCGCCTGTACACCAGCTAACGGCATCGCATTATAGATAGAGGCGCGCATCCCGCCGACAACACGGTGACCTTTCAGCGCGTGCAGACCCGCAGCGAACGACTCCTCCAGGAAGACTTTATCGAGCGCGCTATCTGCCAGCTGGAACGGCACATTCATGCGCGAGCGGTTCGCTTTCGCCACATCGTTGCGGTAGAAATCGCTGCTGTCGATCACGCCGTACAACAGATCGGCTTTTTGCTGGTTGATTTTGTCCATTGCTGCCACACCGCCCTGTTTTTTCAGCCACTTAAACACCAGTCCAGAGAGATACCAGGCAAAGGTCGGGGGCGTGTTAAACATCGAGTCGTTTTCGTTCAGCACGGTGTAATCCAGGATCGACGGGCAAGCCTGATGCGCTTTACCCAGCAGATCTTCGCGCACAATCACCAGCGTCAAACCCGCCGGGCCGATATTTTTCTGCGCGCCTGCGTAGATCACGCCAAAACGGCTTACGTCAATCTGACGAGAGAGAATAGTCGAGGAGAAGTCAGCGGCGACAACCACATCACCGAAGTCCGGTGTTTCATCGATCGCAATACCGTCGATCGTTTCGTTCGGACAGTAGTGCAGATAGGCCGCATTATCGCTCAGTTGCCAGTCGCGCATCGGTTTCACCGCGCGCAGACCATCAACAGTGATTTTGGCGTCAATAACGTTCGGTGAGCAGTATTTTTTCGCTTCTTTTACCGCGCTCGCCGCCCAGTAGCCCGCATCAACGTAGTCAGCGGTGGTTTTATCGCCCAGCAAGTTCAGCGGAACGCCGGCAAACTGGCCGCGACCGCCGCCGTGACAGAACAGAACCTTATAGTTAGAGGGAATATTCAGCAGGTCGCGAAAATCCTTTTCTGCTTCTTCCGCCACGTGGATAAACTCTTTACCACGATGGCTAATTTCCATCACCGACGTTCCAAGACCTTGCCAGTCGCACAGCTCTTGTTGCGCTTGTTTGAGCACATCCGCCGGTAATACTGCCGGGCCAGAACTAAAATTAAAGACCTGAGTCATTTCCCCTCACCACGCTATAAAGCAATAAGTTATTCCTGTGACATCGGTTTTATCATTCAGCGCTACGCGCCGCAACGGGTAATGGGTGCCAGCGGCAAGATGTGCGCTAACTCACATAGCAGAAAGTTTTGTTTGCTCACCCCAGACCCGATAAAAACGCTGTTATGTCACGCGAACAGCCCGGCTTGCCTTCGACCATTCCGGATTTGCACAACGCGGGCAAGATTGCTTTTCCCCTTTATGCATGGCGACAATTTTACTGCAGCGGACACAAACATAATCCCCCGCTTCGGGAACCGTTGTGAAACGCTCACTGCAACCTTCAGGCAAAATACATAACCCGGGTTTCACCTCATCGTCTGGGAAGTAGTAAACGCTGATTTGACCGTTGGTTTCCATTATTGCCAGACGAATCTGTCCGAGTTGTTCCACGCCATTTAAACGTAGCTCCATAAAGAACTCGAACTCGGTCATGTTCGCCGCATGCACCTTTTCCCAGGCCAGTTCACCATTCTCAACAATGACAACCGGTTTGCCTTCCAGCAAATCTTCCAGCTTTTCGCTGTGCGACATCAGCCACATCACAAACCGGTAGAGCAACGCTAAAGTGATAAAAACCACCAGCACCGGCAGCATGGGAACATCGTCGTAAAAAGCGACATCCCCGGCCGCCGATCCCAGAGTCAGGATTATCAGCACCTCAAACAGGGACATCTGGCGTACGCCGCGTCGTCCGGTGATTTTGAGAAATAAAAAGACCAAAACAAAGGTATAGACACTACGCAGTGCGACTTCCCCGAGAAACTCAAGAGGGACCTTGTCGAGCGCCATGCGATGCAGATCAAACGCTTTCATTTTTTATGCCTGAACAGTCGTTACTTTTCTTAATCATAGCCATAAGTTTTATTTTCGTCGGTCAGACGTGGAAGATAGCGTCAGTCACGCAAAACCCGTATCATTGCGCGCTTTACGTACGAAAAAAGTGACCGCCATGACTCAAACATTTATTCCCGGCAAAGACGCCGCGCTGGAAGATTCCATCGCTCGCTTCCAGCAAAAGCTCACCGATCTCGGTTTTAACATCGAAGAGGCCTCATGGCTGAATCCGGTGCCAAACGTCTGGTCAGTGCATATTCGCGATAAAGAGTGCGCGCTGTGCTTCACCAACGGTAAAGGTGCGACCAAAAAAGCCGCGCTGGCCTCTGCGCTGGGCGAGTATTTCGAGCGTCTGTCCACCAACTACTTCTTCGCTGATTTCTGGCTGGGTGATGCTATCGCTCAGAGCCCGTTCGTTCATTATCCGAATGAGAAATGGTTCCCGCTGCCGGAAGATGATTCTCTGCCGGAAGGCATTCTGGATGCGCGTCTGCGCGCCTACTACGATCCGCAGAACGAACTGGCTGCCGGGATGCTCGTTGATCTGCAATCCGGCAATGATGAGCGCGGTATCTGTGCCCTGCCGTTTACCCGCCAGTCTGATGAGCAGACGGTTTATATCCCGATGAATATCGTCGGCAACTTATATGTTTCTAACGGCATGTCCGCCGGGAACACGCGCAATGAAGCCCGCGTGCAGGGGCTGTCCGAAGTGTTCGAACGCCATATTAAAAATCGCATTATTGCCGAGAGCATCAGCCTGCCAGAAATTCCGCAGGATGTGCTGGCGCGCTACCCGGGCGTTGTCGAAGCGATTGCCAAACTGGAAGCGGAAGGTTTCCCGATCTTCGCTTACGACGGTTCCCTGGGCGGTAAATACCCGGTTATCTGCGTTGTCCTGTTCAACCCGGCCAATGGCACCTGTTTTGCCTCTTTTGGCGCACATCCTGATTTCGGCGTGGCGCTTGAGCGTACTGTTACCGAGCTGCTGCAAGGCCGCGGGTTGAAAGATCTGGATGTCTTCACACCGCCAACCTTTGATGATGAAGAAGTGGCTGAGCATGCCAACCTCGAAACGCATTTTATCGACTCCAGCGGCTTGATCTCCTGGGATCTGTTCAAGCAGGATGCGGATTATCCGTTTGTTGACTGGAGCTTCGCAGGCACGACGGAAGAAGAGTTCGCCACACTCATGGCTATCTTTAAGGCAGAAGATAAAGAAGTCTATATTGCCGATTATGAGCATCTGGGTGTTTACGCCTGCCGTATTCTGGTGCCTGGCATGTCCGATATTTATCCGGCCGAAGATCTGTGGCTGGCGAACAACACCATGGGCAGCCATTTGCGCGAAACAATTCTCTCTTTGCCTGGCAGTGAATGGGAAAAAGAGGAGTACCTCAACCTTATCGCGCAGCTTGATGACGAAGGTCATGATGATTTCACCCGCGTTCGCGAGCTGCTGGGTCTGGCGACCGGTAAAGACAATGGCTGGTACACGCTGCGCATTGGTGAACTAAAAGCGATGCTGGCGCTGGCAGGCGGCGATTTGGATCAGGCATTAGCCTGGACTGAATGGACGATGGAATTCAATGCCTCGATCTTTAGTGCCGAACGGGCCAATTACTACCGCTGCCTGCAGACATTATTATTACTGGCGCAGGAAGAGGAGCGCGAGCCGCTGCAATACCTGAATGCATTCGTACGTATGTATGGTGCACAAGCGGTTGAAGCCGCCAGCGCCGCATTAAGCGGTGAAGCGCCGTTCTACGACCTGCAACCGGCAGACGGTTCCCTGCAGGCATTCCCGGCGCATCAGTCGCTGTTAGCGGCTTACGAAAAATTACAACGAGCCAAACGGGCATTCTGGTCGAAATAACGACAAGTAGCACGACAATATGTAGGCTTAATGAGTGGTCTACGCTATATTACGGGGCAATTTCATTGCCCCGTTTTATTTATTTTTTGGCAATGACTGCCATATGTAATATTAAAGTTAAATATGGGTAAATATAATTATCCACTCCAACTAATATTGTTACTTCTTATGGCAATTACTCCATTTTAATTAACTGTTTTTTGGGAGGTCACATAAAAAAATTCAACTCATTTTGCAATTTTTAAACTTTATTTTTATTTTGATAATCAACAAGTTACTCCGCATTCGTAGAAAAACCACGCTCTTTGCGGTCCTATAAGCCAGGCGAGATATGATCCATATCAAATTCTCTTCTATAATGCTTTGTTAGTATCTCGTCGCCGACTTAATAAAGAGAGAGTTAGTGTGAAAGCTGACAACCCTTTTGATCTTATTCTTCCAGCCGAGATGGCCAAAGTTGCCGAAGAAGCTGGTGTCTATAAAGCGACTAAACATCCGCTTAAGACTTTCTATCTTGCGATTACCGCAGGTGTGTTTATCTCCATTGCTTTCGTTTTCTACATCACCGCCACCACAGGTTCCGGTGCAATGCCGTACGGTATTGCTAAACTGATCGGTGGTGTCTGCTTCTCCCTGGGGCTGATTCTTTGCATTATTTGCGGTGCAGATCTCTTTACTTCAACCGTACTGATTGTCGTGGCTAAAGCCAGTGGGCGTATTACCTGGGGGCAACTGGCCCGCAACTGGATTAACGTCTATGTCGGCAACCTGGTGGGTGCGCTGCTGTTTGTGTTGTTAATGTGGTTGTCTGGCGAGTATATGGTCGCCAACGGCGGCTGGGGCTTAAACGTGCTACAAACCGCAGACCATAAAGTACACCACACATTTATTGAAGCCGTGGCGCTGGGCATTCTGGCTAACCTGATGGTTTGTATGGCCGTGTGGATGAGTTATTCCGGTCGCAGCCTGATGGATAAAGCCATGATTATGGTTCTGCCGGTGGCGATGTTTGTTGCCAGCGGTTTTGAACACAGTATTGCGAATATGTTTATGATCCCGATGGGTATTGTAATTCGCAACTTTGCAAGCCCGGAGTTCTGGACCGCTGTAGGTTCCAGCCCGGAAAATTTCTCACACCTGACCATTATGAATTTCATCACTGATAACCTGATCCCCGTAACAATCGGGAATATCATCGGTGGAGGATTATTAGTCGGGTTGACATACTGGGTCATTTACCTGCGTGGCAACGACCATCATTAATGGTTGTTCCAGGCAGTAAATAAAAAATCCACTTAAGAAGGTAGGTGTTACATGTCCGAGCTTAATGAAAAATTAGCCACAGCCTGGGAAGGTTTTGCGAAAGGTGACTGGCAGAAAGAAGTCAACGTACGTGACTTTATCCAGAAAAACTACACCCCGTACGAAGGCGATGAGTCCTTCCTGGCTGGCGCTACTGAAGCGACCACCAAACTGTGGGACAAGGTCATGGAAGGCGTTAAACTGGAAAACCGCACCCACGCGCCAGTTGATTTTGACACCTCCATTGCATCAACCATCACTTCTCACGACGCTGGTTACATCAACAAATCGTTAGAGAAAATCGTTGGCCTGCAAACTGAAGCTCCGCTGAAACGCGCAATCATTCCGTTCGGCGGCATCAAAATGGTTGAAGGTTCCTGCAAAGCGTACAACCGCGAACTGGATCCGCAACTTAAAAAAATCTTCACCGAATACCGTAAAACCCATAACCAGGGTGTATTCGATGTTTACACCAAAGACATTCTGAACTGCCGTAAATCCGGTGTTCTGACTGGTCTGCCGGATGCTTACGGCCGCGGTCGTATCATTGGTGACTACCGTCGCGTTGCGCTGTACGGCATCGACTTCCTGATGAAAGACAAATACGCTCAGTTCCAGTCTCTGCAGTCTGATCTGGAAAATGGCGTAAACCTGGAAGCGACTATCCGTCTGCGTGAAGAAATTGCTGAACAGCATCGCGCACTGGGTCAGATCAAAGAGATGGCAGCGAAATACGGTTGCGATATCTCTGGTCCGGCTACCAACGCTCAGGAAGCAATCCAGTGGACCTACTTCGGTTACCTGGCCGCTGTTAAGTCTCAAAACGGCGCTGCAATGTCCTTCGGCCGCGTATCCACCTTCCTGGACGTGTACATCGAACGTGACCTGAAAGCAGGCAAAATCACTGAGCAAGACGCTCAGGAAATGATTGACCACCTGGTCATGAAACTGCGTATGGTTCGCTTCCTGCGTACTCCTGAATATGATGAACTGTTCTCTGGCGACCCGATTTGGGCAACTGAATCTATCGGTGGTATGGGCGTTGATGGCCGTACGCTGGTTTCCAAAAACAGCTTCCGTTTCCTGAACACCCTGTACACCATGGGCCCGTCTCCGGAACCGAACATCACTGTTCTGTGGTCTGAAAAACTGCCGCTGAACTTCAAAAAATTCGCTGCGAAAGTCTCCATCGATACCTCTTCTCTGCAGTATGAGAACGATGATCTGATGCGTCCGGACTTCAACAACGATGACTACGCAATTGCTTGCTGTGTAAGCCCGATGGTTGTGGGTAAACAAATGCAGTTCTTCGGTGCGCGTGCTAACCTGGCGAAAACCATGCTGTACGCCATCAACGGCGGCGTTGATGAAAAACTGAAAATGCAGGTTGGTCCGAAATCTGAACCGATCAAAGGCGACGTGCTGAAATTCGACGAAGTGATGGATCGTATGGATCACTTTATGGATTGGCTGGCTAAACAGTACGTCACCGCGCTGAACATCATCCACTACATGCACGACAAATACAGCTACGAAGCTTCACTGATGGCGCTGCACGATCGTGACGTTATCCGTACCATGGCTTGCGGTATCGCTGGTCTGTCCGTAGCGGCTGACTCCCTGTCTGCTATCAAATACGCGAAAGTTAAACCGATTCGTGACGAAGACGGTCTGGCTATCGACTTCGAAATCGAAGGCGAATATCCGCAGTTTGGTAACAACGACGCTCGCGTTGATGATATGGCGGTTGACCTGGTTGAACGTTTCATGAAGAAAATTCAGAAACTGACAACTTACCGCAACGCTATCCCGACTCAGTCTGTTCTGACCATCACTTCTAACGTTGTGTACGGTAAGAAAACAGGTAACACCCCGGATGGCCGTCGCGCTGGTGCGCCGTTCGGACCGGGTGCTAACCCGATGCACGGCCGTGACCAGAAAGGTGCTGTTGCCTCTCTGACTTCCGTTGCTAAACTGCCGTTTGCTTACGCTAAAGATGGTATCTCTTACACCTTCTCTATCGTGCCGAACGCGCTGGGTAAAGACGATGAAGTCCGTAAAACCAACCTGGCTGGTCTGATGGATGGTTACTTCCATCACGAAGCGTCCATCGAAGGTGGTCAGCACCTGAACGTGAACGTCATGAACCGCGAAATGCTGCTCGACGCGATGGAAAACCCGGAAAAATATCCGCAGCTGACCATTCGTGTTTCTGGTTATGCCGTACGCTTTAACTCCCTGACTAAAGAACAGCAGCAGGACGTTATTACTCGTACTTTCACTCAGACCATGTAATGGTATTGACTGAAACTACGCAGTAAAAAGCGTATAATAAAGGCTCCACGACTGTGGGGCCTTTTTAACACCTGAAGTGTGCTTCGTCAGCCATCTATACTTGCTGGATGTCTGCCAAAACAGACTTAGCGCAGAAGGAATTAAACTGCGCAGACACAGGCCCCGGATGGGCCACATCTGGAGAAAACACCGCAATGTCAGTTATTGGTCGCATCCACTCCTTTGAATCCTGCGGCACGGTCGACGGCCCGGGCATCCGTTTTATCACCTTCTTCCAGGGCTGCCTGATGCGCTGCCTGTATTGCCATAACCGCGATACCTGGGATACACACGGTGGCAAAGAGATCACCGTTGAAGAACTAATGAAAGACGTCGTTACCTATCGGCACTTTATGAACGCCTCCGGCGGTGGCGTCACGGCATCCGGTGGAGAAGCAATCTTGCAGGCAGAATTCGTTCGCGACTGGTTTCGTGCCTGTAAAAAAGAGGGCATCCACACCTGCCTCGATACTAACGGCTTTGTGCGCCGTTACGATCCGGTGATTGATGAATTGCTGGAAGTTACTGATTTGGTGATGCTCGATCTCAAGCAAATGAACGATGAGATCCACCAGAATCTGGTCGGCGTATCCAATCACCGGACCCTTGAATTCGCCCAGTATTTATCGAAGAAAAATATCAACGTCTGGATCCGTTACGTCGTGGTACCCGGCTGGTCTGACGATGACGATTCCGCCCATCGCCTTGGTGAATTTACCCGCGACATGGGCAACGTCGAGAAAATCGAACTCCTGCCCTATCACGAGCTGGGCAAGCATAAATGGGTGGCGATGGGCGAAGAGTATAAGCTGGATGGCATTCACCCGCCGAAGAAAGAGACCATGGAGCGCGTTAAAGGCATCCTGGAGCAGTACGGTCATAAAGTAATGTATTGAGCCATCCTGAGACAAAAAAGCCACAACACTCAGTTGTGGCTTTTTTATTTATCAAGCGGCGTATATCAGGCGTGCGCCACCGGCGTTGGGTGATGTCCTGCTTTGCGCATCAGCATCACCAGATAGATAAACGACACACCCGCAATCATGATAAACAGCAAGCTATCTGAGTAGCTTTGCATCAGCATTGCGGTCAGCGTCGGACCAAGCAGGCTGCCAATGGTGTAACTCAGCAGAAGCGCCTGGTTCATTGCCACCAGCTGGTGATGTTCCACTTTCTCACAGGCCCATGCCATCGCCACCGGGTACAGGGTAAAGCCTGCGGTCCCGAGCACAAAAAGCGCGGGAGCCATAGCGGCATTGCTCAACATCGCAAAACATCCCACGATCACGACAAACACCTGCACACGCAGCACCAGCAGGCGACCAAAACGATCTGCCAGCCGACCAATCGGCCACTGCCCTACAATACCGGCGCTGACCATCAGCGCCATCCAGAAACCAATCCCCGAATCGCTGATCCCCTGGTGCGAAAGATAAAGCGGCATCAAGCCGTACAGTGAACCAAGGATGATCCCGGAGATAATACAGCCATTCACGCCCAGGCGAGCATGGCGCAGGCGCAGCATCGGCCATACCGAGGTCGGAGCCTGCTCTTCACTCTGCTGGTTGACAATGCGGGTAAACAGCAGCGGCAGGATCGCCGTTAACACCAGCGCAGTCGTCCACGGTAGTACGCTCATCAGATCTGTCGGCAGCTTACTGACCATCACCTGGCCAAGCACTGTGCCGACATAATAAACCATCATATAAGCTGCCAACAGGCGCCCACGATTGCGCGATGTACCGCTGCACATCAGGGCGCTTTCCACGACCACCCAAATCATCGCGCAGCCTACACCAGCGACAAAGCGCCAAACCATCCAGCTCCAGAAACCAATCATTAGCCCCAGGCCAACACAGCCTGCGGCAAAAATCAGCGAAGCAAGATAATAACTGCGGTTAAAACCCAGACGGCGAATTAATCGCCCGGTCAGTAACGTACCCAGCAAATTGCCAGTGAAGTAGGAAGAGCCCACCATCCCGACCTGCCAGGTCGGTAAGTTTTCGTGGGCGAGCCAGAGCGGCACGAGCGTATTTAACGTCGCGATCGCCAGCGTCAACAGCATTAAGCCACAGAGCAATAGCAGCACTGGCCGGGTATAGATGGACATGGATAAAAACCGTGAGGAAGTTCAGTTTGCGTGCGCATCATGCCACCGGTAAGAACATTGTCAATCCACGGATTTTTGACGCTGACACCTTTTGCATCACGACGATTCGTAAAACTTATCCAGCACTGGGCTTAACAAAAGACGATACAACTCACTCTATTGAAAACAAAAGAATACTTTTGCAAACAGACAGAATTGTCGGTCGAAAAAATTCATGATGAATGCCGGACTAAAAAGGCTGAAAAACGCACAGTAAAAATTATTGCCCACCATAGCGGCTGCATTATTCTCATTCAGGAAGGACATGCCAAAAAACTGAAAAAGAGCTTCGGCCAGTTCTGTGCAGGTTAAATACGAACCTGGTGCTGGCGCCACACGGAGCGAAGTTTTAACTAATCAATAAAAAAGCGCCCGCAGGCGCTTTCAGAATTAACATTCACTACAGGCAGATGATTAGCCGATGAACTCAAGGCCGTTCATGTACGGACGCAGTACTTCCGGCACTTCAATTCGCCCATCAGCCTGCTGATAGTTTTCCATTACCGCCACCAGCGTACGGCCAACTGCCAGACCGGAACCATTCAGGGTATGAACCAGACGAGTTTTCTTGTCGGACTTGCTACGGCAGCGCGCCTGCATACGACGAGCCTGGAAATCCCACACGTTAGAGCAGGAAGAGATTTCGCGGTAGGTGTCCTGCGCCGGGACCCACACTTCCAGATCGTAGGTTTTGCACGCGCCGAAGCCCATATCACCCGAGCACAGCAGCACTTTACGATAAGGAAGCCCCAGCAGCTGCAACACTTTTTCAGCGTGGCCAGTCATCTCTTCCAGCGCCGCCATGGAGTCTTCCGGGCGAACAATCTGCACCATTTCAACTTTATCGAACTGGTGCATACGGATCAGACCGCGCGTATCACGCCCATAAGATCCCGCTTCTGAGCGGAAACAAGGCGTATGCGCAGTCATTTTGATCGGCAGATCGTCTTCATCAATGATCTCATCACGCACCAGGTTCGTCAGCGGAACTTCCGCTGTCGGGATCAACGCGTAATTACTGCTGTCTGCCTCTTCTTCCAGCGGACGGGTGTGGAACAAATCACCCGCGAATTTCGGTAACTGCCCGGTGCCGTACAGCGTATCCTGGTTGACCAGATACGGGACATAGTTCTCAGCATAGCCGTGCTGTTCGGTGTGCAAGTCCAGCATGAACTGTGCGAGCGCACGATGCATACGCGCAATCTGCCCTTTCATCACCACAAAGCGAGAACCAGTAAGTTTCACCGCTGCGGCGAAATCCAGCCCGCCGTGCATTTCCCCCAGCGTTACGTGATCGCGAATGTCGAAATCAAATTTGCGCGGCGTACCCCAGCGGCTAACCTCAACGTTGTCGTTTTCGTCGCGGCCGACTGGAACACAATCGTCCGGCAGGTTAGGGATGGTCAGCGCGATGTCGCGGATCTCTGCCAACAGGGTTTCCAGCTCCGCTTTAGCCGCGTCCAGCTCTTCACCCAGCTTGTTCACTTCCAGGCGTAAAGGCTCGATATCTTCCCCGCGTGCTTTCGCCTGGCCAATGGATTTCGATCGCGAGTTGCGTTCCGCCTGCAAGTTTTCAGTGTTAACTTGCAAGACTTTACGACGCTCTTCGAGCGCACGTAATTTATCTACATCCAGCTTAAAGCCCCGGCGTGCCAGTTTTTCAGCGACTGCGTCTGGCTCGGTACGCAGCAGATTGGGATCGAGCATGCTTTTCCTGTGCTTATCGAATTGAAATAAAAGAATACGACCGCTGCCTGCGGTCGATGGTGTAAGTCGTAACCTTACCGCAACGCCCGCACTAGCGATAGCGTTTTATAGGGCTTTTATGATCCTGTTCGGTAAGCCAGGCGAGCTTTTCGCCAATCTTACCTTCAAGGCCTCTTGTCGAGGGGTGATAATAGCGCGTCTGTGCCATTTCTTGCGGGAAATATTCCTCACCGGCGGCATAGGCATTGGGTTCGTCATGCGCGTAACGATACTCCTGGCCGTAGCCCATCTCTTTCATCAGTTTGGTTGGCGCATTACGCAGATGAACCGGCACGTCATAATCGGGGCGATCGCGCGCATCCGCCAGTGCCGCTTTGAAGGCGGTATAAACCGCATTACTTTTCGGCGCACAGGCAAGGTAAACAATCGCCTGCGCAATCGCACGTTCGCCTTCTGCAGGACCAACGCGTGTAAAACAATCCCAGGCGGCAATCGCGACCTGCATCGCACGCGGATCGGCGTTACCGACATCTTCAGAGGCAATCGCCAGGCAGCGGCGCGCGACATATAAAGGATCGCCACCGGCGGTGATAATTCGCGCATACCAATAAAGCGCAGCATCCGGCGCACTGCCGCGGACCGATTTGTGCAACGCGGAGATCAAATCGTAAAACCGATCGCCTTTGTTGTCGAAACGGGCGCTGCGTTCACCGGCAATTTCCTTGAGCAGTTCTGGATTTAATACACGCTTGCCGGAACTGTCGAGTTCCGCCATATCCGCCATCATCTCAAGCGTATTTAGCGCCCGGCGCGCATCACCGCCAACCAGCTCGGCAATCGCCCGTCGGGTTTCATCCGGCAGAACAATATCCTGCCCGCCGTAACCGCGCACTTTGTCTTCCATCGCCTGCGTTAAAACCTGCTCGATATCCTCAGTGGTCAGCGATTTAAGCAAATAAACGCGCGCACGCGACAGCAATGCAGAATTGAGTTCAAAAGAGGGGTTTTCCGTCGTCGCGCCAATAAAAGTGATAGTGCCATCTTCAATATGCGGCAGAAAAGCGTCCTGCTGGCTTTTATTAAAGCGATGAACCTCATCGACAAACAGAATGGTACGGCGCCCGGCATTACGGTTTTGACGCGCACGCTCAATGGCTTCACGGATCTCTTTCACGCCGGAGGTCACCGCAGAGATACGTTCAACATCCGCGCTGGCATAACGCGCGATCACTTCTGCGAGCGTGGTTTTGCCCGTTCCCGGCGGTCCCCACAAAATCATGGAGTGTAAGTGTCCGGCTTCTATCGCGCGCGGGAGCGGCTTACCCGGCGCTAACAAATGTTGCTGACCAATGTACTGCGCTAAATTTTCTGGCCGCATACGCGCGGCCAGAGGTTGAAACGCATTATCGGAGAAGTCGAGCGACATGTTACTCATGCACGCCTCTTACTTGCGTTGATCGTCAACCGTTACGCCCTTCGGCGGGGTAAAGGTAAATTTAGACACATCAACAGTGCCATTTTGCTGTGATTTCAGCTGATAGCTGCTGCGCTGATCGTCCTGCTCAATGGCGCTAAATTGATGGATAGTGCCATCACGCCCCACGTTGATGGTGAACTGTTTCAGATTCCCGTTGTTGCCTTTCGGCGTCAGCACAAAATCGTCACCTTTTTGCTCAATATTGTACTGTTGCCAGTCGCTTGCCTGATTACGGGCTATCAGCATAAACGGCGTGTTACCCGTGGCGTCTTTCAGCCAGGTCGCTGTTGCCTGCTCAACAAATGGATTATAGAACCACAGCGTTTTACCATCTGACACCAGAACACTTTCATCCGGCTGGGTCATGTGCCAGTTGAACAAGTTTGGACGTTTCACCCACAGGTCGCCCTGACCTTCCTGCACCGCAGCGCCGCTGCCGTCAGTCACTTTTTGAGTGAAGGTAGCGTGAAAGCTGCTGACTTTATCGAGACGGCTTTTTAGGTCGCTGGAAGCATCAGCCCAGACATTGCTGACCAACAAACTACCCATTAATGCACAAACCAAAGCGACTTTTTTCATTGCTGTTCCTTAAATACGTCACTCCCGACGTGGGAGAATACTTCTGTCACTCTAAACACCGTGAACCAACAGCAACAGAAGAAAAGACTGAATTTCTATTGCGTTACATATCCTTGCAATCAGTCAAACGGCGGCGGCGCCAGCACTTCACGGTTTCCGTTATGCCCTTGTTCGCTGACGATCCCCTGCGCTTCCATCTGCTCGATGATACGCGCTGCGCGGTTGTAGCCGATACGGAACTGGCGCTGTACGCCGGAGATTGAGGCTTTGCGTTTTTCAGTTACGAAGTTAACAGCCTGATCGAATAACGGATCCAGCTCTTCTCCCCCCTCAAAACCGCCACCTGCACCGCCTTCGCTTTCGCTATCCGAGGTAATGCCATCGACATATTGCGGTCGCCCGCGCGCTTTCCAGTCCTGCACAACGGCGTGCACTTCCTGGTCGCGAACGAATGCACCATGAACACGTACAGGTGCAGAGGTCGAGTTCGGACCGGAATAGAGCATATCCCCCATTCCCAGCAGCGATTCCGCACCGCCCTGATCGAGGATGGTACGCGAGTCAATTTTGCTCGAAACAGTGAACGCGATACGTGTCGGGATGTTGGCTTTAATCAGACCAGTAATGACATCCACTGACGGACGCTGGGTCGCCAGCACCAGGTGAATGCCCGCGGCACGCGCTTTTTGCGCCAGACGCGCAATTAGCTCTTCCACTTTCTTACCGACGGTCATCATCAAATCGGCGAATTCATCCACCAGCACCACGATATACGGTAGTTTTTCCAGTACCGGATGCTCGACATCCATGCTGTCCCCCGGTTTCCAGTAAGGATCCGGGATCGGGCGGCCCATTCGCGCAGCCTCTGCGATCTTCTCGTTGTAGCCCGCCAGATTACGTACTCCGAGCGCCGACATCAGCTTGTAGCGCCGCTCCATTTCGTTGACGCTCCAGCGCAAGGCATTTGCAGCGTCTTTCATGTCGGTGACGACTTCGGTAAGCAGGTGCGGGATCCCCTCATACACTGACAGCTCAAGCATTTTCGGGTCGATCATGATAAAGCGCACCTCTTCCGGCGTCGCTTTATACAGCATGCTGAGGATCATGGCATTCACGCCCACCGATTTACCTGAACCAGTTGTACCCGCAACTAACAGGTGCGGCATCTTCGCCAGGTCGGCTATTACCGGATCGCCCGCGATATCTTTTCCCAGCACCACCGTCAGCGGCGACGGGTTTTCGCGGAATTTCACGCAGTCCAGTACTTCACGCAGGTAAACGGTTTGGCGTTTCTTGTTCGGCAGTTCCAGACCCACATACGGTTTCCCCGGAATAACTTCCACCACACGCACTGCAACGGTCGACAACGAACGTGCCAGATCGCGGGAAAGGTTCGAAATACGCGCAGCTTTCACACCTGGTGCAAGATTCAACTCAAAACGTGTGATAACCGGGCCTGGAGAATAGTTGACCACATCAGCTTTGATGCGGAAATCCGCCAGTCGCGCTTCCACCAGACGCGCCATCTGTTCCAGCGCAAACGTGTCTACCGGTTCGACTTCCGCGGGCGGCTGCGTCAGTAAATCCAGCGACGGCAGCGGTGTAGTCGGTTTTTGCATCGGCCGGCTGTCGCCATTACGCATTAGCAACGGGTGAATCAGGCTTTCTTGCGGCTGCGGTTGCGCCACAGGTTGGTGAGCTGGCTGCTGATAATGCTGCGGCTGTGCGACAGGTTGCTGCGCCGGCTGCTGATACTGCTGCGGCTGTGCGACAGGTTGATGCACCGGCTGCTGATATTGCTGCGGCTGTGCAACAGCTTGATGAGCTGGCTGCTGGTATTGCTGCTGTGCAACATGTTGATGCACTGGCTGCTGGTATTGCTGCTGCGCAACAGGTTGATGAGCTGGCTGCTGGTATTGCTGCGGCTGTGCAACAGCTTGATGAGCTGGCTGTTGATAATGTTGCTGCGGTTGTTGTTGGTGCTGTTCTGCAGGGGACTCCTGCTCCGGCATCACGCCTGGTGTAAACAGCGGTTCGCCTGGGCCATCATCTACCAGCGTCTTCATTGGTGAGAACGAAAAGTCCTCCGGCGTAAACGCCTGAGTCCCGGCAGGTTGTTCACCCGCATACCGCTGCTGCTGCGACGCAGCGAACTGACGCGCGAGCTCCGCCTCTTCAGCGTCTTCTTCACTCGGTACAGCATGCTGCGACTGGAATTGCGGCGTCTCATGCTGGAATCCATCACCATAGCGATGGTGCTGCGTGGCGGCGAACTGGCGTGCCAGTTCATCCTGCTGCTGCATATCAGCATCGTCTTCTGTGAATTGATCGTGATGATGGCGCGTTTCATCTTCTTCGCGCGCGCGCTCTTCGGCCATCCGCTGAGACGGCAACTTGATACCATAAGAAGCCAGTTCACGGCGCGTTGGTACACGGACCCGGTTCGGGCGCGGAAGCTGCGGGCCGATGCCCTCTTTCACCTGCGGACGCGGTGTACCACCTGCCGCAAGGCTGAACACCGGACCTGCCGCAGCGGTTGCCGCGGCTACGCTACTGGCAGCCTGCTGTACTCCGGCTGCAACTGGCGCAACGGTTGCTTCAACAGGCGGTATTGATGGCATAGTCGGCACAACCGGCTTCGAAACCGGTTCAATATTCTCAGGCTCAGGAAGCGGCTGATACCACGCCGCCAGTTGCTCACGCTCGCGTGCACGTTTCTCCTCTACTTCTTCGAAGTAATAGAGCGGTGGACGAGTCTGTTTCACTTCTTCAACGACAGGTTCAGGTTCGACTACGAGTTCTGGTGCCGGGGAGATTTGCGGCTGCGCCTCACCCTGCCATGGCAGCGGATCGTGTACCGACTGCGTATAAATATCGTCTTCTTGCGGCTGCGCCGTCACCGGAGCTTCTGGCGTCCAGCTATCCTGCGCGACAGGCTGCTGCCATTGTGGTTCTGCATATTGTGCAGACGGATACGCCGCTTCCGGTGAAACCGACGGGTTTGATACAGGCTGATAAGATGCAGGAGCGTTATGCTCATCTGCCGTTGGCTGATACGCAGCAGCTTGCTGTACAGGCGGCTGTGCATAGGGCCATTCAATTTCCTGCGGTGCCTGCACTACCGGATCAACCGGCGCGGCATAGACCTGCGCAGCGACAGTCGTCGCGGCAGCAGCGGTGGCCACGGGGGCCGTTATGCTGCGACCATTGAGCAGCGGATCGTATTCCTGTTCAGATTCAGTTGCGCGATGCCCGGAGAACAGCACGTCGTCAGCATCGGCAGGTATACCGCGAGCGCTATAAGCAATATCGTCTTCATCGTCATCCATCCGCTTACCAGAGAACAACGCCTCATCAGTTTTGCGCCCCATCGGATTCGCAAACTTTTCGGCAACCCGTTTTCGCCGCGCCAGTGCACCACGCAAAATACGGGTACGGCGAGATTCACGCGGAGTGTCGATATCACCTTTATCTTCATCATCCTCTTCATACTCTTCGTCATCGACCCAGGTATCATCACGACGGGTACGATTACTGGCAAAAGTGAGAATGTTGAGGATCACACTGCCAATTTTCTCGGCAATGGTCACCCATGACCACCCGGTGAACAGCGTCAAACCGGCGGCCCAGATACAGAGCAGTGCCAGCGTACCGCCACTGCTACGCAGCAGGGGTTGTAGCGTGGTACTTAGCAAACTGCCAATGACGCCGCCGGAGGCGAAATACCAAATATCATCCGCATTAATCGCCGCAAGACCACAAGAAGTAAGGATCAGCGCCAGCGCGCCAATCATGCGCAGCGATACAGCAAAATAGTCGATGTAGTCTTCACTGGCCCGATGGCGATAAGCAAACCAGCAGCCGCCGATAATAATCACCGGGATGGTATAAGCCATGATGCCAAAAATGAAAAACAGCGTATCGGCAAGCCACGCGCCGGGCACGCCGCCAAGATTATGGATAGGCTCATGCCAGGCCGTTTGCGACCAACTCGGATCGGACGGGTTAAAGCTGAGAAGCGCTGCCATTAACCAAACGGCAGAAAGTGAAACGAGGATCAGCAACGCCTCCAGGAGTCGACGTCCGCTGCTTAACTTGGTCAGTGTGACTTCTTTGTCTTCGGTGTATTCCTGGCTCAAGACAGGCTCTCCAGGTCCTTGATGCTAAAACGGACAACAGCGCCGGGTCTCCCCGGCACTGTTGCTGTATGGATTAACAGGAGTGTAATCAAAAAACAGCGATTTTGCACCTGTTCCGTATTAGCGCGTCTTAATTACCAGACGATTGCTCTGTTTGACTTCTTCCATTACCACATATGTGCGGGTGTCGTTAACGCCCGGCAGACGCAGCAGGGTTTCCCCTAACAGTTTGCGGTAAGCCGACATATCCGGTACTCGCGTCTTCAACAGATAGTCGAAATCGCCTGAAACCAGATGACACTCTTGAATCTCTTCAAGTTTTTGCACGGCAGCATTGAATTGTTCAAACACATCCGGCGCGCCACGATTCAGAGTAATCTCAACAAATACCAGAAGTGATGCATCCAGATAATGCGGGTTCAGCAGCGCCGTATAGCCCTGAATAAACCCTTGTCTTTCCAGCCTGCGCACACGCTCAAGGCATGGCGTTGGGGAAAGCCCCACTCGTTTAGAAAGCTCGACGTTGGAAATACGCCCATCTTTTTGCAATTCGTTCAGAATATTACGATCGATGCGGTCGAGATCTTTGCCAGGGCGCTTCTTGCTATCTACCATTATTATTGTCTCTCTGTATTCCTTCCCTACTCCTGTCTTGACCCTGTGCACTTCACTGTTCAGAGTCTTTGCCCGTCGCGCTACGCGGCGCGTAATGAAAGTTAGCGCGTCACGTAATCCCAGGGGCAGTATTGAGAAGACCGTTGCCTGGGGCAGCTATCGATATCACGAATGGCGTCTGTCCACGCCATACGTAGATTTCGCTAGCCCGGTAAAAATGGCATTTACATGCATGAATTTGCGTCACGCGCGAAACACTGCTTTTTTTCTTCCTTTGATGTTTTCGCAAATGCGCAGGGGATTGTCAAAGCAAAACATCTTTTTTTAGTACAACATGCCAGATATTCATCAGGGTCGTTCCCTAATCATCATTTTATCACCTTATAACTGCCGCTTTTTCAGTAGGAATTATTATATTTAGGCGGTTAACAGCCCCTCAGCCATCGGTCCTTTCTATTACACATATCGTTAACAAAATCGCTGCACCCTTTTTTTACGCCGGTAAATTCCCTACAATCCAGCCCAATGTCTGCCAAACAACAATGAGGATCTCATGGGTACGGCCAAACACAGTAAGCTGCTTATCCTTGGTTCAGGCCCTGCCGGTTATACCGCTGCGGTCTATGCTGCGCGTGCAAACCTGCAACCCGTTCTGATTACCGGTATGGAAAAAGGCGGCCAGCTCACCACCACCACTGAAGTGGAAAACTGGCCGGGTGACCCGCACGATCTGACCGGGCCACTGCTGATGGAGCGCATGCATGAACATGCCACCAAATTTGATACCGAAATCATCTTCGATCACATCAACAGCGTGGATTTGCAAAATCGCCCGTTCCGCCTGACTGGCGACAGCGGCGAGTACACCTGCGACGCATTGATTATTGCCACTGGCGCGTCTGCTCGTTATTTGGGCCTGGCGTCTGAAGAAGCATTCAAAGGCCGTGGCGTTTCCGCCTGCGCAACGTGTGACGGTTTCTTCTACCGCAACCAGAAAGTCGCGGTGATTGGCGGCGGTAACACCGCAGTGGAAGAAGCGCTGTATCTGGCAAATATTGCCTCTGAAGTGCATCTGATCCATCGCCGTGACACCTTCCGCGCGGAAAAAATCCTCATCAAACGCCTGATGGATAAAGTGGAAAGCGGCAATATTGTGCTGCACACTCACCGTACGCTGGAAGAGGTGACGGGCGATCAGATGGGCGTTAGCGGTCTGCGTCTGCGCGATACGCAGAATGCGGATAATGTCGAATCGCTGGAAGTTGCAGGTCTGTTTGTGGCTATCGGCCACAGCCCGAACACCGCTATCTTTGAAGGTCAACTGGCGCTGGAAAACGGCTACATCAAAGTGCAGTCCGGTATTCATGGTAACGCCACGCAAACCAGCGTTCCTGGCGTCTTTGCTGCTGGTGATGTCATGGATCATATTTACCGTCAGGCGATCACTTCTGCGGGTACAGGCTGTATGGCAGCGCTGGATGCAGAACGTTATCTCGACGGGCTCGCTGAACGTAAATAATCTTTACAACTCAGTAACAAAGGTAAAAAAGGCGACTATAAGTCGCCTTTATTTTTGCTCCGATGTAACATTGCGCCAGCTCAAAATCCGATAACTTCACCTGCAAAGCGCGCAATGAATAAAACCCGTCAACAAGAACTGACTCGCTGGTTAAAACAGCAAAGTATTATTTCCCGTCGCTGGCTGACGCTCTCCCGCCTGCTCGGCGTGGTCAGCGGCGTGCTGATCGTCGCGCAAGCCTGGATTATGGCGCGTATTCTGAACCATATGATTATGGAGAATATCCCGCGCGAAGCCCTGTTACTGCCGTTCACCTTGCTGGTTCTGATTTTTATCCTGCGCAGTTGGGTAGTCTGGTTACGTGAACGTGTCGGTTTCCATGCAGGTGCGCATATTCGCTTCGAAATTCGCCGTCAGGTTCTTGATCGACTGCACCAGGCCGGTCCGGCGTGGATCCAGGGAAAACCCGCAGGAAGTTGGGCCACGCTGATACTTGAGCAAATCGATGATATGCACGATTTCTACGCCCGCTACCTGCCGCAAATGGCGCTGGCGGCGAGCGTTCCGCTGCTGATTGTTATTACCCTGTTCCCGATTAACTGGGCTGCGGCGTTAATATTGCTAGGTACAGCTCCGTTAATTCCGCTCTTTATGGCGATGGTCGGAATGGGCGCGGCGGATGCAAACCGTCGTAACTTCAAAGCGCTGGCGCGCCTGAGCGGCCACTTCCTTGACCGCTTACGTGGAATGGAAACGCTACGCATTTTTGGCCGCGGTGCTGCGGAAACAGAAAATATTCGTCATGCCTCGCAGGATTTTCGCAGCCGCACCATGGAAGTGCTGCGCATGGCCTTCTTATCTTCCGGCGTGCTGGAGTTCTTCACCTCGTTATCGATTGCATTGGTGGCGGTCTACTTCGGTTTTTCCTATCTTGGCGAGCTGAATTTTGGTCACTACGGGGCTGGCGTAACCCTGTTCGCCGGTTTTCTCGCGTTAATTTTGGCACCGGAGTTCTTCCAGCCGCTGCGCGATCTCGGTACCTTTTATCACGCTAAAGCCCAGGCGATTGGCGCAGCGGATAGCCTGAAAACCTTTATGGAAGCGCCACTCGCACATCCGCAGCGAGGTGATATCACGCTGAAAACCGATGAGCCGGTAACACTGACGGCGAGCGATTTGCTGCTGAAATCTCCCGAAGGCGCAGTACTCGCCGGGCCGCTCAATTTTTCCCTGTCCGCGGGTCAGCGCGTCGTCGTGGTAGGAAGAAGCGGCTCTGGCAAGAGTTCGCTTATCAATGTACTTTCCGGTTTTCTGCCTTATGAAGGTTCATTGCGCGTTAACGGCATCGAACTGAGTGAGTTAGATCCGGATAGCTGGCGCGAAGCGATAAGTTGGGTTGGGCAAAATCCGCAACTTCCCGCCACCACGTTGCGCGAAAATGTGCTGCTGTCACGCCCCACTGCCAGCGATGCAGAGCTGCAAGCCGTTCTGGATAAAGCCTGGGTCAGCGAGTTTCTGCCACTGCTGCCAGAGGGACTGGAAACACAGCCTGGCGATCAGGCGGTACGCCTCTCTGTTGGTCAGGCGCAACGTGTGGCTGTTGCCCGTGCCCTGCTCTCTCCCTGCAAACTGTTGTTGCTGGATGAACCTTCCGCCAGCCTTGATGCCCACAGTGAACAACGCGTAATGCAGGCACTTACCGATGCCTCACGCCAGCAAACGACTCTGATGGTGACGCACCAGTTAGAAAACCTGGCTGACTGGGATGCTATCTGGGTAATGCAGGATGGCCAGATTATGGAACAAGGCAGCTACGCCGAACTCGTTGCTGCGCAGGGGATTTTTGCGGATCTCCTTGCCCATCGCCAGGAGGAGATTTAAATGCGCGCCTTACTGCCTTATCTCGCACTGTATAAACGCCACAAGTGGATGTTGATGCTCGGGGTTATCCTCGCCGTTATCACTTTGCTTGCCAGCATTAGCCTGTTGACGCTCTCCGGCTGGTTCCTCTCTGCGTGCGCCGTGGTTGGCGTCGCGGGCATCTACAGTTTTAACTATATGCTGCCCGCCGCCGGTGTGCGTGGCGCAGCGATTATTCGTACCGCCGGGCGCTATTTTGAACGGCTGGTCAGCCATGATGCGACGTTTCGTGTACTGGAACATTTGCGCGTTTCGACATTCAGTAAACTGCTCCCCCTCTCCCCTGCCGGACTGGCGCGTTTTCGCCAGGGCGACCTACTGAACCGCGTCGTCGCCGATGTCGACACGCTCGATCATCTTTACCTGCGCGTCATCTCCCCGCTGGTTGGTGCACTGGTGGTGATCATTGTTGTCACCCTGGGTTTAAGCGTACTGGACATACCGCTGGCGCTGATATTGGGCGGTATCATGCTGGCAACCTTGATTATCCTGCCGCCGTTATTTTACCGCGCGGGCAAGCCGACCGGCGAAAGTCTGACCGCACTGCGCGGGCAGTATCGCCAGCAATTAACCAGCTGGCTGCAAGGCCAGGCGGAATTAACCATTTTTGGTGCCAGCCAGCGATATCGTGCGCAGTTAGAAAACACCGAACTTAGCTGGCATGACGCCCAGCGCCGTCAATCCGATCTAAGTGCAGTCTCGCAGGCAGTGATGCTGCTCATCAGCGGCACGGCAGTGCTGGTTATGCTGTGGTTTGCTTCCGCCGATATTGGCGGTAACACGCAGCCCGGCGCGTTGATTGCGCTGTTTGTATTCTGTGCGCTTGCGGCTTTCGAAGCGCTGGCTCCGGTGACCGGTGCATTCCAGCACCTGGGGCAGGTTATCGCTTCCGCCATACGTATTACGCAGGTAACGGAATGCCAGCCGGAAGTGACGTTCCCGCAAAATAGTGTCATCACGCCAACAGATGTCGCCGTGCAATTCGATGCCCTGACATTTAGCTACCCAGGCCAACCACAGCGTGCGCTGGACTCAATTTCTTTATCGATTGCCGCCGGAGAACATGTCGCGATCCTTGGCCGAACCGGGTGCGGCAAGTCCACGTTATTGCAATTACTGACGCGCGCATGGGATCCGCAGCAAGGAGAGATTCATCTCAATGACCAGCCGCTGGCAAGCTTTGCAGAAGCTGATTTACGCAAACTTATCAGTATGGTGCCACAGCGTGTTCATCTGTTTAGCGCGACGCTGCGTGATAACTTATTGCTGGCCTCACCGCAGGCCAGTGACGATACCCTGAGTGCGATGCTAACCCGCGTCGGACTGGAAAAACTGCTTGAGGATAATGGACTCAACGCCTGGCTTGGTGAAGGTGGACGCCAGCTCTCCGGTGGTGAACTACGCCGTCTGGCGATTGCTCGCGCATTATTGCATGATGCACCGCTGGTGCTTCTGGACGAACCGACAGAAGGCCTGGATGCCGCAACAGAGAGCCAAATCCTTGAATTACTGGGTGATGTGATGAAAGGCAAAACGCTGCTGATGGTCACACACCGTCTGCGTGGACTGGCGCGTTGCGATCGGATAATTGTGATGGACAACGGGCAAATAATTGAGCAAGGTAATCACGCAGCGTTAATGGCGAAACAGGGTCGGTACTACCAGTTTAAGCAGCGTCTGTAGTGGCTATTCGTCATTTTGCCGTTTCTGTAACGGCAACGTTAAAGTGGAACGGCCAAAATGACGATAGTAAGTAGGGTCCCTTGTCGCGTTGTGGAGCACAGAAGTCATGCGCCTGGTGCAGCTCTCTCGTCATTCTATCGCTTTTCCTTCGCCCGAAGCGGCGTTGCGTGAACCCAATGGACTGCTGGCGCTGGGCGGCGATCTCAGTCCGGCGCGTTTGTTAATGGCCTACCAGCGCGGTATCTTCCCCTGGTTCTCGCCTGGCGACCCAATCCTGTGGTGGTCGCCCGATCCGCGCGCCGTGCTGTGGCCGGAAACCTTTCATGTCAGCCGCAGCATGAAGCGTTTTCATAAAACCTCTCCCTATCGCGTAACGCTGAATCATGCTTTTGGTCAGGTGATCGATGGCTGCTCGCAGGATCGCGATGAGGGCACGTGGATCACGCCTGACGTGGTGATGGCTTATCATCGCCTCCATGAGCTGGGGCATGCGCACTCGATTGAAGTCTGGGAAGGTAACGAGCTGGTGGGTGGGATGTATGGCGTGTCACAAGGTGCGCTGTTCTGCGGTGAATCAATGTTTAGTCGCCGTGTAAATGCCTCCAAAACAGCATTGCTTGTTTTTAGCGGTGAATTTGTACGTATGGGCGGCGAGTTAATTGATTGCCAGGTGCTGAATAGCCATACTGCGTCGCTCGGCGCCATTGAGATCCCACGGCGGGATTATCTTTTACACCTCGAGAAAATGCGCAAACTTCCGCTCCCTTCCCACTTCTGGGTGCCCCGAACGCTGTTTTCATCGCTCTGACGAATGTTTTCGGCACATTTTTTATCAGGGTGTTATAATGGACGCTCAGAGCAGCTTTTGCCTGTTGCCCCGCCCCACCCGGGAGTTGTTCGTATCAGGGATGCCCTTCGCTTTACTCCACCGCTCCCCTTTACGGTTGCGCTTTTAGCGCGTCCTGGCTGTTGGCGTGAGGGTAACTGGCAAAAGTCGTTTTGCTGCGTTTTATCAGCGCAAATCTTTACTTAACAGACGAACTTCGGCATTATCTTGCCGGTTCAAAAATTATGGTAGTGATACCCCCGAGGATTAGATGGCCAAAGAAGACAATATTGAAATGCAGGGTACCGTTCTTGAAACGTTGCCTAATACGATGTTCCGCGTAGAACTGGAAAACGGTCACGTGGTCACTGCGCATATCTCCGGTAAAATGCGTAAAAACTACATCCGCATTCTGACGGGCGATAAAGTGACTGTGGAACTGACCCCGTACGACCTGAGCAAAGGCCGCATTGTCTTCCGTAGCCGCTAAGATCTTCCATCAGCACAGCTAAGTGCATCAATTTTAAAAAAGGCCGGGTAATTCCCGGCCTTTTGTTTTTCTTACGCCAATCCTTCCTGATTAGACTTTAACCAATAACGACAATTGTCTATACTCAAACCTGACAAATGTCATCACACGGGAGGAAAGATGAGAACCTGGAGCCCGGATCAAAAACCAGCCGAAAATGCACTCTGGCGCTTTGCCGGTTTCCCCGCCAACAGAGGGCTAAAACTCGTTCAGATGTTGAACGAAGGCTTGCCAGTCAGCATTCTCGACAATATTCATGAATGGACAGAAATGTCCCGCTCCGACATCCTGCGCGTCACGGGTATCAATGAACGCAATGTTGCGCGTCGCAAAAGCGCCGGCCGTACACTCACACCGGAAGAAAGTGAGCGTATTGCGCGTTTAGTGAGGGTTGTTGATGCTGCGGTACAGTTTTTCGGTAGCAAAAAAATGGCGTGGGACTGGCTGGAAACCCCCGTTCGCGGCCTTGGCAATGTGGCGCCAATTTCGCTGATTGCCACTGAAAGTGGCGCGCTGGAGGTGACCGACCTGCTCGGCAGGCTGGAACATGGAGTGTTTGCGTGATCTTTTATCGACTGGTAACGCGCCGCTACGCCAGCGAAGCCTGGACAGGCAGCGGTGCAAATCTTTATGGCGGTCGCTGGAATCACAAAGGTCACCCGGCGGTTTACGTCGCCTCATCCGTTTCGCTTGCCGCACTCGAAATGCTGGTGCATATGCACAGTGACGCGGTTATGAACCAGTATGGACTGTTCAGCATTGAGATCCCTGACAAGGAGATTGAATATCTGGATAAGCAATGGCTACCGCCGGACTGGCAGGAAAACCCGGCGCCGCTTTCGACCATGGATTTAGGTACCGCCTGGCTGGAAGCCAACAGCGCCGTCGCGCTGGTGCTGCCGTCATGCGTTGTTCCGCTTGAGAATAATGCAATTCTGAACCCGAATCACCCCGCCTTTAATAAGCTGCTAAAAACCGTAAAAGCGCTTCCTTTCTTTTTTGATCCACGCCTGGCACACCCGTAATTTTTGCACAACTTACCGGGCGATGTTTTTTCTTGACCAGCCCCCTGCCTTCCGCCGTACTATCTTGCGCATACTTCATCAAAATTAATGGTTGGCGAAAGCATGGAACAGGTTGGACACAATCATCACTCATTACTTCTCACAGAGTGGCAGGTCTTACTGCAGCAAACGCCACCGCAAGTACACGATATTCTGTCTGCCCTGGCCGATGAGGAAATTCGCCATCTGGTTAATGTTTTTTATGACTACATGCTTTCGCACAGTGAAAGTGAGCTGTTTTTAAACACTGAACAGGTTAGTACACGCCTTAGTCATAGTATGTTTCACTGGCTGCGCAGCGTTCTGGGTAGTGCGAAAGAGGACATCGAACAACTTCTGGAAAAACAGCGGGAAATTGGCATCGTTCATGCGCGTATTGGTTTACCGATCGACCTTGTCGCTCGAGGAGCGCGTAAGCTGAAAAATGAACTTTATGATTTATTACAAGCAAAAGCGACGATTCCCCCCATATTACTCAGCCAAACCCTTTGCTTTAGCAGCCTGGCAATGGATACCGCGATAGAAGCCATGACCGTTTCATATTCGCCAGGTTATCAGAATTCAATGCAGGCACAGGAACAGTACCGCCTGTTATCCATTTATGATGATGTGAATGTTGAGCGCGAGCGGCAGATTAGCGCCCTGACCAGCTGGGAAAACCAGTTTATCTACAATATCGCCACCGGACTGCCCGCGGCGGATCTGATTTACCTGTCGGAATCGGATTTCGGCATGTGGTTTTCTCATAAAGGTAAGCATCTGCTGGGCAATCAGAAGATGCTGGCTAACATGGATGCACTCATTAATCAGGCTGACGAGCGCATTACTCGGGCGCTTACGGCAGAACAATCGCCAGAGATGAAGCCACGAATGGCGGTGTTGCAGACAGTACGCCAGCTTACCGGGCAAATCCACCGTCTGCTTGTCGCGATGTTCGATGCGCTGGTAGAGCTGGAAAATGGCAAAGATCCACTGACGCAACTGCTTAACCGCCGCTTTATTCCCACCATTATGCGCCGGGAGATCTCGCTGGCACTGAATGTGCGTAAACCCTTTATTCTGGCGATGCTGGACATTGATCACTTTAAGAGAATCAACGACAGCTTCGGGCACAGTGCGGGGGATATCACGCTCAAAACGGTAGCCGCTGCCATCTATGATCACTTCCGCAGCAGTGATTACGTATTCCGCTACGGCGGTGAAGAGTTTATGGTGCTGCTGGTCGAATCTGACCTGTTACAGGCGAAGATCATTCTGGAAGCGCTGCGGCAGAAAATCGCCGCGTTGACGATTGAAGTCACACCCGCACAACACTTCTCGGTCACCGTTAGCATCGGCGTCGCCGGGTTTGATTACCACCCGGATTACAAGCGTTTAATTGATAAAGCGGATCGTGCGCTTTATGTTGCTAAAAGCCACGGGCGCAATCGTATCGAAACCAGCGTTATTTGAAGCTGCTTTTGCAGGCATAAAAAAACCGGGCTGATATCGCCCGGTTTTTAGAAGTGAAGTACAGAGATTAATGTGCTGCTTCCGGTTTGTGCTTCTGCGCACTCTGGAAGCCATACTCCAGCTCATTTTTCTCTTTATTCAGCGTTACCGTGACCTGGCCACCATCAACCAGCGAACCGAACAGCAGTTCGTTGGCCAGCGGTTTTTTCAGGTTGTCCTGGATAACACGCGCCATCGGGCGAGCGCCCATTGCGCGGTCGTATCCTTTCTCTGCCAGCCAGTCGCGAGCTTCCTGGCTGACTTCCAGCGATACGCCTTTCTGATCCAACTGCACCTGGAGTTCGACAATAAACTTGTCGACCACCTGATGGATCACCTCAGTCGACAAGTGATCGAACCAGATAATGTTGTCCAGACGGTTGCGGAACTCCGGCGTAAAGATCTTTTTGATCTCTTCCATCGCATCGGTGCTGTTATCCTGGTGGATAAGACCAATGGATTTGCGCTCGGTTTCACGCACCCCGGCGTTGGTGGTCATCACCAGCACCACGTTGCGGAAATCAGCTTTGCGCCCGTTGTTATCGGTCAGCGTTCCGTTGTCCATCACCTGCAACAGCAAGTTAAAGACGTCCGGATGCGCTTTTTCGATTTCATCAAGCAGCAGCACCGCGTGCGGATGTTTGATCACCGCGTCGGTCAACAGACCACCCTGATCAAAACCTACATAGCCCGGAGGCGCACCAATCAAACGGCTGACAGTATGACGTTCCATATACTCGGACATATCAAAACGCAGCAGCTCAATGCCCAGCGCTTTTGACAGCTGCACTGTCACCTCGGTTTTACCCACGCCGGTTGGGCCAGCAAACAGGAAGGAACCGACCGGTTTATGGTCTTGACCCAGCCCTGCACGGTTCATTTTGATGGCCTCGGTTAATGCCTCAATGGCTTTATCCTGACCGAACACCAGCATTTTCAGACGATCGCCAAGATTTTTCAGCGTGTCGCGATCGCTCTGAGAAACACTCTTCTCAGGAATACGCGCGATACGGGCCACCACCGATTCGATATCCGCCACGTTAACGGTTTTCTTACGCTTGCTTACCGGCATCAGACGCGCGCGCGCGCCCGCTTCGTCGATAACATCAATCGCTTTATCCGGCAGATGGCGATCATTGATGTATTTCACCGCCAGCTCTACCGCCGCACGCACCGCTTTCGCCGTATAACGTACATCGTGGTGCGCTTCGTATTTCGGTTTCAGGCCATTGATAATCTGCACCGTTTCCTCGACGGACGGCTCAGTGATATCAATTTTCTGGAAGCGACGCGCCAGAGCACGATCTTTTTCAAAGATATTGCTGAATTCCTGATACGTGGTGGAACCCATGACGCGGATTTTACCGCTGGAAAGCAGCGGCTTAATCAGATTTGCGGCATCCACTTGCCCACCAGACGCAGCGCCTGCACCGATGATGGTATGGATCTCATCGATAAACAGAATGCTGTTATTGTCCTGCTCAAGTTGTTTCAGCAGCGCCTTGAAACGTTTTTCGAAATCGCCACGGTATTTAGTACCGGCCAGCAGTGAACCGATATCCAGCGAGTAAATTGTGCAATCTGCCATCACTTCTGGCACGTCGCCCTGCACAATACGCCACGCCAGCCCTTCGGCGATGGCGGTTTTACCTACGCCGGATTCACCCACCAGCAGCGGGTTATTTTTACGACGGCGGCACAGAACCTGAATCGCACGTTCAAGTTCTTTACCACGGCCAATCAGCGGGTCGATTCCTCCCACACGAGCAAGCTGATTAAGGTTGGTGGTGAAGTTTTCCATACGTTCCTCCCCTCCTGCCTGCTCTTCGCTGTTCACCTGCCCGCTACTGCTGCCAGTGGCGTCAGATGATGGGCCTGGCTCGTCTTTACGCGTGCCGTGAGAGATAAAGTTCACCACGTCAAGGCGGCTTACTTCATGTTTGCGCAGCAGATAAGCCGCTTGCGACTCCTGCTCGCTAAAAATGGCAACCAGCACGTTCGCGCCGGACACTTCACTGCGCCCGGATGACTGAACGTGAAACACCGCGCGCTGAAGAACACGCTGGAAGCTGAGCGTCGGCTGTGTGTCGCGCTCCTCTTCGCTCATGGGTAGAACGGGTGTGGTTTGTTCGATGAAGGCTTCGAGTTCCTGCCGCAGCGCCACCAGGTCCACTGAACACGCTTCCAGCGCTTCGCGGGCAGATGGGTTACTGAGCAGCGCCAGTAACAAGTGCTCGACGGTCATAAACTCATGTCGGTGCTCGCGCGCTCTGGCGAAAGCCATGTTTAAACTGAGTTCCAGTTCTTGATTGAGCATAGGCACCTCCCCCAAGTTTCATGCCTGCATTCAGGCTCTTTCCAGCGTACACAGCAACGGATGCTCGTTCTCCCTGGCGTACTTGTTCACCATTGCGACTTTCGTCTCGGCAACCTCAGCGGTGAAAACACCGCAAATGGCCCTGCCGTGATAGTGAACCGTAAGCATCAGTTGCGTTGCACGTTCTACATCATAAGAAAAGAACTTTTGTAGCACGTCAATAACAAATTCCATCGGCGTGTAATCATCGTTCATTAACATAACTTTATACATGGATGGCGGTTTCAGCGCGTCGCGCAGTTTATCTTCCGCCAATTGGTCGAAATCCAGCCAGCTATTGCTCTTACCCATCGTTAGCGTTTCATCTTAGGTTACAGTTTCCGGCAGCGTTTAATCGGCCGATTACATGAGTCTAGATGTATTTTCAATCTACATCAGATGACAGATAACAATCATCTATCGTTGTCATTCGCGACGGCTGTCACATTCCTTTGTAATAGCGTTAACTGCTTCAAAATTTTGATGCGTCGCCTCCAAGAACCCCTGCCAAATGCTTGACGCGTTATACGAATTATCTAAATTGTACAGTCGAGAGTTGGCGAGGTTTTGAACAGCCTGCTTGCTCTACCACCGGTTCATTCCATCTTACTTAAATAAGATTTACGAAGGATGTCGAAGCATGGAAACGGGTACTGTTAAGTGGTTCAACAATGCCAAAGGGTTTGGTTTTATCTGCCCTGAAGGCGGCGGCGAAGATATCTTCGCGCATTACTCCACCATTCAGATGGATGGTTACAGAACGTTAAAGGCCGGGCAGACTGTCCGGTTTGATGTACACCAGGGCCCTAAAGGCAATCACGCCAGCGTCATCGTGCCCGTAGAAGTGGAAGCCATGGCCTGAAGCCTGTTATCACATTGTGTACATGCCGCAGTCAAAATGCCAGCCCAATCGGCTGGCATTTTTATTACTCGCGAGCCAGCGCGTCTACCGGATCCAGCCGTGCGGCATTACGCGCAGGCAACCAGCCGAACAGCACACCGGTAAATGTCGAACATAAAAACGCCGTTAACAGTGCCACCGGTGAAAACCCAATCTCCCAGCCCGGTAAAAAGAGTTGCAAGGTAAAGGCAATCAACATAGATAGCGTGACGCCGAGCGCGCCACCGACAAGGCAAACAAACACCGCCTCAATCAGAAACTGCGACAAGACGTCCCCCGCCCGGGCACCAACTGCCATCCTGATGCCAATCTCACGCGTCCGCTCGGTGACCGACACCAGCATAATATTCATCACACCGATACCGCCAACCAGCAACGAAATGACCGCCACCAGCGTTAAAAACAGCTGAAGAGTACGTGTGGTCTTTTCCGCTGTTTTCAAGACCCCGTCCATATTCCAGACGAAGAAATCTTTCTTACCGTGGCGCAGGCTGAGCAACCGCGTGAGCTGCTGTTCCGCCTGCTCACTGCTGTAGCCCTCATTCACCCGCACCGTAATGGAGTTTAGCCAGGACTGCCCCATAATACGCCCGGAGATGGTGCTGTACGGCAGCCAGACGCGCAGGATTTTGCTGCTGCCAAACATCGATTGCTTCTCCTCCGCCACACCAATCACCGTCGCCGGCATGTTACCCACCAGGATTACCTCGCCGACCACGCTGGCTTTATTGGGGAATAACTGACGGCGGGTGTTGCTGTCGAGCACCACCACTTGCGCCCGACCTTTCAGTTGCTCTTCGTTAAACGAGGCACCTTCGCTGAACGTCATGCCATACACATTAAAATATTGCCCGCTTACGCCATTGGCGCTCGCCGCCACATCAATATTGCCGTAGCGCAAACGCAGATTTTGTGAAACGGCAGGTGTGGCTGATTTAACCCAGGGCTGCTTCTGAATCGCCTGCAGATCGTCATATTTCAGCGCCTGCTGGTATTGCGGCTCGTCATCGCCAAAATCTTTGCCGGGATAGACATCAATCGTATTGGTGCCTATTGAGCGAATATCCGCCAGCACCAGCTGTTTAGCCGCGTCGCCGACCACCACAATCGAGACCACCGAAGCAATACCGATAATAATGCCGAGCATGGTCAACAAGGTGCGCATTTTATTGGCCGCCATGGCGCGCCAGGCCATGGTCAACGCTTCCTGAAAACGGCTGACAAATTGCCGCCAGCCCCCGGCGTGCGTCATGATCGTGTCATGGTTTGCGGGCGCGGCGGCTTCCGTTTTGGCTGGCGGATTACTGATTATCTCGCCATCACGAATTTCAATCACCCGCTCAGCCTGTGCGGCCACCTGCGGATCGTGCGTCACGATAATTACCGTATGCCCGCGATCGCGTAACTGATGCAGGATTGCCATCACCTCTTCGCCTGAGTGGCTGTCGAGGGCACCGGTCGGTTCATCGGCCAGAATCACCTGGCCGCCATTCATCAACGCGCGGGCAATACTCACGCGCTGTTGCTGTCCGCCGGAGAGCTGCGACGGTTGATAATCCGCCCGCTCCCCCAGCCCTAAGCGGGTCAGTAATGCTTTTGCGCGCTCCAGTCGCGCTTTACGTTCCGTCCCCGCATACACCGCCGGAACTTCGACGTTCTGCGCAGCGGTCAAATGGGAAAGCAGATGATAACGCTGAAAGATAAAACCGAAATGTTCGCGGCGTAGCTGCGCAAGCTGATCACTACTGAGCAACGATACATCCGTTCCCGCCACCCGGTAAGTGCCGCTGGTGGGCTTGTCCAGGCACCCCAGAATGTTCATCAGCGTGGATTTACCGGAACCGGAGGCACCAACAATCGCCACCATTTCGCCAGCATTAATGCGCAGCGTGATGCCTTTTAGCACCTCGACCTGTCCGTCGCCGGACGGATAACTGCGGCGGATATTATTCAGGTCCAGCAATGCGGTCATTGCGCCGCTCCGCTTTTCTCGCCAATCACCACTTCTTCGCCCGCATCCAGGCCTTTCGTCACCACCACTTCCGTATCATTACGTGCGCCCAGCGTCACCTCGCGCTCGCGGGTTTCACCATTACGCAGCACCTTCACTTTATAACGGTTGTCCCCCACCGGATCGCCAAGCGCCGCCAGAGGGATGGTGATCACATTCTTCAGGCCGGTCAGTTGGATATGCACCTGCGCGGTCATATCAAGGCGCAACACACCCTCCGGGTTTGGCACTTCAAAACGCGCATAGTAAAAAATCGCATCGTTGACCTTTTCCGGCGTCGGCAGAATATCTTTCAGCTCGCCTTCATAGCGTGTTCCCGGATCGCCCAGCACGGTGAACCATGCTTTCTGCCCCGGCTTGAGGTGGATGACATCCGCTTCGGAAACCTGCGCTTTTACCAGCATGGTACTCATATCGGCCAGCGTCAGGATGTTTGGCGCTTGTTGCACGGCAATCACCGTCTGGCCCTGCAGCGTGGTGATTTGCGTCACTTCACCGGCCATCGGCGCAAGGATGCGTGTGTAATCAAGGTTGGTTTTCGCGGTATCCAGTGTGGCCTGGTTACGTTTGATCTGGGCATCAATGGTGCCAATTTGCGCTTCTTTTACCGCCACATCCGTCGCAGAGGTGTCCAGATCCTGGCGGGAGATCAAATTGCTTTTCACCAACTGCTGCTGACGCACTAGTGTTACCTGGGCCAGCTTCAGTTCAGCCAGCGCCTGACGCCGCTGCGCCCGCAGTTCCATTAACGTCGCATCGACTTCCTTGATTTGGTTTTCCGCCTGCTCGGGGTCGATCACGCCTAAAAGCTGATCTTTCTTTACCTTATCGCCGATATTCACCGACAGTGTTTTTAACTGACCATTTACCTGGGCGCCAACATCTACCTTACGGAGCGCATCCAGCTTCCCGGTCGCCAGCACGCTTTGTTGCAATTCACCCGGCCGCACTATCAGCGTCTGGTACTGAATGACCGGGGCATTAAGTTTGCCCCACAACCAAAATGCCGCCAGTAAAACCACCACTGCCAGCACAATCATTACCGTCCTGCGTTTTCCCTTCAGTTTCATAAAAATCCCAGCTCATCGGACATGCAGTTTATAGAGGCCAATCTTAACTAAACAGAACACCAACGAAACAAAAAATTCGTATTTTCTCCATTGTGCCAGTTCGCTGGCAAGACAACGCTCTATATTGGTGGACTGCAGGGCGCGAAAGCGCATGTTCCGCATGAGGCGATTCAGGTAGCGACCAAGGCGTGTCATGGGTTGTTCCCGAAACGTCTGCTGGTGGAAACGGCCATGATGATGGCGCAATTTCTGCAAGTGGAAGAGATCCGCGCTGTCAGTAATGAAACGCATATCTACCGCAACGCGCGTTATCGCAAGAAAAAACAGGGGCTGCTGCATGCCGATTACAACAGTTTCTGGGAATCGCTGAGTGCCATTGCCGATCAGCACGGCGACTTCGTGCTGCCCTTGGTGATGCCGCGCAAACCGATGGAAGAGATCGCCAGCAAAAAGCGTTCTGAATATCGCCGCCGCTACGAGCTGCTCGACAGCCTGCAGGCGCAGACTGTCGCTCACTGCCAGAACTAATCTGCCCGCCCGCGTGCCAGCCATAGCACGCGGGAAAACATTTTACGAAACAGATGCGGCACCGACTCCACGCCGCGCCTGCCCGCTTCCAGTGCCACTTCAATCGCCAGATCCGGTTTTGACGAACGGTGGATCGCTTTGATAATCACCCGCCGCATATTCATCGACACATTGTCCGGTAACTGTGCGACACGGTGATAGACATCGGCGAACCCTTCCCGATACATAAAATGCTCCATATCCAGCGCCGGCAGTTCCGTCAAATGTTCGCGCGTCTGATCCCTGTCGTTATCGAGCAGGCTACGCACGGTAGCGGCATACTTCTTCCCGGCTTCGTCACCATCCACCAGCACATGCCACTCAATACCCATGCGGCGCGCAAACTTAATGAGCGGCTTTAAGCCTGACTGGGCAAATTCGATAATTTTCACCCCTTCGGCATCGAAATGATGACCGCACTGGCGCGCCAGTTCATTGATAACCCAGTTCTCCGTCTCCCCTTCCACCAGCAACCAGCATCGGGCAAAGAGTGAAGAAGGCCGGTTAACGCGAATATGAAACGCAATGCGCCGCCCATCTTCGGCACTTAAACCGCCAGGGCCAAGACGCCAGGCCGCCACACGCGAAGACTCGCGCACCAGGCGACAAACATGTTCAACCGGTGTTAACGACAGCAGCTCACCGGAGTTGGTGGTGGTTATCTTTTGTAGCGGCAGCAAATTCAGCAATTGCCAGGCCACAGAGAGCATGATCGGATGCAGCCGCGTTTCCGGATCTTCCACCAGCAATAGCGGCCGCGCGTCACGGTCGAGATGGACAGAACCTTTCGCCTGCAACAGCGTGGCGAAAAACCCCAGCAGAATAACCCGGTACATCCGCCCGCCGGGCTTATCGATCATGCGGTTAATAATGTCGAGATAGCGCCAGCTACGTTGCTCATCATGAGAGCGGCGGCGCATCAGGCGCTGGTGTGAAGCGCCACTTCCCTGCTCGGCAAAATAGTGCTCAAGCAATTGCACCATCGCTGACAGCCCGTGGCGTATCTGCGCGTCGGTTAAATTTTGCGGGCGGGAGATCAATTCGTGGGAGAGGAAATCAAGCTGACGCGCGGTGTTTTCCAGCAACGGCGTATCCGGCACGCTGCCGTTACGGATGCGGCGCATAAAGCGCGCATCACGTAGCCGCAGTACCGGCATCAGCCGCACCAGGTGCCGGGCACTTTCATCGATGTCCTCCAGCGGCAGCAAATTCCCCTGTGCATCCAGAAAACCGCGTAGCGTCATTACGCTGCCATCGTCGGAAAGCTCGCCTTCATGCCGGTAGAAGAGGCGGCGATAACCGTCATTCCCGGCAACCCAACAATCTGCCAGCGGGCGATAACGTCGCGTGCGGTAGCGTCCGGGTTCGGATTCGCGAAAAGTCAGAATAATATGCAGATGATGTTCCCGCCCTTGCAGATCCCCCGGCGGGAACCAAAAATCATCGCGGACAAAATGGTAGAGATCCGTTTCCGGTGACAGCAGCAGGGTTAACGCGTCCAACAGGCTCGATTTACCCCAGGCGTTTTCCCCAATTAACACGTTGTTCTGCTCAAGCATCAGCGATAAACGATTAATGCCGCGAAAGCCGACAATATCCACGCGCTCCAGAATCATTCTTCCTCCGGCATCTCTGGGCTTTTCCGTCTATTCTTGAAGGAGTATAGCGGGACGAAAAGCGGCAGAACACGCGCTAAGTGCAATATTTCATTGAAATATATGCAGTGACTCCATCGTTGTAATATTTAAAAAATGAACCGCGATATTAAATAGCATATATTTCTTATTTGCTGACATAAGTAAAAACTTCACACCAGCAAAAAGCAACAACTTACGATAAATTATCTATTTTAAATCAATTTACTGGTTTTTATAACTGGTTATTTTATTTTGTAACTCCCTACAATACGCACGCTTTTATTCACGCATCCATTGATGTCTGACACACGGCGCGGGTCTGGGCCCGTTTCTGTTTTTATCGAGGTGGCTATGTTTAGAAAATTAGCTGCGGAATGTTTTGGCACATTCTGGCTGGTATTTGGTGGCTGCGGCAGCGCAGTGCTGGCGGCAACGTTTCCGCAAACCGGCATTGGTTTTGCCGGGGTGGCGCTGGCGTTCGGTTTAACGGTCATGACCATGGCATTTGCCGTCGGGCATATTTCCGGCGGTCATTTTAATCCGGCAGTCACACTCGGCCTGTGGGCTGGCGGTCGTTTTCCGGCAAAAGAGGTGGTGGGATATATTCTCGCGCAGCTGGTTGGCGGCATTATTGCCGCGGCAGTGCTCTATTTAATTGCCAGCGGTAGAAGTGGTTTCGATGCGGCGGCCAGCGGTTTCGCCTCTAACGGCTACGGAGAACATTCCCCAGGACATTACTCAATGTATTCCGCCATTATTATTGAGATTGTCCTGAGCTGCGGTTTCCTGCTGGTTATTCACGGTGCGACAGATAAAAATGCACCTGTCGGCTTTGCACCTATCGCCATTGGGCTGGCGCTGACATTAATCCATTTGATCAGTATCCCGGTCACCAACACCTCGGTTAACCCGGCGCGCAGCACCGCCGTGGCGATTTTCCAGGGCGGCTGGGCGTTAGAACAGTTATGGATGTTCTGGGTGATGCCGATTATCGGCGGTATCCTCGGTGGCGTTATCTACCGTACGCTGCTGGAAAAACGCACTTAAGATAAAGACCCGGTTTTGTGCCGGGTCTTTTGCATAATCTTTCTTATTTTTTGCAGCTTTACTCATTTTCAACCTTTGGGTAGTGTGTTCCCCGGTGTTTTCACTTTGCAAGGATTCGGGCGCTTCATGCTTTCAGGACTGTTAATTATTCTTCTGCCGTTGGTCATCGGTTATCTGGTTCCCCTGCGTCACACTGCTGCGCTCAAACTTATCAATAAATTACTCAGCTGGATTGTCTATCTGATCCTCTTTTTTATGGGGATAAGCCTCGCTTTTCTCGATAATCTCAGCGCGAACTTACTGGCGATATTGCATTACTCGGCGGTCAGCGTGGTGGTGATCCTGCTTTGTAACGCCGCTGCACTGCTGTGGCTGGAGCGTACGCTGCCCTGGCATCACCAGCACCAGCAAGAAAAATTGCCTTCGCGGATTGCGATGGCGCTGGAATCCCTGCGTCTGTGCGGTGTGGTGGTCATCGGTTTCGCCATTGGTCTTTCCGGGGTGGCGTTTTTACGCTATGCCACGGAAGCCAGCGAATACACGCTGATCTTCCTGTTGCTGCTGGTGGGCATTCAGTTGCGTAACAGCGGCATGACGCTGAAACAGATTGTCCTTAACCGCCGGGGAATGATTATTGCCGTGGTGGTTGCTGCCAGCTCGCTGATTGGCGGCGTGATTAATGCGCTGATCCTCGGCCTGCCGCTGAAAACGGGTCTTGCCATGGCTTCGGGATTTGGCTGGTATTCGTTGTCGGGCATTCTGCTGACCGAGTCGTTCGGCCCGGTGATCGGCAGCGCCGCCTTCTTTAACGATCTGGCGCGCGAGTTGATTTCCATCATGCTGATCCCTGGTCTGGTGCGCCGCAGCCGCTCTACCGCGCTTGGGTTATCGGGCGCGACCTCGATGGATTTCACCCTGCCGGTACTCCAGCGCTCCGGTGGCCTGGAGCTGGTGCCCGCCGCCATTGTGCACGGTTTTATTCTCAGCTTGCTTGTGCCGCTTTTAATGGCCTTTTTCTCTGCCTGATACTTCATTGGCGGTAGACGCCTGCCGCCAAACTTGCGCTAAATCAATATCCCCTTAAATTGCCGTCAAAATCGCTTTTAAGCCTGCCGACAGCAGCATAATCTTAAACATGTATTTCAAATATAACTTTAACATAAAGGTGTGACCATGTTTTGTGTGCAATGTGAACAAACCATCCGAACTCCGGCGGGCAACGGCTGTGCGTACGCGCAGGGGATGTGCGGTAAAACTGCCGAAACCTCCGACCTGCAGGATCTATTGATTGCCGCGTTACAAGGGCTCTCCGCCTGGGCCAGCAAAGCACGTGAGTACGATCTGATTGACCATGAGATCGATAACTTCGCGCCGCGCGCCTTCTTCTCTACCCTCACCAACGTTAACTTCGATTCCGTGCGTATTGTCGGCTACGCGCGCGAGGCCATCGCCAAACGTGAAGTGCTGAAAGCACGCTGCCTCGCTATTGATCCGAATTCCCACATCGACAACCCAATGGCCGACCTGCAACTGGTCAGCGACGATCTCGGCGAATTACAGCGCCAGGCGGCAGAGTTCACGCCGAACAAAGACAAAGCGGCGATTGGCGAAAACATCCTTGGTTTACGCCTGCTCTGCCTGTACGGCCTGAAAGGCGCGGCGGCCTATATGGAACACGCCCATGTGCTGGGCCAGTACGACAACGATATCTACGCCCGTTATCACAAAATCATGGCATGGCTGGGTACCTGGCCTTCTGATATGAATGCCCTGCTCGAATGTTCAATGGAAATTGGCCAGATGAACTTCAGCGTGATGAGCATTCTGGATGCTGGTGAAACCAGCACTTACGGTCACCCGACGCCTACTCAGGTCAACGTCAAAGCCGTTGCCGGGAAATGCATCCTGATTTCCGGCCACGACCTGAAAGATCTCTACAACCTGCTGCAACAAACCGAAGGCACGGGCGTAAACGTCTATACCCACGGTGAAATGCTGCCGGCGCACGGCTACCCGGAACTGCGCAAATTCAAACATCTGGTCGGTAACTACGGTAGCGGCTGGCAGAACCAGCAGGTGGAGTTCGCCCGCTTCCCTGGCCCCATCGTCATGACGTCCAACTGCATTATCGACCCGACCGTTGGTGCTTATGACGACCGTATCTGGACGCGCAGCATCGTCGGCTGGCCGGGTGTCAACCATCTGGAAGGCGACGACTTCGCACCGGTGATCCGCCAGGCGCAGCAGATGTCCGGCTTCCCGTTCAGCGAAATCGAACACCTGATCACCGTCGGTTTTGGTCGCCAGACGCTGCTTGGCGCGGTGGATTCACTGATTGATTTGGTGAGCCGTGAAAAACTGCGTCACGTCTTCCTCGTTGGTGGCTGTGACGGTGCGCGCGGTGAGCGTAACTACTTTACCGACTTCGCCACCCAGGTGCCGGATGACTGCCTGATCCTGACGCTGGCCTGCGGTAAATACCGCTTTAACAAACTCGACTTTGGCAACATTGAAGGTCTGCCGCGCCTGATTGATGCGGGTCAGTGTAACGATGCTTACTCAGCCATCATCCTGGCGGTGACGCTGGCGGAAAAACTGGGCTGCGGTGTTAACGATCTGCCGCTGTCGCTGGTGCTCTCCTGGTTCGAACAAAAAGCGATTGTCATCCTGCTGACTCTGCTCTCGCTGGGTGTGACGAATATTGTCACCGGGCCGACGGCCCCGGGCTTCCTGACGCCGGATCTGCTGGCGGTGCTGAATGAGAAATTCGGTCTGCGCCAGGTCACGACCGTGGAACAGGATATGCAGCAGTTGCTGAGCGCATAAGGAGCTAACGATGACCATGCCAACCCCTCAATGCCCGTGGCGTATGCAGGTTCACCATATCCAGCAGGAAACGCCGGATGTCTGGACACTGTCGCTGTTGTGCCACGATTACTACCCCTATCGCGCCGGGCAATATGCGCTGGTGAGTATCCGCAACAGCGCGGATACGCTGCGGGCCTATACCATTTCGTCCACGCCGGGCGTTAGCGAATACATCACGCTGACCATCCGCCGTATTGATAATGGCGCAGGTTCTCAGTGGCTGACACGGGAAGTAAAACGCGGCGATTATCTGTGGCTTTCCGATGCGCAGGGGGAATTCACCTGCGATAACGAACCGAACGATAAGCTGTTGCTGCTGGCGGCGGGGTGCGGCGTGACGCCGATTATGTCAATGCGTCGCTGGCTGGCGCATTACCGTCCGCATGCTGACGTACAGGTGATCTTCAATGTGCGTTCGCCGGAAGACGTGATTTTTGCCGATGAATGGCGTGATTACCCGGTCACGCTGGTGGCAGAAAATAACGCCACGGCGGGTTTTGCCGCTGGTCGTCTGAGTCGCGAGTTACTGAGCCAGGTGCCGGAACTGGCGGCGCGCACGGTAATGACCTGCGGCCCGGCGCCGTATATGGATTGGGTTGAAAGCGAAGTCAAGGCGCTTGGCGTGACGCGTTTCTTTAAAGAAAAATTCTTTACCCCAGTGGCTGAAGCCGCAACCAGCGGGCTGAAATTCAGCAAACTCTCGCCGATGAAAACCTTCTACGCGCCAGTGGGCAGCACGCTGCTGGATGCGCTGGAAAGCAATAAAATGCCGGTCAATGCCGCCTGTCGCGCCGGTGTCTGCGGTTGCTGTAAAACGCAGGTAGTTTCCGGTGAATACACCGTCAGCAGCACCATGACGCTAACGGAACAAGAGATTGCCGACGGCTTCGTGCTGGCCTGCTCCTGCCACCCACAAGGCGATTTAGTGCTGGCGTAATCCGCAATAAAAAAGCGCCCCTCATCTGAAGGGCGCTTTTTCCTTAAACCGTTTACTTCCAGGCAGGTGCGACGGAGTAACGACCCGCACCGATAAATGCAATTACCAGCGCCGCAATAAAGTAATACACCATGCTCTCAATCGCCCATGCGCCAGTCGCATCCAGCGATCCGGTTTTACCCACGCCAACCAGCAGCCAGGCCACAACCATGGTGAACGCCAGCACCAGCGCAGCAGGACGCGTCAGTACGCCGAGAATAAGCAGGATCGGGCACAGCACTTCGCCAATCAGCACACCATAAGCGATAAAACCGGGAAGCCCCTTCGCCGCCAGCATCCCCGCAATCCCATCGATACCGCCGATTAATTTGTGCAGCCCGTGGAATAACATCAGCCCGCCGACCATCAAACGCAGCAGCAGACGACCAAAATCTTCATGCGAAAACATCTTATTAACTGAGTTTAACAATGATTTAACCATTTGAAATGATTCCTGTTTTCATCGACCTGTGTCAGACTATTCCGATCTGTAACAAAAATAAACCCCTGTTTTATAAAAGCTCATTCTAAATCCGCTTTGTGACGCATTCATTGTCTAAGCTTGTAAGCAAGATCACAAAAAGGAGCGTCGTAGATGAAACAGACAGTGGCCGCGTATATCGCCAAAACGCTGGAGCAGGCAGGCGTAAAACGCATCTGGGGGGTAACCGGCGATTCCCTTAACGGCTTAAGTGACAGCCTGAACCGTATGGGCACCATCGACTGGATGCCGACCCGTCATGAAGAAGTCGCCGCCTTTGCCGCCGGCGCAGAAGCACAACTCACCGGCGAGCTGGCCGTCTGCGCGGGTTCGTGCGGGCCAGGAAACCTGCATTTGATTAACGGCTTGTTCGACTGCCACCGCAACCATGTCCCGGTGCTGGCGATTGCCGCTCATATCCCTTCCAGTGAGATCGGCAGCGGTTATTTCCAGGAAACCCATCCGCAGGAGCTGTTTCGCGAATGCAGCCACTACTGCGAGCTGGTGTCAAACACGGAACAGATCCCACAGGTACTGGCGATCGCCATGCGCAAAGCCATTCTCAACAAAGGCGTATCGGTGGTGGTACTGCCGGGTGATGTCGCACTGAAACCTGCGCCGGAAAGCGCCAGCAGTCACTGGTATAGCGCCCCGCAGCCGGTTGTCACCCCTGCCGAGCAGGAGTTGCACAAACTGGCGCAACTGCTGCGCTATTCCACTAACATTGCGCTAATGTGCGGCAGCGGCTGTGCCGGGGCGCATAAAGAGTTACTGGCATTTGCCGGTAAGCTGAAGGCGCCGATTGTCCACGCCATGCGCGGCAAAGAACATGTGGAGTACGACAACCCCTTTGACGTGGGAATGACGGGCTTAATTGGCTTCTCATCGGGTTTCCATACCATGATGAATGCCGACACACTGGTGCTGCTCGGCACTCAATTCCCTTACCGCGCGTTCTACCCCACTGATGCGAAAATAATCCAGATCGACATCAATCCGGGGAGTATCGGCGCGCACAGCAAGGTAGACATGGCGCTGGTGGGCGATATCAAAGCCACCCTGGCCGCTCTGTTACCGCTGCTGGAGGAGAAAACCGACCGCAAATTCCTCGACAAAGCGCTGGAAGACTATCGCCAGGCGCGCAAGGGGCTGGATGATTTAGCAAAACCGAGCGACAAAGCGATCCATCCGCAATATCTGGCGCAGCAAATTAGCCACTTCGCTGACGATGACGCCATTTTCACCTGCGATGTCGGTACGCCAACCGTCTGGGCGGCGCGTTACCTGAAAATGAATGGCAAACGCCGTCTGATTGGTTCCTTTAACCACGGTTCAATGGCCAATGCTATGCCGCAGGCGCTGGGCGCGCAGGCCACATTCCCACAACGGCAAGTGGTCGCGCTGTGTGGCGACGGCGGTTTTAGCATGCTAATGGGCGATTTCCTGTCGGTCGTGCAGATGAAACTGCCGCTGAAAATCATCGTTTTTAATAACAGCGTGCTCGGTTTTGTGGCGATGGAGATGAAAGCGGGCGGCTATCTGACGGATGGCACAGAACTGCAGGATACCAACTTTGCGCGTATCGCCGAGGCCTGCGGCATTACCGGTATTCGCGTGGAAAAATCGGCCGATGTTGACGACGCGCTGCAACGCGCCTTCTCGATCGATGGTCCGGTACTGGTGGATGTCACCGTGGCGAAAGAAGAGCTGGCGATCCCGCCGCAAATCAAGCTGGAACAGGCCAAAGGCTTTAGTCTCTACATGATGCGCGCCATCATTAGCGGGCGCGGCGATGAGGTAATCGAACTGGCGAAAACCAACTGGCTCAGGTAAAACAGAGGGCATTACCCATCGTAAGATAAGGAAATGCCGTGATCGATTTACGCAGTGATACCGTAACCCGCCCGAGCCGCGCCATGCTGGAACAGATGATGGCCGCCCCGGTCGGGGACGACGTTTACGGTGATGACCCGACGGTCAATGAACTGCAACGTTACGCCGCCGAACTGAGCGGTAAAGAGGCGGCGTTGTTTTTGCCGACCGGTACCCAGGCCAACCTGGTCGCCCTGCTCAGCCACTGCGAACGCGGTGAAGAGTACATTGTCGGCCAGGGGGCGCATAACTATCTCTACGAAGCGGGCGGCGCAGCGGTGCTCGGCAGCATCCAGCCGCAACCGATTGATGCCGCCGCCGATGGTACGCTGCCGCTGGACAAAGTTGCGGCGAAAATCAAAGCCGACGACATTCACTTTGCCCGCACCAGACTACTGAGCCTTGAGAACACCCACAACGGCAAAGTATTGCCGCGCGACTACCTGCGACAGGCATGGGAGTTTACCCGCGAACGTGGGTTGTCGCTGCATGTCGACGGTGCGCGCATCTTCAACGCGCTGGTGGAATATGGCTGCGAGCTGAAAGAGATCGCCCAATTTTGCGACTCGTTCACCATTTGCCTGTCGAAAGGCCTCGGCACGCCAGTAGGCTCCCTGCTGGTGGGCGATAAAGCGTATATCACCCGCGCTAATCGCTGGCGCAAAATGACCGGCGGCGGTATGCGTCAGGCCGGTATTCTGGCGGCGGCGGGCCTTTATGCATTACAAAACAACGTCGCGCGGCTGAAAGAAGACCATGAGAATGCCGCGTGGCTGGCCGCGCAACTGAAAGAGGCTGGCGCAGATGTGATGCGCCACGACACCAATATGCTGTTTATTCGGGTAGGCGATAACGCACAAGCGCTGGGCGCGTATCTGCGCGAGCGCGGCGTGTTGATCAACGCCTCGCCAGTGGTGCGCCTGGTCACGCATCTGGATGTTAATCGTCAGCAACTGGCAGAGGTGGTTCACCACTGGCAGGCCTTTTTACAGCACTAAGGAGCGGGATGTGGCGCAGCGGATCCTGGTGCTTGGTGCCAGCGGCTATATTGGACAACGTCTGGTCGAAGCGCTCAGCCAGCAAGGTCATCAGATCAAAGCGGTCGCGAGAAACTTAACTCGCCTGCAAAAGCAGCAACTGCCGGGCGTAAGCTGTCATCGCGTTGATCTCTGGTGGCCGCAGGAGTTGCCCGCGTTACTGCGCGATGTCGATACACTCTACTATCTGGTGCACAGCATGGGCGAAAGCGGCAATTTCGTCGCCCATGAGCGGCAAATCGCGCTGAATGTGCGCGATGCGCTGCAGGGGTCGTCGGTTAAGCAGGTTATCTTTCTCAGTTCGTTACAGGCCAAGGGCGAAACGAATTCCGACCACCTGCTGGCCCGGCAATACACCGGCGATCTGCTGCGTGCGGCGGGCATTCCCGTTACCGAATTACGCGCCGGCATCATTGTTGGTGCAGGTTCCGCCGCCTTCGAAGTGATGCGCGACATGGTATTTAACCTGCCGGTGTTAACGCCGCCGCGCTGGGTGCGCTCGCGTACCACGCCGATTGCGCTGGAAAACTTGCTGCACTATCTGGTCGAACTGCTTCAGCACCCCGCGCAGGAACACCGGGTGTTTGAGGCCGCCGGGCCGGAAGTATTGAGCTACCAGCAGCAGTTCGATCACTTTATGCGCGTCAGCGGCGTTCATCGCCCGCTGATCCCGATCCCCCTCCCCACCCGACTGATTTCCGTCTGGTTTTTACACCTCATCACCTCTGTGCCGCCGACCATCGCCAAAGCGTTAATTCAGGGCTTAAAGCACGATTTGCTGGCAGATGATACCGAATTGCGCCGCCTGATCCCGCAGACACTGATCCCGTTTGACGACGCGGTGCGCCGCACCCTGCAGGAGGAGGAAAAACTGGTTAACTCCAGCGACTGGGGTTACGACCCGCAGGCGTTTTCCCGCTGGCGTCCGCAATATGGTTACTACCCAAAGCAAGCGGGTTACACAGTGAAAACCGCTGCCAGCCTGAGCGCATTATGGGAAGTGGTTAACCGCATCGGTGGTAAGGAGCGCTACTTCTTCGGCAACATTCTGTGGCAAACCCGCGCGGCGCTTGATCATTTAATTGGCCACAAATTGCCGCATGGTCGACCTGCGCGCCCGTTTTTGCAAACCGGTGACGCGGTAGACAGCTGGAAAGTGATCATCGTCGAGCCCGAGCAGCAACTGGCGCTGCTGTTTGGTATGAAAGCACCAGGGCTGGGACGGCTCAGCTTTACGCTGACCGATAAAGGCGATCACCGGCTGCTGGATGTCCGCGCATGGTGGCATCCGCACGGTATGCCGGGGCTGTGGTACTGGTTATTAATGTTCCCGGCGCATCTGTTTATTTTTCGCGGCATGGCGCAGCGTATTGCCCATCTGGCAGAACAAAATAGAGAAAAAGTCTGAGCTTAACCGCTTTTCTTTTCGTCATCCCATTGCATCAGAGCGTAATTCACGGAAGAATGCCCGCGATAAAGCCTTTTCAACACAATGGATCGATATGAAAGTACTGGTCACGGGCGCAACCAGCGGTTTAGGCCGAAACGCGGTCGAGTATTTGCGGCAAAAAGGAATTAGCGTCAGGGCCACTGGTCGTAACGAAGCCATGGGCAAGTTACTCAGTAAAATGGGCGCTGAATTTGTGCACGCCGATCTGACCGAACTGGTCTCCTCGCAGGCAAAAGTGATGCTTGCCGGGATCGACACGCTGTGGCACTGCTCAAGTTTCACGTCGCCGTGGGGCACGCAGGAAGCGTTTGATCTGGCAAATGTGCGCGCGACTCGCCGTCTCGGTGAGTGGGCCGTCGCCTGGGGCGTGCGCAACTTTATTCATATCTCCTCCCCTTCGCTCTATTTTGACTATCACCACCATCGCGATATCAGCGAAGACTTTCGCCCGGTGCGTTTCGCCAATGAATTTGCCCGCAGCAAAGCGGCCGGTGAACAGGTGATCGACCTGCTGGCGCAGGCGAACCCGAATACCCGTTTCACCATTTTGCGCCCGCAAAGCCTGTTTGGTCCGCACGATAAAGTCTTTATTCCGCGTCTGGCGCAGATGATGCACCACTACCGCAGCGTGTTGCTGCCGCGCGGCGGCGATGCGCTGGTGGACATGACCTATTACGAAAACGCGGTGCAGGCAATGTGGCTTGCCAGCCAGCCTCAGTGCGATAAGCTGCCTTCCGGGCGGGCGTACAACATTACCAACGGCGAGCCGCGCTCGCTGCGCAGCATCGTGCAAACATTAATTGATGAACTGGGTATTCACTGCCGGATTCGCTCGGTGCCTTATGCGATGCTGGATATGGTAGCGCGCAGTATGGAGCATTTCGGCGATAAACGCGCCAAAGAGCCTGCGTTCACCCATTATGGCGTGTCGAAGCTCAACTTTGATTTCACGCTGGATATCAGCCGCGCCCAGCAGGAACTGGGCTATACGCCGATTGTGACGCTGGATGAAGGCATCAAACGCACGGCGTACTGGTTAAAAGACCACGGCAAACTGCATCGCTGAATGATTTAAAACGGGCCGGATTTGACGTCAGAAATTTTCTGCCCGCTTTTATCGATGTAGAACCACTCCCCGCCGACCAGCGCGGTATGCTCGCCATCCTTTTGCGGTTTGCAGCCGTTACACACCAGCGCTCTGCCCTCTTTAAACTGCCAGCCGTAATCGAACTGTGGCGCGATGCGGTTGCGGAAATTGTCGTCCCAGTAGCCCACTTTGCCGTTCTGGCGCGAGCGCACCAGCCCTTCAACAAACCAGTCCGGCCCATTATCAAAATGCACAACGGAAAGGTAGCTGTCCGGCGAACGCACATAGTAATCGGCATCCATCAACCCGGCGGCGCGCATATAGTCATACAGACCGACCCACGACATGCCCTCGACATCACGGGTTTTTGCAAACAGCGCAGGCAGGAATCTGAGCTTGCCCTCTTTCACTTCAACGCATTTATCGAGCTTTTCCACGTTATCCGTGGATTTATCCCAGTAAGCACAGCTGAACACCGTCACCGGGTTTGGCGCGGCATGGGCAGAAAAAGCCGCCATCAGCAGCGCGCCTGATATGATGCGAAACCTCATCTCCATTGACCTCGTCATAAAAAAGCAGTGGGAATTACCCCGCCTGGCCATATTTTTCCAGTAATGCCTCGGCAATCGCCTGGCTTTCAGCGTCAGCAATGCCGTTCCACAGCCCCGGACGGAAATGCATTTGAAACGCCATGATGACCCGTTTTTGCTCTGCGGGCGACATCTGCGGTTTCACGTCGTAACCGTACCGCGCCAGTAAATCAAGCAAGGAAGCCGTATCTACCGGTTCATGCGCCGAACGACCATTCAGGTAAAACGCGACACGCTGCGCATCCGGCCAGGCGCCAATCCCCTGGGAAAACAGCGTTTGCCACGGGAACAACGGGCCAGGATCGTCTTTACGCTGCGGCGCGATATCCGCATGTGCTACCACATTCTGCGGTGCAATGTGGTAGCGCGAGATTATATCTTTTACCAGAGGAATCAATGCATTAATTTGCGCGGGCGCAAAAGGTGCGAATTGTTTTCCGCCGGAAGTACGTTGCCAGCCGCGATTTTCCAGTTCAATGCCGATGGAGGTGTCGTTGATACGTGTCGCGCCGCGCCAGAAACTCGCCCCTGCATGCCAGGCTAACTCCTGCTCTGGCACCAGTTGCCAGATCCTAGGTTTACCGTGATGCAGCGGGGGCTCCGCCGGGATCAGGTAATGCGCGCTCACCTGCTTATCCGTAAGCGTTGCCAGCGACACATCAAAATCATCGGCAGTGTAGTGAATAACCAGCACTTTAATACGCGGATACGCCGCCTGCGCCTGCCGCCGGGTATCAAGCTGATAACCGTCTTTATCAATGATGCCTTTTTCACTGGCGCAACCTGCGAGCAGCAGCGCCAGCAGCAGTAACGCGATGTTTTTCATGTCCGCGTTTTCACCGCCGTACCGCTGACGCACACCATTAGCATACTGCCGTCCTTGCCCACCGTTTCGTAATCAACATCAATGCCGACCACCGCATTTGCACCCAGTGCTTTAGCCTGCTCGCCGAGTTCGCGAAATGCGATATCGCGCGCCTTGCGTAACTCTTTTTCATAAGCGCCGGAGCGGCCACCGACGATATCGCGAATACCGGCAAAGAAGTCACGAAAAATATTCGCCCCGAGAATCGCTTCCCCGGTCACGACCCCGCAGTACTCGACAATCGGTTGCCCTTCCAGCGTCGGTGTGGTTGAAAACTGCATCGGTTTCTCCTTTTAACGTTCAATGCGTTACACCACACATTATCAGATCAATACACTATTCTTGAAAGGTCGTGACTTCTGAAGAGAAATAAGGAAATCAATATGCGCTATTCAGTTTTGACTCTCGCCTTGCCATGCGCGCTGCTGTTAAGCGCCTGCACCACGGTAACCCCGGCATTTAAGGATACGGGCGCGCGTGTTGGCCCGTGTGTGGAAGGCGGCCCGGATTCCGTAGCACAGCAATTTTATGACTACCGCATCGCGCACCCCGGTAACGACTGGACTGCGCTGCGCCCCTATCTGAGCGATGATCTGAGCAAAATGCTCACCGCCGCCAGCCGCGATTCGCGCAATGCCACGCTTTTAAAAGCGGATCCGTTCTCCAGCCGCAACGTCACCCCTGAAAAGGCTGACGTCGCCAGTGCATCGACCATTCCGAATACCGATGCACGGAATATTCCGCTGCGCGTCACGCTCACCAAAGGTGACCAAAGCTGGCGGGATGAAGTGCTGATGATCCGCGAAGGCCAGTGCTGGGCAGTAGACGATGTGCGCTATCTCGGCGGCACCGTTCATGCCCCCGCCGGAACGCTACGTCAGTCGGTAGAACATCGGTGATTATTTCATGCCGCAATAGATAACCCCCGTAAAATGTCTGGCATTCCGCGGTGAATGCCGACATTTATGCCTGGTTCCCGCACCGCTCGGTATTTTGTGCTAACTTTATGTAGGAAGTTGGTTTATTTTTAAGTTTTAACGCACAAATATTGCATAACTATTCTGTCAACGTTACTATTTGCGGCCTCAATTGCTATCAGACTGCTTCGATGAGTATTAAATTAAACAGCATCAATTGCTTTTATGGCGCACACCAGGCGCTGTTCGATATCACGCTGGATTGCCCGCAAGGGGAAACACTGGTGCTGCTCGGCCCAAGCGGTGCGGGTAAAAGTTCGCTGTTGCGCGTACTCAACCTGCTCGAAATGCCGCGTTCCGGCCAGTTAAGCATTGCAGGCAATCACTTCGACTTTGCCAAAACCCCGTCTGATAAAGCGATCCGCGAATTGCGCCAGAATGTGGGCATGGTATTTCAGCAATATAATCTCTGGCCGCATCTGACCGTGCTGCAAAATCTGATTGAAGCGCCGTGCCGCGTGCTCGGTTTAAGCAAAGATCAGGCGCTGGCGCGCGCGGAAAAGCTGCTGGAGCGTTTACGTCTAAAACCGTATAGCGACCGTTTTCCGCTACATTTATCCGGTGGTCAGCAGCAGCGTGTCGCTATCGCCCGTGCGCTGATGATGGAGCCGCAGGTGCTGTTGTTTGATGAACCTACCGCCGCGCTCGATCCGGAAATCACCGCGCAAATCGTCAGTATCATTCGTGAGCTGTCGGAAACCGGCATCACGCAAGTTATCGTGACCCACGAAGTGGAAGTGGCGCGTAAAACCGCCAGCCGCGTGGTGTACATGGAAAATGGTCACATTGTTGAGCAAGGGGATGCGGGCTGCTTTGCCGCGCCGCAGACCGACGCGTTTAAATATTACCTATCTCACTGAAGAATCGGGATTAATGACAATGAAAAAAGTACTGATTGCCGCGCTACTTGCAAGCGTAAGCCTTACCGCTACAGCAGCCCAGACTATCCGTTTCGCCACCGAAGCGAGCTACCCTCCGTTTGAATCAACCGACGCGAATAATAAAATCGTCGGTTTCGATGTCGATCTGGCTAACGCGTTGTGTAAAGAGATTGATGCGACCTGTACCTTTACCAACCAGGCGTTTGACAGCCTGATCCCGAGCCTGAAATTCCGCCGTTTCGACGCGGTGATGGCCGGTATGGACATCACCCCGGAACGTGAAAAACAGGTTCTGTTCACCACGCCTTATTACGACAACTCTGCGCTGTTTGTGGGTCAGCAGGGTAAATTCACCAGCATTGACCAGCTGAAAGGCAAACGTGTAGGCGTGCAGAACGGCACCACCCACCAGAAATTCATTAACGACAAGCACCCGGAAATCACCACCGTTCCTTACGACAGCTACCAGAACGCGCGTCTGGATCTGCAAAACGGCCGTATTGATGCCGTGTTCGGTGACACCGCGGTGGTCACAGAATGGCTGAAAGCGGACGCGAAACTGGCGGCAGTTGGCGATAAAGTAACCGACAAAGAGTACTTTGGTACCGGTCTGGGCATCGCGGTACGCCAGGGCAACACCGATCTGCAGCAGAAATTCAATGCCGCGCTGGAAAAAGTGAAGAAAGATGGGACTTACCAGACCATCTATAACAAATGGTTCCAGAAGTAATCCTTAATGAACGAAATGTTTCCATTAGCAAGCGCCGCCGGGATGACCGTCGGCCTTGCCGTTTGTGCGCTGATCATCGGCCTGATTCTGGCGATGATCTTTGCCGTTTGGGAGTCCGTTAAGTGGCGCCCGATTGCCTGGATTGGCACCGCGCTGGTCACCGTACTGCGTGGCCTGCCGGAGATCCTGGTGGTTCTGTTTATCTATTTCGGCTCTTCACAGCTGTTGCTGACGCTCTCTGATGGTTTCACCATTAATCTCGGCGTAGTGCAGATCCCGGTGCAGATGCAGATTGAAAACTTCGACGTTAGCCCGTTTCTGTGCGGTGTGATTGCGCTCTCCCTGCTGTACGCGGCTTACGCCTCGCAAACTTTGCGCGGTGCGTTAAAAGCCGTACCGGACGGGCAGCGGGAATCTGGCCAGGCGCTGGGTTTGTCGAAAGGGGCGATCTTTTTCCGCCTGGTGATGCCGCAAATGTGGCGTCACGCGCTGCCGGGGCTGGGTAACCAGTGGCTGGTACTGCTGAAAGATACCGCGCTGGTATCGCTGATTAGCGTGAACGATTTGATGCTGCAAACTAAAAGCATTGCTACCCGTACGCAGGAACCCTTTACCTGGTATATCGTGGCGGCGGTGATTTACCTGGTTATCACACTGTTGAGTCAGTGGATCCTTAAACGCATCGATATGCGCGCGACCCGCTTTGAACGGAGGCCGGAATAATGCTCGAGTTTTTACCGGAGCTGTTCAAAGGCCTGCACACCAGCCTGACGCTCACTGTGGCCTCGTTGATTGTGGCGCTGATCTTATCGCTGCTGTTCACCATTGTGTTAACGCTGAAAACGCCGGTGCTGACACACATTGTGCGCGGTTATATCACGCTGTTCACCGGTACCCCGCTGCTGGTGCAGATCTTCCTGATTTACTACGGTCCGGGGCAGTTCCCGTCGCTGCAAAACTATCCGGTTATCTGGCATCTGCTCTCGGAACCGTGGCTGTGCGCGCTGCTGGCGCTGTCGCTGAACAGTGCGGCGTACACCACACAGCTATTCTATGGCGCGATTCGCGCCATTCCGGACGGGCAGTGGCAATCCTGCGGCGCGCTCGGGATGAGCAAGAAAGACACGCTGGCGATTTTGCTGCCTTATGCATTTAAACGCGCGCTGTCGTCCTACTCTAACGAAGTGGTGCTGGTGTTTAAAAGTACTTCGCTGGCGTACACCATTACGCTCATGGAAGTGATGGGCCACGGTCAGCTTCTGTATGGTCGCACTTATGACGTCACAGTTTTCGGTGCCGCAGGGCTGATTTATCTGGTGGTCAACGGGTTGTTAACGCTGATGATGCGCCTGATTGAGCGTAAAGCGCTGGCATTTGAACGCCGCAACTAATTGCATAAATAGTAAACAAAGGCGAGCTAATGGTTTCATTACTCGCCTTTTTTATTTTTATGAAAATATATTTAAGCATTTTTATTGAATATAAATTCATTTAATGGCATGGTTAACGTCACGCTTTAGACACGGCAACAACCATAAGATTGACCGACAGGAGTTCGATAATGAAAAAACTGGTACTCGCCGCCCTTCTCGCTTCGTTCGCCGCTGGTGCTTCTGCGGCAGATAAAATTAACTTCGGTGTTTCCGCCACTTATCCGCCATTTGAATCGATGGATGCCAGCAACAAAATCGTCGGCTTTGATATCGATCTGGCAAACGCGCTGTGCAAACAGATGCAGGCCGAATGTACGTTTACCAATCACGCCTTCGACAGCCTGATCCCGTCGCTGAAATTCAAAAAATATGACGCGGTAATTTCCGGTATGGACATCACCCCGGAACGTAGCAAACAGGTCGCTTTCACCGACCCGTACTACGCTAACTCCGCGTTGGTGATCGCCAAAAAAGATGCCTTTAAATCTTTTGATGATCTGAAAGGCAAACGTATCGGCATGGAAAACGGCACCACGCACCAGAAATACCTGCAGGACAAGCACCCGGAAGTAAAAACCGTGGCTTATGACAGCTATCAGAACGCGATTATTGACCTGAAAAACGGGCGTATCGATGGCGTGTTCGGTGACACCGCCGTGGTCAACGAGTGGCTGAAAACCAACCCGCAGCTGGGCGTAGCGACACCGAAAGTGACCGACCCGCAATACTTCGGCACGGGCCTTGGCATTGCGGTGCGCCCGGATAACAAAGCGCTGCTGGAAAAACTGAACGCCGCGCTGAAAGCGATTAAAGCTGATGGCACTTATCAGAAAATCAGCGATCAGTGGTTCCCGCAGTAATTACCTTTCAGGCCGGGTAGCTCCCGGCCTGTTAACGCAGCGCCCCCGATGTTTCCGTTCCCCGCCCGACACGCTCCATCGCCACCGGAATGCTTTTATAAGCCGGAATACCGCTTTTGGTATCGTGGCTGTCCAGCGGCACCAGGATATTCGCTTCCGGGTAATACGCGCCGACCGAACCCGGTGCCATATCCAGCACCACAATCGTCAGGTTGTCCATGCGCCGCGAGGTGGGGTTACCGTCAGGATCGAGCGCGATAATATTCACCTGATCACCGACGCGTAACTGCCGCGTTTCTGCCTCATCGGCATTAATAAACAGTACATCGCGCCGCCCGGTCACTCCGCGATAGCGATCGTTAAGCCCGTACAGCGTAGTGTTGTATTGATCGTGGCTGCGCAAAGTGGTTAATACCAGATCGTGACATTTCAGCGATCGCGGATCTTCGTTAATTCCCTGCATCACTTTGAACTGCGCCAGACCCGAGGGCGTGTTCCATACGCGTTCCGAAGCCGTATTACGTAAACGAAATCCCCCCGGTTTTTTAACCCGCTCGTTGAAATTGCTAAACGCCGGGAAAACCGCTTCGATCGCATCGCGAATAGTGCTGTAGTCGCTGACCATTTTATCCCAGTCCACCACGCTATCCGGCAGAGTTGCTTTCGCCAGCGCGGCCACCAGCGCAGGCTCGGATTTCAGGTGCGGCGAAGCTGGCGTTAAACTCCCGCGCGACGCATGTACCATCGACATCGAATCTTCGACCGTCACGCTCTGCGCACCCGATGCCTGCATATCCGTTTCCGTGCGCCCGAGCACCGGTAGCAGATAATTATGTTTGCCTAACAGCAGATGCGAGCGGTTCAGTTTCGTCGCCATATGCACCACCAAATCGAGCTTGCGCATCGCCGGGAAAGTGGTTTGCGGATCAGAAATCGCTTCCGCCAGGTTGCCGCCAAGGCACAAAAGCGCATTCACTTTGCCATCGCGCATCGCCTGGATAGCGGCCACCGCGCCGTGCCCATGTTGCCGTGGCGGCTTGAAACCAAATACCTTTTCAATATTGTCCAGCAACTCGGGATACGGGATCTCAGTAATGCCCACCGTGCGGTCACCCTGCACATTCGAGTGGCCGCGCAGCGGGCAGATGCCCGCCCCTTGCTTACCTATGTTGCCGCGCATCAGTAGCAAGTTGGCAATTTGCTGCACATTCTGCGTACCGTACTGGTGCTGGGTGATCCCCATGCCGTAACAGATAATGGTGCGTTCGGCACTGGCGTACAGCCGGGCGATATTCTGGATCTCTTTGCGCTCCATGCCAGAGACTTTAAGAATGTGTTGCCAGTCGGTCGCGTCGAGATCGGCTTTCAGCGCCTCAAACCCTTGCGTATGCTGGCGAATAAACGCCTCATCAATCACGCCAGGCTCACCTTTCGCCAGCGCCTCTTCGTGCATCGACAGCAGGATTTTCATCACCCCTTTCAGCATCGCCGCATCACCGCCCACCCGCACTTTGTAGTAGGTGGATGCCAGCTTCGTGGAGCTTAACGCCAGCATTTCAATCGGGCTTTGTGGCGACGTGAACCGCTCAAGCCCCCTTTCGCGCAGCGGATTGATGGCCACGATCGTCGCGCCGCGTTTTGATACTTCGCGAAGCGTGCCAAGCATTCTGGGGTGGTTGGTTCCGGGATTATGGCCGATGCACAACACCAGATCGCAGTGGTCGAAATCTTCCAGTTCCACCGTGCCTTTACCAACTCCAATGGATTCCGGCAACCCCACACTGGTCGGCTCATGGCACATATTGGAGCAGTCCGGGAAGTTATTGGTGCCATATTCGCGGGCAAACAGTTGCCAGAGAAAAGCGGCTTCGTTGGAGGCGCGTCCGGAGGTATAAAACTCGACGCTGTTGGGATCGTCGTAGCCGCGCAGAAGTTCGCCAATCTCGCGAAAGGCGGTATCCCAGTCGATGGGCTGATAGGTATCACTGGCAGCGTCATACTTCATCGGGTGGGTTAAACGCCCTTCGCCTTCCAGCTCAAACGCGTTCCTGTTCCACAACTCACTGACTGTATGCGCCGCGAAGAATTCCGGCGTTGTGCGTTTACTGGTGGCTTCCCACGACACCGCTTTCGCGCCATTTTCACAAAATTCAAACGACGAGGTATGTTGCGGATCGGGCCACGCGCAGCCGGGGCAGTCGAACCCCTGCGGTTGATTAACTTTGAACAGCGCAATGACGTCCTGTTTCACCGACATTTGCCCGCGCAGTGCATCCGCGACTGCTTTCAGCGCGCCCCAGCCACCTGCCGAACCGCCATACGGCGCGATACCTGTTGTCCGATTTTGATTTTTCATGTTGCCCCATTTTTCTGTGACCAGCGTTGGCTTAAGCCTGGTACAGAAAACGCGGGCTGGAGCGGCATAACAGGAACTTAGTCGCACTAAGTTCTTAAAAAATGTTTCCGCGTTGCGCTGGGATCAGCGTTTAACCAACAGCGTCAACACCTCGTAATGCGCGGTATGCGGGAACATATCGAACAGTTGAACGCGCTCAATGCGATAACCCGGCAGCAGGCGAATATCTTTCGCCATCGAACTGGCGTTGCAGCTGGAGTAGATGATGTACGGCGGTGCCATGTGGCTTAAATAGTCGCACAGCGCCGCGCCAATCCCGCGCCGGGGCGGGTTAACCAGCACCAGCTCAGGAATATCAAGCGAAGCGGTAGCAAACTGGGTGGAATCCAGCGCCTGGAAATGCAGATTTTGTAAGCCAAGCGCTTGTGCCGATTGCGTGGCGCAGGCAATCGCTTCCGGGGCGATTTCAATACCGGTCAGGCGCATCTCCGGCGTTGCGCAGTGCAGACCAAAACCGCCAACGCCGCAAAACAGATCCCACATATGGTTAACCGGCAGCGCCCGAACCCAGTTGCGGGCGGTCGCGTACAACGCGCTGGCAACGGTCGGGTTGGTCTGGAAAAAACTCTGCGGGCGGATCCACAGCGGCACGCCGTTAAAGTTTTCCGCCAGCGCCTGCTGCCCGGTGAGAAAAATCTCTGTCTCACCTTCCATGATCGCCATATGTACCGGCTGGATATTGGCGGAAATCACTTTAAGTTGCGGTAATTGTGCTTGCAACTCAGGCAACGCCGCGCGCAACTGGGCGAGTTTCGCCTCCGAGCGCAGCACAAAGCGCAGCATCATGCCGCCATCCTGCTGGCTTTCAGTCAGCAGCAGGTATTTCAGCTCACCGCGTTTACGCGCCACGTTGTAAGGCGTTAACCCGGCGCGGGCAATAAACGGTTTGAGCGCGGCAAAAACCGGTGCGAAAGTCTGCGGATAGAGCGGGCATTCGGTGAGATCTTCCGGCGTCCCGTCACGATGCAGCATCCCAAACAGCGGTTTTTCTACGCTGCCGCTGACCACCATTTTGGCTTTATTACGAAAACCCTGCTCCGGGCCACTCACTGGCGAACACCACTCGGCAACAGGCAAGCCGTCCAGCAGCGTGTGGAGATCGTCCATTTTCGCGGTAAGTTGCTGTGAGACCGGTTGTTCTATCCATTGACAGGAACGACAACGACCAGCATCGAAGAGAGCGCACTGCATAGTAAAGCCTTTCATTTTGCGGGGCCGGGATTGTACCACCGTTATTGCAGGCGGAAAAAGCGTCGGCTGGGCGCGGGAACAAACAGCAGGAATAACACCAGCAGATCGGGGAGTTTTTGCATCACTAACGCCTGGAAAATCTCCCGCCGGGAACCACCCGCAATACTGAACAGTTCCGGATAGCCATACCCGAGCGAAGCGGCCCATAAATAACCGGTCGCCACCATCTGCGTGGCGAAGTAAAGCCAGCGCGCCCAACGACGCCCTTTAACCACCGAGAAAGCACAGAGAATTTCAACAAACACTAAAAACAGGCTACCAAGGAAAACCAGTGTCAGGCTCCAGGTTTGCGCGCTGCGCTGCACAAAATCGAGCAGGCCGCGCCAACCCAGCAAATTCAGTATCATCAATACATCCACACAGCGAATCATAATAATGGCGATGGCCGCCACCTGCACCAGCGCTGGCACATTCAATTTCGCGTGATGAGCGGTTTTCTTGAAGAACCCCAATCCGATGATTTCCCTGTGAAAAATGCCGCGACAAGCGCGGCATCAGCAACACAATTTCACGATTCTAATAAGTTCAGCCTTGTCTTGCACGCTGGATATCACGGATCCGCTGTTTTTCCGCCCGCGCCATTAAATACCAGGCGATAAAACCAACAATCCCGACCACGCCAAGGATAAGTGTCGCCAGCGCGTTGATTTCCGGGTTCACCCCCATGCGCACGCTGGAGAAGACCAGCATCGGCAATGTCGTCGCTCCCGGCCCCGAAACAAAACTGGCGATCACCAGGTCATCCAGCGACAGGGTAAAGGCCAAAAGCCAGCCGGAAACAATCGCCGGCATGATCATTGGCAGCGTGATAACGAAGAACACTTTTAGCGGTGTCGCACCAAGATCCATCGCCGCCTCTTCAATGGAGCGGTCCAGTTCGCGCAGACGCGAGGAGATAACCACGGCAACATAAGCGGTACAGAAGGTCACATGGGCCAGCCAGATAGTGAGCATCCCGCGGTCGGCGGGCCAGCCAATCGCATGGCCGAGCGCCACAAACAGCAGCAGCAGCGACAAGCCGGTGATCACATCCGGCATCACCAGCGGTGCCGTTATCATAAAGGCGAAACCGTTTGAGCCACGAAAGCGGCCAAAACGCACCATCACCACCGCCGCGATAGTCCCCAGCACCGCCGCCATTGTCGCCGCACAAGCGGCGATGGTCAGGCTTAACCCCACCGCGCTCATCATGGCGTCGTCGTGAAACAGCTCGCCATACCAGCGCGTCGACCAGCCCGCCCACACGGTCACCAGTCTTGAGCTGTTAAAGGAGTAGATCACCAGCATCAGCATTGGCGCGTACAGGAACGTAAAACCGAGCACGAGGATTAAAATGCGCCACGGAGAGCGCACTACCGGTAAGTTGTTCATGCGTGGTCCTCCCCTTGTTTCTGCTGATGTTTGTGGAACCACATGATCGGCACAATCAGCAACAGCAGCATAATCACCGCCACCGCCGATGCCACCGGCCAGTCGCGGTTATTAAAGAACTCCTGCCACAACACACGACCGATCATAATGCTGTCCGGGCCACCGAGCAGTTCCGGGATGACAAACTCGCCAACTGCCGGAATGAACACCAGCATCGATCCGGCAATAATCCCGCCTTTGGTCAACGGCACAATCACGCTGAAAAAGGTTTTCAGCGGACGCGCCCCAAGATCCAGTGAGGCTTCCACCAGTGAATAATCGATACGCGTCAGCGCGGTATAAATCGGCAACACCATAAACGGCAAATAGGCATAAACAATCCCGATATATACCGCGAGATTGGTATGCAGGATCGTCAACGGCTGATCGATAACCCCCAGCCACATCAGGAAGTTATTCAACACGCCGTTATTTTTCAGGATCCCCATCCACGCATACACGCGGATGAGAAACGACGTCCACGACGGCAAAATCACCAGCAGCAGCAGAATATTGCGCGTCGACGGTTTGCTGTGCGCCACAGCCCAGGCCAGCGGATACCCCAGCAGCAGACAACAAAGCGTTGAGATCGCCGCCACCTGTAACGACTGCAGATAGGCTTCAAAATAGAGCGGGTCGTCGGTAAGTTGCAGGAAGTTGCCGATATTCAGCGTGACCGTCAGTTGGCTGTCCGCCCACTCGATAAGATCGGTATACGGCGGGATCTGCCGCGCCATCTCTGCAAGGCTGATTTTGAACACAATCAAAAACGGCAGCAGAAACAGCAAAGTCAGCCAAATATAGGGCAGCGCAATAACCAGTTTGCGCCCGTGACGCATCTGCATGCGCCCCAGCCATAAAGTGAAACCGCCCGGTTTTTCGACGCGGGACGGTGGCTCCAGTGTACTCATCGCCGCTCCTTAAACCGTCAGAACCACACAACTATCGGCATCCCAGCAGAGGCGAACTTCATCGCCCCAGGTTGGCGCGCCTTTACGGTAGCGATGCGCGTTCTGCAACTGGGCGCTGATCATCTGCCCGCTTTGCAAACGCACGTGATAAATAGAGAGGTCGCCAAGGTAGGCGATATGCACCACTTCCCCGACGGCAAAATTATAGCCGTCGGCCGGTGGATCTTCGCAGAGCATGATCTTTTCCGGGCGCAGCGCCACGAACACCGGCACGTTATCCACGACCGACGCATCGGCGTCCACTTTCAGCGGATGCACCAGCCCCGGGGAGTCGATCACCAGACCATCTTCCTGACGCTCTTTCAGCAGCCCTTCGAACACATTCACCGAACCGATAAACTCGGCGCTGTAACGCGTGGTCGGGTGCTCGTAGATCTCTTCCGGTTCGCCGATTTGCACAAACTTACCGCGGTTCATGATGGCGATACGCCCGGCCATGGTCATCGCCTCTTCCTGGTCGTGGGTCACCATGACGCAGGTCACGCCAACGCGCTCGAGAATATCCACCACTTCGAGCTGCATCCGGTCGCGCAGCTTTTTATCGAGCGCGCCCATCGGTTCATCCAGCAGCAGCAGTTTCGGCCGTTTCGCCAGGCTGCGCGCCAGCGCCACGCGTTGACGCTGACCACCGGAAAGCTGATGCGGCTTACGTTTGGCGTACTCGCTCATGTGCACCAGGTGCAACATTTCGGCCACGCGGCTGGCGATTTCCGCTTTCGGCAACTTGTCCTGTTTAAGGCCAAAAGCAATGTTCTGTTCCACGGTCATATGCGGAAAGAGCGCGTAGGACTGGAACATCATATTGATCGGGCGCAAATAGGGCGGCACATGCGCCAGGTCTACGCCATCAAGCATGATTTGCCCGTGGGTAGGCAGCTCAAAACCGGCGAGCATGCGCAGCAATGTTGATTTGCCGCAGCCGGACGCACCAAGCAGGGCAAAAATTTCACCTTTATAAATCGTCAGACTGACATCATCAACGGCGTGCTGACCATCAAAGGATTTGGTCAGATTGCGAATTTCCAGCAGCGGCGTCAGATCCTTGCGGCTCTTCGCCTGTGGGCGGGGGATAGCGTCATTCACTCAAGTGCTCTCCGGCAAAAACATCAACCCGTTTCAACGAGTTGTCGTACAAATGACTGGACAGAGGCGCATCACCTCTGTCCATTTTTGGGGCAGGCGCACCGCCACGGTGCAGCCTTATCACCTGTCAGGTGATTGAATTATTTGCCGCTTTTAACTTTAGTCCACGCGCGGGTTCTTACGCGGTCGATTTTCGGATCCTGGACTTTCAGCGTAAAGAGTTTGGCGAAAACATCCGGCGGCGGGAAGATAGCCGGGTTATCACGCACTTCCGCGCTGATCAGCGGAACCGAGGCTTTGTTACCGTTGGCGTAGAACACATGATCGCTGATATGGGCAATCACATCCGGGCGCATCAGGTAGTTGAGGAACTGATAGGCTTCTTCTTTGTTTTTGGCATCAGCCGGCATCGCGAAGACATCGAAGAACGCCAGCGCGCCCTCTTTCGGAATGGTGTAAGTGATATTTACGCCATTCTTCGCTTCTTTCGCGCGGTTTGCCGCCTGCCACACATCACCCGCCCAGCCAATAGCCACGCAGATGTCGCCATTTGCCAGGTCATTAATGTACTGAGAAGAGTGGAAGTAACGAATGTTCGGACGCAGTTTTAACAGCAGGTCGGTTGCGGCAACGCTGTAATCATCCGCTTTGCTGCTGTTCGGATCTTTGCCGAGGTAATTAAGCACGGTGGCAAAAATCTCTTCCGGCGCATCAAGGAATGAGACGCCGCAGCTTTTCAGTTTTTCCAGGTTTTCCGGCTTCAGCACCAGATCCCAGCTGTTTACCGGCGCGTCTTTGCCGAGCGCGGCTTTCACTTTGTCAATGTTATAGCCAATACCGGTGGTGGCCCACAGGTACGGAATAGCGTATTTGTTGTCAGGGTCGTGTTTGGCGACCATTTTCAGCACGTCTGGATCGAGGTTTTTCCAGTTCGGCAGTTTGCTCTTATCCAGCGGCTGGAATACCCCGGCGGCCAACTGGCGCTCAAGGAAACTCGCGGACGGCACCACCAGGTCGAAGCCGGTGCTGCCCGCCATCAGTTTGCCTTCCAGCACTTCGTTGGAGTCAAACACGTCATAAATGACTTTGATGCCCGTCTCTTTTTCAAAATTCGCGACGGTGTCCGGCGCAATATAATCAGACCAGTTATAAACATGCAGTGTCTTTTGCTCGGCTGCGAGCGTGCTGGCAGAGACAGCCATCAACGCACCCGCGACAAGACCTGATACCCATTTTTTGCTCAAGGCGGTCATATCTCATTCCTTCTGGAAAGTCCGTTAACATACGAACTAAATGTACGCATCATAAGATATGCAAGAATCATGCATATTTTGTCACTCTGCACAGCCCCGGAGAAGAAAACGCTTCCGGCTGACACCGCATGCTGTTTTAAGCATCGCAAGAATAACTGTAGCCAGGGTTTGAGGCTATAGGTCAGATTAAAAAACGCCTTTTATCAATTTTTTATGCAGGATACGTCTATGTGATAAGCCGTTACGCGAGGAATAGCGGTGAAAAATTCTTTAAGGAAAGGTTAATAGCAGAATAAAAATATTTATTATGCAGCCGCCGTGGCAGCGACTGCGTTAATGCTGCACAGAGTCAGTGGAGAAAATTGTGCGACTCTTCACCTGCCACCATCTCTTCTTCGCCTGGCGTGAACAGCAGTTGATGTGCGTTGGCTTCCATAATGACCATTGAAATCTGCTCTTCGCTCTGGCGCATAAACCAGGCGAACTGTTCAAACGTAATGGCAGGCCGGACGCATAAAGACTGGCAAACCACCAGCTTCGGCAGATTATCATCCTGAAGGTCGAGGAATGCTTTCACGGTCAAAGAACTGGCATTAATGGCGGAGAGATCGGCGGCCAGCGCCAGCAGTGCTGACGGTTTGACTTCCGCCATGGCGGTAAATAACACAACGTCATTAACAAGGTCGACTTTTGCATCAAACACGCCATCAAAATTTTGCATGTGCGGCAGGTGCAGCGCCTGGCAGTTATCGCACTCAAAAAAGTTAATGCCCAGTTCATCCAGCCAGTGACGCAGCGTGTCCAGACCCGGAACGACGAGTGAATCCATAAAGCAGTGCTCTCTTAGCGAAAAAATTGGCCATAGCTTACGCAAAAAGGCCAGAACGTACCATTCATTGCGCGGGAAAATCGCCTCAGCCGCCGGTTTTAAGGCAAAAACCCGGCGTTGCCTGGCGTTCGATCCACTGGATCATGCGGCCCGCAATATCGATGCCGGTGGTTTTTTCGATGCCTTCCAGCCCGGGCGATGCGTTAACTTCCATCACCAGCGGGCCACGTTCGGCGCGCAGGATGTCGACGCCAGCCACATCCAGCCCCAGCGTTTGCGCAGCAGCCAGCGCGATTTCACGCTCACGCTCGGTGATATGTGCCACCAGCGCCTTGCCGCCGCGATGCAAATTAGAGCGAAAATCCCCCTCTTTCGCCCGGCGTTCAATGGCGGCGACCACATCATTGCCGACGACCAGACAGCGAATATCGGTTCCCTTCGCTTCGGCAATAAACTCCTGCACCAGAATGTGCGCATTCAGACCGCGAAAAGCGTCAATTACGCTCTCCGCTGCCTGGCGGGTTTCCGCCAGCACCACGCCGATGCCCTGCGTCCCTTCCACCAGCTTCACCACCAGCGGCGCGCCGCCGACCATATCAATCAAATCGCTGGTATCATCCGGTGAATGGGCAATGCCGGTTACCGGCAGATCAATCCCCTGGCGCGCCAGTAACTGCAACGAACGGAGCTTGTCTCTGGCGCGGGTGATCGCCACCGACTCATTGAGCGGATAACTGCCAAGAATTTCAAACTGACGCAGCGCGGCAGTGCCGTAGAAGGTGATGGCCGAGCCGATACGCGGGATCACCGCATCGAAATGCGGCAGCTGGCGGCCTTTGTAATGAATGGACGAGGCCGCCGGGCTGATATTCATATAACAGGAAAGCGGATCGAGGATCTCGACCAGATGACCGCGCTGCATCGCCGCTTCGCGCAGGCGTTTACACGAATAGAGCGTTCCATCCCGGGACAATATGGCAATTTTCACCCTGCACCTCTCTAAAAAGACCTGTCAAAGCAGGCGTATGATACACGCAGCGACGTGCAGGATGAACGGGAATTAGCGTGTCGCCCATCCCTGTTTATGCAAATAGTCGAGAATAAACGGGCGGCTCTCTTTAATGATGGTGCGGCGGATATGATCGCTCCAGGTGTCACGCCGCGTATTGCTGTCGCGCGTCATATAGTAGTGGGCGATCTCCTCGTCATATTGCGCCAGCACATCTTTATCCAGCGGCTGATAGCGGTTTTCATGCACCACCAGTTGCGCAGGCAGACGCGGTTTCTTATCCGGCGTGTCGGCAGGCCAGCCAAGGCACAGGCCAAACAGCGGTAACACATGTTTTGGCACCTGCAATAACTCACCTACGGCTTCAATGCTGTTACGAATTCCACCGATATAAACGCCACCCAGCCCGAGCGATTCTGCCGCAGTGAAAGCGTTTTGCGCCATCAGCGCGGTATCGACTACGCCGAGCAGCAACTGCTCCGCCAGCCCAGGATTCGCCTCTGGGCAAATCTGGAAATTACGATGGAAATCAGCGCAGAACACCCAAAATTCCGCCGCCTGCGCCACATGTTGTTGCCCGCCGGTGAGCGTCACCAGTTGCTGGCGTAGCGCAGGATCAGTGATGCGAATTATCGAGCTGCATTGTAAAAAGCTGGAGCTGGATGTCGCCTGCGCGCTGGCGATAATCGCCTCGCGCTGCGCCTGGGTAATCGGTTGATCGGTAAAATGGCGAATGGAGCGATGGGCGCACAGCAATTCAATAGTTGGTGTCATGAATAATCCCCCAAATAAACAAGACCCTCAGTATAGGCGAAGCCTGCATCCTCGTTGTATCCGCAATTTGCGCTGAAAGGTTGCAAAGATTAAAGCAACAGGCATAACCTGCTTTTCATTACGCGCAGTTATGGTCATGATAACCGGCAGTTACCTTCAGATTTGGGAGAGAGTATGTTTGCTGTAATTTTTGGCCGCCCTGGCTGCCCATACTGTGTACGCGCAAAAGAACTGGCAGAAAAACTGACCGCCGAGCGTGATGATTTCAACTATCGCTACGTCGATATCCACGCGGAAGGCATCACTAAAGCCGACCTGGAAAAAACCGTCGGGAAACCGGTTGAAACTGTGCCGCAGATTTTCCTCGACCAGAAACACATTGGCGGCTGCACCGATTTCGAGGCCTATGCCAAAGAACATTTCGGCCTGTTTGCCTGAGCCGAGCAACGCCCTCTTTCTGAGGGCGTTTTATTTCTTGCAGCGCAGAATTTTGCGCACAAAAAGATAGAATAACCCGCCCATTCCGCACCAGAAAATCGCGCTGAACAACCAGGCAATAACCTGCCAGTTCGACTGCGAAGAGGCTAAATGCAGGTAAATCAGCATGTAGCAGAATGGAGCCGCCAGCACGGCGCCGAAAAGCGGCACGATCGCTTTGCGTCGGCGAGCAATCAGCCCACCGACAATACCGGGAAGCGTGAAAAGCAGTAAGCCTAATTCAGGATTACCGGACACGGGTAGCTCGCCGTTCATATTTATGACCAGCAACAAACACACCGCAATAAAAAGTAATGCGCAGCAAATAACGCCGACCCGACTTCGCCTGTTCTTCAAACACGCCTCCTGACTTTTTCTCTATCGCACTAACAACTCGTTCAAAAGAATGTCCGGACAGATAAAGCGTTGCGGCAATCCGTGCCAGAAAAGCACCCACGTAAATACGCGATTCTCACTAGCCGTTGTAATCTAATACGATTAAACTAGCGGCCTGTTTTTGTTTTGTGAGGAGTGTCTGGTGTTGCACCGCTTTTTTCGTACGCCAGCGCATGAGCAAAACACTAGCTCAAATAACCATTTCTTTCAACAGCTTACAAGTAAACAAGAAGTTAGCCTCCGTGAATATAAACGTCGCAGATTTGTTAAACGGGAATTACATACTGTTATTGTTTGTCGTTCTGGCACTCGGACTTTGTCTCGGTAAATTACGACTGGGTTCTGTTCAACTCGGTAATTCCATTGGCGTTTTAGTGGTTTCATTATTATTAGGCCAGCAGCATTTCAGCATTAACACGGATGCACTTAATCTTGGCTTTATGCTGTTTATTTTTTGCGTTGGTGTTGAAGCCGGACCAAACTTTTTCTCTATTTTTTTTCGCGACGGTAAGAATTACCTCATGCTGGCGCTGGTATTAGTGGGCAGCGCGCTGTTGATCGCTTTAGGCCTTGGCAAACTGTTCGGCTGGGATATTGGCCTGACGGCAGGCATGCTGGCCGGTTCGATGACCTCGACACCAGTTCTGGTGGGGGCGGGTGACACGCTGCGTCATTCCGGTATGGAAAATGGACAACTCTCCAGTGCGCTGGATAACCTGAGCCTCGGTTATGCCCTGACCTATCTGATTGGTCTGGTGAGCCTGATTTTCGGCGCACGCTATTTGCCGAAATTGCAGCACCAGGATTTACAGACCAGCGCCCAACAGATCGCCCGCGAACGCGGTCTGGACACGGATGCGCACCGTAAAGTGTATCTGCCGGTGATCCGCGCCTACCGCGTGGGGCCGGAACTGGTGGCATGGGCCGATGGTAAAAACCTGCGTGAACTGGGGATCTACCGCCAGACAGGATGTTATATCGAGCGCATTCGGCGCAATGGCATTCTCGCCAGCCCCGACGGTGATGCCGTGCTGCAAATGGGTGATGAAATTTCGCTGGTCGGTTACCCGGATGCGCACGCGCGCCTTGACCCGAGCTTTCGCAACGGCAAGGAGGTGTTCGACCGCGATCTGCTCGACATGCGTATCGTCACCGAAGAAGTGGTGGTCAAAAACCATAATGTGGTCGGTCGTCGCCTCGCGCAGTTAAAGCTGACCGATCACGGCTGCTTCCTCAACCGCGTGATCCGCAGCCAGATTGAGATGCCGATTGACGACAATATCGTGCTCAACAAGGGCGATGTTTTGCAGGTCAGCGGCGACGCGCGTCGTGTAAAAACCATTGCTGACCGCATCGGCTTTATCTCTATTCACAGCCAGGTCACCGACCTGCTCGCCTTCTGCGCGTTTTTTATTGTCGGGCTGATGATCGGTATGATCACCTTCCAGTTCAGCTCCTTCAGCTTCGGCGTGGGTAACGCTGCCGGCCTTCTGTTCGCCGGGATCATGCTCGGCTTCCTGCGTGCCAACCACCCCACTTTCGGCTATATCCCGCAGGGCGCGCTGATGATGGTAAAAGAGTTTGGCCTGATGGTATTTATGGCGGGCGTGGGCTTAAGCGCCGGTAGCGGCATCGGCAACGGTCTTGGCGCGGTGGGCGGCCAGATGCTGATCGCCGGGCTTATTGTCAGCCTGGTACCGGTGTTAATTTGTTTTCTGTTTGGTGCGTATGTGCTGAAAATGAACCGTGCCCTGCTGTTCGGCGCGATGATGGGTGCGCGCACCTGCGCTCCGGCAATGGAGATCATCAGCGATACAGCGCGCAGCAATATCCCGGCGCTGGGCTATGCGGGCACCTACGCCATCGCCAACGTTCTGCTGACGCTTGCGGGGACATTAATCATCATTATCTGGCCTGGTCTCGGATAAGTCTGAAGCTGAGAAATATTTCAGTTATGCGCAGAACTTTTTTGTGGGGCGTCAGTCATAACTAGTGCCACTGCTTTTCTTTGATGTCCCCATTTTGTGGAGCCCATCAACCCCGCCGCTTAGGTTCAAGGTTGATGGGTTTTTTGTTGCCTTTTTCCCATTATCCTTCCTCGATTTGAACCGATAAGAAGCCTGTGTTTCGCCTTCCCTCTGCCGCTGGCGAAGCAACAAAGATTTGGTAATATCGATGCCGAAAACGGCATAACTTGATATAACGGGACGACGATGAAAGCGGAAGAAAACATACTCGAAAGTTGGTTAAAAAAATCATTATACCGCGATGTTTTTTATAAAATCGGTATGTGGTGCATTATCTCCATTATCTCGTTTTATATCGCAGGAAAAACAGCGAATTTTGATATCGCAAAATATCTGCTTAGTTTTCTGGATAAAAGTATGCCGCAAATTAATTACGGCTGGATGGTGTTATGTATTATTATCCCGATCTCATTTTTCATGAAAGATATGGAAGCAATGAAACCCGACACATGGGGAATGGACACCCTGCGAGGCAGGTTTGGCGCAGCCCTGCGCAAAGTGACCAGCGACCTGCTGCTGTGGTCCGCCGGGATTTCTACCGCATTACTGACAACATCATTAATTGCACTGGCGATTCTCTTTTACAGAGAACCTCAAGTGACCTATAAAAGCCTTGCGCAAATCGCATTTGTATTAACGGTATTATTCATTTTCTTATTTGCTAATATATGGTGTTATTTCATATTAAAACGCAACAACGCTGTGCTCTTTTCTATTATGAATAGTCAGCGTGGAATAAAGTTAGGACATCTTGTTATTATTCTGTTGTGTTTGTACGCTGCGCATAAAATATCTGTCGATATCGACAAAAAAGCAACAACGGAACAATCGCAGCCCAAAACCTCTTAAAACGCCAGACGAAACCATATCGCCCACAGCACATAAACACCCCCCGCTAAAAAGCAAAGCCCGTAGGCCCATACAATCCCCGCTTCGCGGCGCAGGTAGAACTTAAGCGGGTTGCGGTGCAGATTCGCGGCGTTATAGGTTTTATGAAAATGCGTCATCTGTTGTGCACCTTTGCTGATAAGCGCAAAGAAAAAACTCACCGTTATGATCATCGCTAACGCCATATAACACTTTAAAAACAGCCTGAGACCGGTAAGCACCCATGGACCGGAGTCTCTGCTAACACCCGCAACGCCGTGCTTTTTCAGCATAATGGCAGCACCGCTCAACATCAGATGCACAAGCAAAAAAAGGGCAAAATGTTTCGCATTGGTGGCAAAGGTATTTTTTAAAGTGATACCAAAGATCCAGGCGAGAAACGCTGCCACGGATATTAGCCACATTACAGTGTCTAAAAACATTTTATTCCTTTTCAATGGGTTGTTTGAATTACCTATTTTTGCATTAATACTAAAGCAATCGCCAGCGCCGTGTTTTTCATTGTGCTCTTTTTAACCATTACCCGACACCGTAAGGAGCCACCTGATGCTGATTTACAACGTTTTTGGCCGTTATATTGGGGTAAAAGGCGTGGGGGATGGCTGGCATGTGTTCCGCGTGGACAGAAACGAAGGAAAGCATTCGCGCCTTTATAACATCATCGTTCCGAGTGAATTAAGCGAAGCGGAGATCCCCGGCTGGTTGGGGGATATTTTCCATGAGGCCGCAACGGAACAACATCCTGATGTTTTTCGCGTGGAATAAAGGAGCAGAAAATGTGTGCACAGTGGTACAGCCAAAGCTCGTTCGATGTGCGTCTGGAGTGGGGTTTAACTGCAGCGGAGCAGCTGGCGCAGGAAGCTGATTGTGTGGTAATTGTCGACGTGATGTCGTTCTCCACGTGCGTTAGCATCGCCACTGATAACCAGGCGCTGATTTACCCATGGCCATGGAAAGATGCGAGCGCGCAGCGCTACGCACAGGAAAACCATGCCGACGTCGCCAGTTTTGACCGCACCTTTGCCGGTGGGAATTACACACTCTCGCCCGCCTCGTTACTGCATATTCCCGCCGGACACCGGCTGGTGCTCCCCTCACCTAACGGTTCCACGCTTTCGTTTAAAGCACGCGATTGCGGCGCAGCGGTGTTTAGCGGCTGTTTTCGCAACCGACTGGCGACCGCGAAAGCTTGTGCAGGCTTTGAGCGCATTTTGCTGATCCCGGCCGGGGAACGCTGGCCGGATGGTAGCCTGCGCCCGGCGCTGGAGGATTATCTGGCGGCGGGTGCCATTATTGCCGCACTTGGCAAGCGTAAACTCTCGCCTGAAGCGCAAGCGGCAAAGGCCGCATTTCAGGGCGGTGACTTCAGTGCTCTCCGTCACTGCGCATCCGCCAGTGAACTCCACGCCCGGGGTTTTTCAGCGGACGTAGAACTGTGTCTCGCGCTTGACGCAAGCCATCGCGCCTGTGCATTAATCGACAACGCGTACCGCTCACTGCCCGGCGAGACGCCCGATCATTAAGCGAATAGCTTCGCGGCTCAGCGGCTCGCGATCGACCACAAAATGCAGCGTCATCCCTTCGATAAACGCATCCAGCGCACGTGCCGTCATCGGTTCGAACCAGTGCTCCAGCATGGTCTGGCTGGTGCACATCCAGTCTTGCATCACACTTTTCAGCGTGGGCTGGCGGCTCATAAACGCATACAGCTGGTACATCAGTTCCATATTGCGCGCGGTGGTCACCTGGGCGCTGTAAATCAGCTCGGTTAGCGCCTCACAGGCTTTTGCCTGACTGTCAACGCCGTCGAAAAAAGCGGCATATTGCGCCGACATCTGCCGGGTAAACAGACTGAAAGCCTCAGCTAATAACGCATCGATACCGGAAAAGTAATAGGTCATTGAGCCCAGCGGCACATCCGCACAGCTGGCGATTTTACGGTGCGTCACCGCCTGAATCCCGTGTGCGGCAATGGTATCCAGCGTCGCTTGCAGAATGCGGTCACGCCGCTGCGGGTCGTTGGGTCTTCGGGCCATAGATCCTCTCACTCATTTATGTACAAATGTACACTTGCTTGCTAGTGTTGTCTTATCTTTTCCCTCTTTGCCGTGACGTTATGACTGGAAATGCTTCGCGAAAAGCCCTGCAACATCGCTTGTGGGCGCTGTTTACCTTCTTTTTTATACCGGGGCTATTAATGGCCTCGTGGGCTACACGAACGCCCGCAATCCGCGATATTTTATCGGTTTCCACCGCTGAAATGGGCGTGGTGCTGTTTGGCCTGTCGGTCGGTTCGATGAGCGGCATTCTCTCCTCCGGTTGGCTGGTAAAGCGCTTTGGCGCGCGGAAAGTGATCCGCGCCAGCATGTCGTTCAGCGTCATCGGCATGGTGGTGCTGAGTATCGCATTGTGGCTGGCGTCTCCACTGTTATTTGCCGTTGGTCTGGCTCTTTTCGGCGGCAGCCTGGGTGCGGGCGAAGTGGCAATGAATATCGAAGGCGCGGAAGTCGAGCGTGAAATGGGCAAAACCGTGCTGCCAATGATGCACGGTTTTTACAGCTTCGGCACGCTGGTCGGCGCAGGCATTGGTATGAGCGTTACCGCTGTTGGCCTGGCGGCCAACTGGCACATTCTGGCGGCGGCACTGGTGGCGATTGTTCCCATCATGCTGGCGATTTCCGCCATTCCGCCTGGCACCGGCAAAGACTCCGCCGAGGAGAAAGCGCGCGCGAAAAAAGGGCAACCGTTCTGGCGTGATACCCAACTGTTGCTGATTGGCGTGGTCGTGCTCGCAATGGCATTTGCCGAAGGTTCCGCCAACGACTGGTTGCCGCTATTGATGGTGGACGGGCACGGCTTTAGCCCGACGTCCGGCTCGCTGATCTACACCGGTTTTACTCTTGGAATGACCGTCGGGCGATTTATCGGCGGCTGGTTTATTGACCGTTACAGCCGCGTCACAGTGGTGCGCGCCAGCGCGTTGATGGGTGCGCTGGGCATCGGGCTGATTATCTTCGTTGATAGTGCCTGGGTGGCGGGCTTCTCGGTGATTTTGTGGGGGCTTGGTGCCTCGCTCGGTTTCCCACTGACCATTTCCGCCGCCAGCGATACCGGCCCGGACGCGGCTACCCGCGTCAGCGTGGTCGCCACCACCGGCTACCTGGCGTTTCTCGTTGGCCCGCCGCTGCTCGGTTTTCTCGGCGAGCACTACGGCCTGCGTAGCGCCATGCTGGTGGTGATGGGGCTGGTGCTGATTGCCGCCGTGGTTGCCCGCGCGGTCGCCAAACCGGCTCCGGAAACACAGGCTGAAACCTGCTGATTACGCGGCGGCGCTGTTAATGCGCGCCGCCCTATCCTTCCAGCGAATTCCCCACTCGTTTATCACGCAGAAATACCACCATCAAGCCCAGCCACAGTACGCCATTAGCCAGGTTGAAGAGGCTGAACAAGCCATTGCCGCCGCTTAGCCAGGCGTGTTTACTGATTTCGATACCGACGGTAAAGATAAACATCTGCAACATGCCCATTGCCGCCGAAACGGTGCCTTTACTCATGTCGCTGGCAAACAGGGTCAGACGCACCAGCCCGGCATTCGCCAGCCCGATACCAAAGGCGTAAAGGCTCAGCCCGGCGGTCATCCACAAATAGGCATGCGAAGAGGCAACTGTCGCAACAGCCGCCAGCAGCAACCCGGCCGCGATAGGCCAGCCGCCCATAATGATCAACGCGCGCACGGTGCGCCGTGAAGTCAGTCGCGCCAGTACCAGGTTACCGATAATCAGAGCGCCAAAAATCGGCACCTGCAGCAGGCCGTATTCATAGCTACTCAGTTGCTCGCCGCTGATGATGATAATCGGCGACTGAGCAATCCACGCCAGCAAAGGCAGGCTGACAAAACCTGTCGCCAGCGCCCCGGCGACAAAACGCAGGTTCCTCATCACTTCGACGTAGTCGCGCCACAAGGCTTTAAAGGAGAGCTTTTCACCCAGCCGCGTGGCAGTCTCCGGCATTGCCCGTTGCAGGCCAACAAAGGAGAAAGCCGCCAGCAACGCGAAAAGGACAAACATTCCCTGCCACGGCGCGGCATGCACCCACGCAGCGCCCACCAGCGGGCCGAGCAGCGGCGCTATCAGCGCCACGTTTGCCATCAGCGCGGTGATTTTTATGCACACCGCTTCTTCGAAAGATTCCTGGATCGCCGCGTAACCTACCGCGCCAATAAAGCACAGGCTAATGCCCTGCAAAAAGCGCAGTAACGTGAATTGCTCAATGTCCTGCGCCAGCAGTGTTGCCAGGCAAGTAACGATAAACCACACCACGCCGGTCAGCATCACCGGGCGGCGGCCAATGCGATCCGACAGCGGCCCCAGCAGCCACTGCAAAAACATGCCGCCCGCGAGGTAAGCGGTCATTGACGTTGGAACCCACTCAATGCCGGCGTTGTACTGCTCCACCACGGCCAGCATGCCGGGCTGGATCATATCGTTGGCGATATAGGTGGAGAATTCGTAAAGCACCAGGCAGAGAGGAAACAGTAGCGCCCGTCGTCCCAGACGTTGGCCCGTTAAGGAATGGTTTTGCATGCAATCTCTTCATCTATGAAAAATCGCGCAGAGTGTAATCAAAGCCGCTTTGCAGCGATAGGAAATTTTCAGTCACACAATAAATAAAGCACATTTCAGTTCGTTTAAGGTTCACTTAAGTGCACCGCCGTATTATACGCCTTCCGTGCTTTACTCCAGGAATCGTCTAACTCTCAGATGAGTAAGACAAAACCGCTTTACCGTTAATCATGCCGCTTTTAAGGTGGGCACTTTCGCGTCAATTTTGCTTATTTCATCAAAGAGTAACAAACGTATGTTAGAGAGCCTGAATTACACCGTGTTTTACTGGATTAACGCCACGCCAGACTCTCCGCGCTGGCTGATTGCGTTTGCCGATTTTGCCGCCAGCGATTTGATTAGCATCGTACCGCTGTTAGCCGTTGGCCTCTGGTTATGGGGTCCACGCGAACAGGTGAACGCGCAGCGCCAGCTGGTAATTAAAGTCACACTGGCGATGCTGGTCAGTCTCTGTTGCTCGGCGTTACTGGGACATTTTTTCCCCCACGATCGCCCCTTTGCCGATCGCGTGGGCTACAACTTCCTGCACCACGCACCGGACAGTTCTTTCCCGAGCGATCACGGCACGGTGATCTTCACCTTTGCGGTCGCTTTCCTTGCCTGGCACCGTTTGTGGTCGGGCGCGCTGTTGATGGTCATCGGTCTGACCATCGCCTGGTCACGCGTTTATCTTGGCGTGCACTGGCCGCTGGATATGCTCGGCGCACTGCTGGTTGGTATCGGCGGCTGTTTGTCCGCGCAAATCCTCTGGCAAGGCTTTGGCCCGGCGCTCTACCACAGTGTGCAACAACTCTATCGAGCCTGTTTCGCCATGCTGATTCGCCGCGGCTGGGTACGTGACTAAGCCCTGAGGCAAAGGTAATATGAACGCCCTGCTCAATGCAGGGCTTTCTTTTATTCAGGGGAATTATGGAAACAAGACGCGACGAACGGATAGGCCAGCTGCTGGCGGCGCTCAAGCGCAGCGATAAACTGCATCTGAAAGAGGCGGCGACGCTGCTTGGCGTATCTGAAATGACCATTCGCCGCGATCTCAGCGCCAACAGCGCGCCGGTCGTGCTGCTGGGCGGTTACATCGTCCTGGAGCCGCGCTCCGCCAGCCATTATCTGTTAAGCGACCAAAAAAATCGTCTGGTAGAAGAGAAGCGCCACGCGGCAAAACTTGCCGCCGGGCTACTTAAAGCGCATCAGATGGCCTTTTTCGATTGCGGCACCACCACGCCGTGGATCATTGAAGCCATTGCGGACGATCTGCCCTTCACCGGCGTCTGTTACTCACTGAACACCTTTCTGGCATTACAGGAAAAACCACAGTGTCGCGCCATTCTCAGCGGCGGTGAGTTCCACGCCAGCAACGCCATTTTCAAACCGTTGAACTTCAACGAAACGCTGAACAATCTGCGCCCGGATATCGCCTTTTATTCGGCGGCGGGCGTGCATGCGCAGCAGGGCGCGACCTGTTTTAATCTGGAAGAGTTGCCGGTAAAACACTGGGCGATGGCCTGCGCGCAATACCACGTTCTGGTGGTGGATCACAGCAAGTTCGGCAAAGTGCGTTCGGCCTGCATGGGGCCATTAAGCCGCTTTGATGTACTGGTCAGCGACTGTTGCCCCGACGAGGCGCTGGAGAGCGAAGCAAAAAAACACCAGCTAACGTTGCTCTATTGACCGTGCCCGGCTGGGCACGGTCGAGGTTGTATCAGGAGAACCAGCCGCCAAACCACTGATGAAATTTCAGCAACACAAAATCCCACATCCGGCCAATGAAACCGGCCTCTTCCACCGCTTCCATCACCACCAGCGGACGTTGCTCAATGGTTTTACCGTTCAACTGAAAATCGATGGTGCCCACCACCTGGCCTTTAGCCAGCGGTGCCTGCAGTTCCGGCTGCGTTAAGGTGTAGCTGGCTTTCAGGTTATTTAATTGCCCCTTAGGAATGGTGATAGAGCCTGTATCGCCCGCGCCAAGTTTCGCTTCGCTCTCATCGCCAAACCACACGCGCTGGCTGACAAACGTCGCGTCAGGCTTGATAGGCGTAACCGTGTCGAAGAAACGGAAACCCCAGGTGAGCAATTTTTCTGACTCATTAAAACGGATGCGGTCGGTTTTCGCGCCCAGCACCACAGAAATCAGGCGCATATCACCTTGTGTCGCCGAGGCCACCAGGTTGTAACCCGCGCCATCGGTGGTGCCGGTTTTCATGCCATCCACGTTCATGCTGGTGCTCCACAGCAACCGGTTACGGTTCGGCTGGCGGATCTTATTGAAGGTGAACTCTTTTTCTTTGTGAATGGCGTACTCATCCGGCACATCACGAATCAGTGCTTTGCCGAGCAGCGCCATATCACGCGCGGTGCTGAACTGCCCTGGCGCATCCAGGCCATGTACCGTTTTAAAGGTGGTATTGGTCAGGCCGAGTTTTTGCGCGTAGCTGTTCATCAGGCTGACGAATGAGTCCTGACTGCCCGCCACAAAATCTGCGATGGCGATACTGGCATCGTTGCCGGACTGGATAATCACGCCTTTGTTGAGATCGGCCACGGAAACCTGATCGCCGGGTTTCAGGAACATCAGCGAAGAGCCACGCAGCGCCGGGTTGCCGGTCGCCCAGGCGTCTTTGCCGACGGTCACTGTATCAGTGAGATGAATTTTTCCGGCTTTCAGCGCCTGGCCAACTACATAGCTGGTCATCAGCTTCGTGAGGCTGGCAGGATCAAGCTTCTCGTCAGCGTTGCCTTCTGCCAGCACCTTACCGCTGGCGTAATCCATCAGGATCCACGCCCTCGCATCGACGGTAGGCGCACCCGGCGTTTGTTCCACCGCGTACAACGAAGGGGAGAAAAGCATCAACAGCGCAGAGCCCGCAACCAGGCTGCGAAGGGATAAAGAGAAATGCGTCATAGGGGCCACCCGAGTATCCATTCAAAAACGTCACAACACCGTGCCGCAACAAACGGTGAGTAATAGCGCACAAACGAAACGAAAAAAACCGTCACTGGGTAAAGTTTTTAAAGTTTACGCAATAACAGCGTGTTGCGCTCCGTTTGTGCGGAATATTTATCCCCTGAATCATTCGTGTTGCACCTCGCGCGTTGAGCCGTGCTTGCGCTGGCGTCGAAGGAACGACGCTTACGAAGAAACCGGTAACAAAACCCGCACATCTGCAACTTGAAGAATGTCGGAGATTGGCACACGATGAATGTCACACCGACACTCATTCACACCACTGAGGTAAAAATGATAACGCTATGGGGCAGAAATAACTCTACTAACGTCAAAAAAGTTCGCTGGCTGCTGGAAGAGCTGGAATTACCGTACCAGCATATTCTGGCGGGCAGAGAGTTCGGCGTGAACCATGAGCCTGAGTATCTGGCGATGAACCCGAATGGTCTGGTGCCGCTGTTACGGGACGATGAAACCAACGTGGTGCTGTGGGAGTCCAACACCATCGTGCGTTACCTGGCGGCGCAGTACGGTCAGGGCCGTTTGTGGGTCGACTCCCCTGCTGAGCGTGCGCAAGGGGAAAAGTGGATGGACTGGGCGCTGAGTACCCTTTCGCCAAAACATGGCCCACTGCTGCAGGGGCTGGTGCGCACCGCGCCGGAACAGCGCGACAACGCCGCGATTGAAGCCAACAAAAAAGCGCTGGATGGGCTGTTCGCGATGCTCGACGATGTACTGGCAAAACAGCCCTGGCTCTCAGGGGAAGCGTTTGGCTGCGGCGACATCGCCGTCGGCCCGTTCATCTATAACCTTTACAATATCAACGGGTTAAGTTGGGCACCGCACGCCAACCTGCAACGCTGGTATGTGCAATTGTGCGAACGTCCCGGCTTCAAAAACGCGGTAATGATCCCGGTGACCTGAACCTGTTTTTAACCGGTGGCGCTGACGTTATCGCCTGCTGTTGACAGCAAACGCGCCGGCGCCATCCGGTACACCCACGCAGCAATCTATAAAGTCTGGCAGCCAGCAGCAGAGACGTTACTCCTCTTCGCCCTCGCCATCCGCAAACAGTGGATCGTCTTCTAAGGGAACCAGGCTACTTTCATCCCATTCGATCTCATCCGTCGCGTAGTCAATACGATCCACTTCGCAGCACTCTTCCAGCAGCGCTTCTGCCTCATCAAGAAGCTCGATTGCATCCTGATAAAAGGCCATCACATCAGGCGATGCCACTTCATCATTATTTATCGCGTCGAGTTTATGGATAGCAAAATCGATATTCTGCAGAGTCTCCTGCAAAAGCGTCACCTCTTCGCCAAACTCCATACCCGAAATCACCGCAGCATGATCATCACTCAGCGCATCATCCCGCTGAGTAAAAGCGTAACCGGCTAAGCCAGATTGTCTGGCGACCGACAGAAATGATTGCGATCTTTTCTTTAAAAAACTTGCCCGTTCTAACGACAGCCCCAACTGCTCAGTGGCGACATTATCCATCATACCCATCTCGTAAAGTGATATAAGATTTCCGCTACAGCTAAATCATTAATTTTCACATGGCTTGCATGCGGTACTGAACCGAAACACGCCGCAGCAATACCGGGACGGTTTCTATATATTGAAAGCAGGTGCTAATGGCGTGACTCATTTCTCTGGGGGAGCTGGAGTGTAAATAATCATCCAGTGTTATCAACGCACATTCATAGGTAAATAAAAAATCGGTCAACTCTGGCGGATATGGCTGCAGCGTCAGTTCAACGCGAAGTTCATTATACAACGCCATCAATTTTTTCAGCGCAAAACAGGCGTCCGTTCTTTTATTTTCAAAAGCATGTTCATTCAATGCAGGTTTGATAATGGCAAGTAGCGAACGATGAACGTTGGTATATTTTGGATTAAGAAACATGAGTCACCTCTGACATCATTAAATTTGCCAGCGTCTACACCCGGCGTTTTCATTGACGATTAAGCGCAATAAAACGGACTAATCCCAAATTACAGATACAGTAATAGGGCTGAGAGACAAACACTTTTCAAAAAAAGAATGTTTGTATCTCAACATATGTTCATAGCCAGCGATCATGAGGCTGTGGTTACTGCGTAATTAAGACAATAAAGCCATTACAGCGTATTCAGCCTTGCGTTAATTCTGCCGCCAACGTCGCTGCCAAAACTATAATATTTTTCCTTCATAATATCGCCTTCACGCACCATCATGAAAACCCGACGGGATAAATTATTATTTTTGATATTAATATATTTTATACTATTATGATCGTTACCGAGCGTTGAAAGTTTTGGAAAAAACGAGACATTATCCGAATTTTTTACCATATATCGGATAGTTTCCAGATCGTTTGAAATACTCCGTGCATGGTTGAGGATCTCTTCGCTGCCAGGTTCAAGATTGAGATGTTCTGGCATCGATTTGGTCATAATAAGTTTATGTTTTTTCAACTCGCTGAGATCAATCACTTCTTGTTTCGACAGCGGATGGCTGTTGTTTACGCCCAGCACAAATTGCTCTTCATAGAGCTGAGCCTCGAGGAAGTTATCGTTAGCAATCGGCCCTATCAGCAGCCCCAACTGTAATTGCCCTTTCCCTAACATACTCAGCAAATTATCTTCACTGACTTCATGGAGCTTGATCTCATTATCCGGAAATTTTTCTTTGAACGCGCTGAACAGGTCTTCATATATATACGACCCAAGCGTCGGGGTTACACCAATATTGATAACGCCAACCGGTTGAAAACGTAGCCGCTGCGCTAACTCATGCAGGTTATGCACCTCTCGAAGAATATTTTCGATCAGTGGCAACAAATGCAAGCCGATCGGCGACAGGCTAAACCCTTTGCCTTTGCGGTGCAGCAATGGAATGCCTAATTCCTCTTCCAGTTTTTTGATTTGAATGCTCAGGGTGGGTTGAGAAACATCGCACTCCTCAGCCGCCTTTTGAAAATTCATATGTTTTATCAACGCGACGAAGTATTCCAAATCTTGCGTTCTCATAACGTCAACTCTCCCGTGTGCAGACAAAAAACACAGAAACACCACACAATATAAGCCTTTTATGTTTCAGCCAGGGCAGCAAACACGACCGGGACTGATGCGTGATTTTTCGTGCTAAATTTAATTTAAGTGCCATCTCCGGCACAACTATTCAGTTATTTGTTATATAAACAACGCAATATTCTTTCTAATCAGTAATCGAAATTCTGGCGCAAAACTTTAATTGTTAATTCATATCATCAACCGCTTAATAGGATGCAACGATGCAATAATGTTAGAATTTGCTTTTAGTACCCATATTATGGGCAACATTTAACCTTTCAGGACAAATAACGTTGAAGACAACCACCTGATTAAATATGAGCCTAGCAGCATCCTGGCGTCAGGAAAAGCGAATTTACCTGCATTAAAGTTACAAAAAATATTCTTTCCAACAAACAATTCAACAACACTTAATAGTAGTTTAGCAATACTAAAATAGTCTAATGCGGTTATTCTTATTTCTCACTAACCTATGCGAAACTATGATCGAATCAGCCTATAAGCACTATTAAAATAGAATGCATCAGCGGCAATTTAAATATATTTAAAACTACTATTAGTTATAAAATCATCATATTAAATAGCTTCTTTTATAAAAATAAACTATTAGGCATTTAAATTTAAAGTTTTATTCCCCTTGGACGATATCCATTTCGCCCAGCGATATTGGGCAATACTCATAGATTACTTCTATATTTCTGGAGAAATGAAATGGCCGTTATTAATACCAACACGTTGTCTTTAATGACCCAAAATAACCTGAGCAAATCTCAGTCTTCTTTAGGCACGTCTATTGAGCGTCTGTCATCCGGTCTGCGTATTAATAGCGCAAAAGATGATGCTGCTGGTCAGGCAATTGCTAACCGTTTCACGTCAAATATTAATGGTCTTTCCGTTGCGGTGCGTAACGCGAATGACGGCATTTCACTGGCGCAGACTACCGAAGGCGCACTGAGCGAAGTGAATAATAACCTGCAGCGTATTCGCGACCTGACTGTACAAGCGCAGAATGGCTCTAACTCCGCGTCCGATGTCGACTCCATCCAGGCGGAAGTTAACCAGCGTATGGAAGAGATCAACCGTATTACCACCCAGACTGACTTTAACGGCCTGAAAGTGCTGAATACCGGTTCGGGCGACAGCCAGTATAATTTCCAGGTTGGCGCGAAAGATGGCGAAACCATCAGCATTACCGTGAGCAGCAGCGACGCGTTCAACCTCTACAACACCACCGGTGCGACGGCCGCAACAACAGGCCAGATCGTCAACGGCAGCGCACGTTCTACTGACGCCCATGGCTTTGATGTGCTGCAGGGCGTTGTCAGCTCCGGCGGCACCACCGACGGTAATCCGCTGGCCGATCTGGATAAAGCCATCAAAGCCGTGGATACCGAACGCAGCCTGCTCGGTGCATCCCAGAACCGTTTTGAATCAACCATTTCCAACCTGAACAACACCGTGAACAACCTGTCGGCAGCGCGCAGCCGTATTCAGGATTCTGACTACGCGACAGAAGTGTCTAACATGTCCCGTTCGCAGATCCTGCAGCAAGCTGGTAGCTCCGTACTGGCGCAGGCTAACCAGGTTCCGCAGACCATGCTGTCCCTGCTGCGTTAAGTTGTGTGAAATCCGCTTACCTCCTTCAGAGCGGATTTCAACGATGTCATTCCTTGACTAACACCCGCTTTGTCATGAGGGCGGGCTTCATTGAGCATAACGAATTTATTTTTCTTTTTTATCCCGCATATGTTGATGGCATTGCGGGATTTTTTTATTTAAAGGCGTGCGTTTGTTATGCGAGATAAACCGCCAAAAAAAGTGAATGCAATAGAATTGCATTCACCAAAATAACAATTAGAGGATATCAATAAGCACAACAACGAGGGTGAAGCACTAACAAAATAAATTACAGGCCAAGGCTATTCAGCAATTCGTCAATATCTTGCTCGGCTGCCTGCGGGGCTGTCGGATCAGCGCTGGCTTGCTTGATTGTCGCGCACCCTTCTCGCGCTACGTTTTCTAACAGCACGTTCAGGAATTCTTTCTCAATATTTTCCAGCAACGCCATCATGCGCACAATAATCCGCGCCGTGGTATCCGGGAAATCCTGCGCCATCATAATTTCCCGCAGCCAGGATTTGCTGGCTTCGGTGCACGTCGGCACAGAGCCCAGCCAATCATGCGTGGCGCGGGCAAGCGCCATCGTCTCATCGATACTTGCGGCTTCATTATGTTGCTGCCATTGCGAAAGCAGCTGGCTGGCTTGCTGGCTCAGTTGCTCCTGCAGGGGTTGTGTCAGTTCGATATAGGTGAGCGTCTTACCCGATGCCTGCGCCGTAAGATCGACGACATATTGCAAACGACTGCGCGCGTCAGGGATGGAGTTAGCCAGTTCAGCAATGGTGATATCGTGGCCTAACTCACGCAGGCTGCTTCTTAACATGCGGGTGACGTTACCAATGCGCGAAATCAATTCATAAATATCCGTCGACGTACCCGAAATACCTTGATGATGCATTATTACCTCTCCTTTAACGCATACTCTAAGATATTCAGTTATCGGCAATCGCGGCAGGCACTTAAATAAAAAGAGCCACATAACCAAACGCTATAAAAATAAAAAATTCGGCATTTATTTATTTAAAAATAATTAGATGAAAACGTTTATAGAAAAATAAAATATAGCTTTTACCTGTTAACGCCAGAACGGAAAATACCTACGACTAATACGCAGAATGAAGAAAGGGGAATATCCCCTTTCTGCTTCAGAAGGCCGGGCTGACTTTCCACAATGCGCCGTCGGATTCATCGGTCAGAACATAGAGATAACCGTCCGGCCCAACGCGGACATCGCGAATACGCTGCCCGCGATCGCCGAGAATACGGCCATCTTCCGTCACCTTGTCACCCTGCACGCTCATGACGATGACATTTGTATCTTTCAGCGCGCCGATAAACAGTTTGTTTTTCCACTGCGGGAAAACGTCAGCGTTGTAAAACGTCATACCGCTGACCGCCGGGGATCGTTTCCAGTAAAAGATCGGCTGCTCGGTTCCGGCGACAATCTCCCCTTTAGCTTCCGGGATCTTCAGCCCGCTGTAGTTGATACCCCAGGTGGCAATTGGCCAGCCGTAATTTTTACCCTTTTGCGGAATGTTGATCTCATCGCCGCCGCGCGGGCCATGCTCGTTGAGCCACAACGCGTTACTCCACGGGTTGATTGCCATTCCCTGCGGATTGCGAATACCGTAAGACCAGATTTCCGCTCGTGCCCCCGCTTTACCGGCAAACGGGTTATCCTGCGGCACCTTGCCCTGGTCCGTCAGCCGCACCAGCTTGCCCTGTAATTTATCCAGATCCTGCGCCGTCGAGCGCTGGTTATTCTCGCCCAGCGCAATCCATAAATAGCCTTTACCATCAAACACCAGCCGACCGCCAAAATGGTTACCGGTAGAGAGTTTCGGCTGCTGGCGAAACACCGTTCGGAAATCGTCGAGGCGTTTAAAATCCTCGCTAAGACGGCCGTACCCGACCGCCGTTCCGGCTTTATCATCCTGACCGGCCTCGGCGTAGCTCAGCCACACCCGGCGCGACTGGGCAAAATCCGGTGCCAGCGCCACATCCAGCAAGCCCCCCTGCCCGTGCGCCCAGACTTCGGGAACGCCAGTAATCGGGTCGGAAATGCCCTTATCTCGTTGCCATAAACGCAGTTGCCCGCCGCGCAGGGTAATCAACATGCCGTGATTATCGGGCAGAAACGCCAGCGCCCAGGGGTGATCGAGTTTGGTTTGCAATACATCGACTTTCACCGCAGCAGGTACGGCGCACACCGAGAGGGAGAGAAACAGAAAAAGCAGCGGGATCTGGCGCATACGGCGCTCCTTTATGCAGTTTTTTATTCTGATAAAGGGTAGACCGCGCAGCGCGGGCAGAAGCGACTTTTACATTGCCTATACACAACCGCATGCGCATCGCGGGTGTTGCAGTAAAACCGGCGGAGCAACGTCGAGGAGGCAGGCGCAGAAAGGGGGAGTTTCCTCCCCCTGGTATCAGGCTTCTTCGAGCGGTGAATGCTCGTTCAGATACTGAATGCAGTAATTAAGCACATTCAGCGAACGTTCCAGCTTGTCGACATTCACCGAAATATAGGTGGGACAATCCTGTCGCCCGCTCATCAGACAAACAGCTGCTGAGGAGAGCGCTTCCTCGGCGCGGTATATCGCACTACGTGAGTCGCGATCCGGCATTTCGTTTAACCGTTCGCCTTTATCGCGGATCTCCAGCGCCAGGGCAAAGAAGCGTTCACGCAGACGATCATTTTCGCTGACCGACATATACCCTTTCGCTTTTCGCATCTGGATATAGGCCGCAAGGTCACTTCGGGCAGCAATCAACTTCGTCAGCAGACGACGCGCAAGTTCATCAACGGTCATACATCTTCCCCCCTTGTCAGCCAGTGTAGGATCATAGTATGGTCGCTTTTTGAACAAAAGCATGCGTCCGGTCAATATTTAATTTTATCTGCCGGACCTTTACATTTCACTTAAAGTGAGCCACGCCAGCCAACCAACGTGCTCGGTGATATCCCGCGCCCGCAGCAATCCATAATTTTCACAAATGAATCAGTTAACTTGCTCAATCTCACCCGCCGCTCACTGAGCCAGACTGCCCCCATCACGCCCCCGCACGACTGTTCTCACCCTTACGCGTCTGCCGCCATGCATTACGCTTTATCCCGGGTGTTTGCCGTCCGCTAATGTCATGAGTGACCGTGACGTGCTGGCACGCATCTGCAGGTGGTCAGAAAGCATTTGTCTGGTGTATTGTTTTTAAACGATTAATTACACGAATGGACACCTGCAACATGCTTAAAATTCTTGGCAAAACGACATCGATCAATGTGCGAAAAGTACTCTGGACCTGTGAAGAAGCCGGGCTGGATTATGTGCAGGAAGATTACGGCAGCGGTTTTGCCTCCACCGAAACGGATGAATTCCGCGCCATGAACCCTAACGCGATGGTGCCGGTACTGATAGACGACGGTTTTGTATTATGGGAATCCAACTCGATTTGCCGTTATCTGGTGCGTAAAGCCGGGCGCGAGGATTTGCTTCCCAGTGAGCCGCAAGCCTGCGCCAACGTTGAACACTGGATGGACTGGCAGGCCACCGAGTTCAACAACGCATGGCGTTATGTCTTCCCGGCGCTGGCACGCAAGAACCCGGACTTTAACGACCCGAAAGCCATCGCAGCAGGCATCAAAGAGTGGAATCACTGCATCGGCATTCTGGAGCAGCAATTGCAGCGCACCGGAGCATTCGCCGCAGGTGACACCTTTACGCTGGCGGATGTGGTGCTGGGGCTGTCGGTCAACCGCTGGAAGATGACGCCATTCGACCACCCGCAGGTTCCTGCCATTGACGCGTGGTTCGCGCGGTTAAACCAGCGCCCGGCATTTCTGCGCCACGGCAATAATGGCATGGTGTAAAGCGATGCCATCCCAGGCGAAAGTTATCCGCGATTACACGTCGGCGTATCCCGATCCGATTGCGGTCGGCAAAGGCGAACGCGTGCTGATAAGTCATTGCGATTTGCAGTGGCGCGGCTGGGTGTGGGTGACGTTAGCCTCAGGAAAAAGTGGTTGGGCGCCGCAGCAGCTTTTCGCACCGCTGAGTGCGTATGAAGGAACAGCGCTTGATGACTATTGCGCCCATGAACTCACCGTGCGTGTCGGGGAAACGCTCACGCTTATCAAGGCGCTTAATGGTTGGTACTACGCGCAAAAAGCGGATGGAGAACAGGGTTGGGTGCCGCAGGAGCATATCAGGCTGAAGGATAAACAGAGGGAAGAAAATGACAAGAGAGCGCTATAACCTGTCGGTTGCGGTATTCGTATTGCTGCGAAAAGAGAAGCAGATTTGCATGCTTAAACGCACCGGAACAGGCTGGATGGACGGTTGCTATAGCCTACCCGCCGGTGGTCTGGAGCAATACGAAACGCTGGGGGCAGCAGCGGCACGGGAAGCCAATGAGGAGACGGGCGTGGTAATCGCACCGGATGATCTTCAGCTGGCGCATACGCTGCACGTCTGGACAGAGAATCGCTCGTGGATGGGCCACTTTTTCAGTTGCACGCGCTGGCAGGGCGAGCCGTTTATCGCCGAGCCGGAGAAACATAGCGATTTATGCTGGCACGCCATTGACGATTTACCTGAAAACACGATTGGCTATGTCAAACAGGCGATTGCGCAGATCGCCGCCGGGCAACCTTATTCAGAATACGGATGGTAAAACGCGGCACTCAGCGCCCGATTTTAGCCCGTAGCACTTTAACGCTGCGGGCTAAAAGCCAGGCGATAACCAGCACAATGATCACCAGCATTATGGTGCCTGGTGGATCCATGCCCCATTCGTAGGTATCGGTAATCATGTGGTGTCGCCAGAGCAGATCAAACAGCCAGTCCGATGACCATTGCCAGAACTGGTTAACCGGCTTGATGACAGCGCAAATAAAAAAGGCGAACACCACATACAGCAGCCCCGCCAGAATCTTAATGATTGTCCTGCGCATCGTTTTTCCCTTTCCGGTGTTAGTAAACCGGGCGTTTTTACCAGCGCGGGAACGGCATAGCAATGGCAACGCGGCATTAACCACATTGCCCACTTTTACCGCGATGGTGCAGGCGCGCTACTCTTTAGTCGGGTTATTCCTGCTCTTGTAGATATCCGGGCGGGCAATCGTCCACGTGTAATCGGGCCGGTTAACAGGTTCATAACCCGCCTGCGCGTACAGCCAGGGCGCGGTGGAAGTAAACAGAACAATCCGGCGCAATTTTTCAAAAACCGGATGCGCATGGCAGCAGGCGATTAACCATTTTCCCAGTTTTTGCCCCTGATACGCTTCCAGCACATACACATCACACAGGTAGGCGAAGGTGGCATAATCGGTCACTAACCGGGCAAAACCTATCTGCACCTCACCATGAAACAGACCGAAATTAAGGCTATTTTGCACGGAGATCGCCACCGTCTCCCGGTCAATCCCCACCGCCCATGTTGATCGCGTCAGATAACGGTGGATCGCTGCAATATCCTGCTTTTCGGCGTCGGTTGTTACCAGGTAATTCTCTTTGCGCCATTCCTGAACGTCGAAACTTGCCATAACCCTGCCTTTATCACGTGAGGAAAACGTTCAAATTAGCATGAATTTTGCTCACCGGTGAGCGCGAGAAAAGACGAAAACCAGGGGCTTCTTTACCGGGCAAGCGAAGCGCATAGTAATAATTTATATTGTGCAGGGGTAAACGAACGTTGCCCGATGCCGATAACATAGCTGCCACCAACCGCTTCATTTACAAGGAAGATGTCATGAAAACCTATGTGTTCTACTCCAGTGACATTGCCGTGAATGTCTATGAGAAAAAAACCTTGTCCCCCGAAGAAGTGCGGCAGCTTAAAGCTGATGGCTTTCACAAAATGCCATTTGAAACCCAGGCGGAAGACGAAGCGCAGGCAATTGATATCATGCTGGCGCATTTCAAAGAGAACCTGGAAGCACTTGAAGAGTTCACCAAAGACTGGTGTATTCCCGCCACCATTTTCGACGCGATTTATGCATTGAGCTAAACCGCTGAAGGCCGCATTCGCGGCCTTTTTTACTCTGCTTCAGAAAGCGTCTCACCGGACACATGCAACAGCGCCGAGTGCATCGAGGCGGCAAACATCGCGCCGTGCGTCAGGCCGGGATAAAGCCGGTAAGTCGCCGGTATGCCTCTGCTACGCAGGCGTGAAACCGTCTGGCTTAGGGCAGCTAACACGTCCGAGGTGGCGTTTTCGTCCTGCGTTTTTCTGTCGCCGTCGCCTTCCATAAACCACACTGATTTCTGGCGGCTCTGCGCTGTGTTGACACGCTCAAGTGCGCTCAGTAGTGCAGCGTTATTACGATCCAGCGAAGGAACGGCTGAGTAGAACGTGTGAAAGAAATCGGACGACAGAAAACTCTCCAGCACGAACAGTCCCCCGTAAGAGTGCCCCCACAGCGCCCGCTTTTGTGGGTCGATAGCGAGATCTTTTTCAGCCAGCGGGGCAATGGTCTGCTCCAGTAACCTGCGGAAAACCGCGCTACCGCCACCGGTTCTGCCGCGCAGATTCTGCGGGCTACTTTGCGTTGCGGGCGTGTAGTCATACGCTCTGGCGGTTAACTCAAACGGCAGATCGGTCTGATAGCCAATCGCCACCAGCACGGGCGGATCGCGCTGCGACAGTTTTTGCAACAGCTCATCGGATAACCGGTCCATCACCGCGTTGCCGTCCAGCAGATAGAGCACCGGATAACCACTGGCGGGCGGCTTTTTATTCGGGATGGCGGTCCACACTTTGTAATGGCGCTTGCCGTCGGCGGAATCAAAAGTATTAACAGTGAAATGATAAAACGCAGAGCCTTTATCGGCGATATTCGGCCCCAACGGCGTCATGTCCGGGCGGGCATAACTGTTCGCCGCGCAGAGCATCAGAAAAGGCACCAGGCGCATGGCATAAGCTCGACAATTGATCATGCCGTTTTCCCTTATATTATCAAAACGCAGCTCTGGCTGCTCCGGCTGAAAAATGAAATTGAACCGGGCAAAAGTTAATAGGAATTATTCTTAATTGCAACAAATTCGCCATAGGTCCATATCTTTCGAACACACCTCAACGTTACCGTCGGCAGGGTTCTTTTCTTAGCGTCATTTACTACTGCGCAGGAAAAAGCCGCCCCTGAAGCGGTGCGGCTTTAAGGTAAAAAGAGCGAAGGTTACTGGATTTTGTCTGCCTGAATCGTCGCCTGCCCAGTGTTATCCACGCAGTTATCATCTGTGACATACGCCATGAATTTGGAAACCGTCGGTACGTTAACTGTAATCGGCGTAGTGCTGAGCGTTAAGCCCCAGCGCCCATTCCCCAAGCCGCCCTGCAAATAGATTGTGCTGATATTGCAGCCATTCGCTAACGAACCGTTCATGCAGCTCATATTATTGGATAGCAGCGACATCGTATATGTACCTGGCGCCAACTGGAACTGCAATGCTGTTCCAGCCTGCAATGCCACATTACTCAGCGGCGGATAAATACAGTGGGCTTTAGCATTAATAGTGAATGATTCAGCCTGGCTTCCGAACGACAGGAATCCCAGCAAGAAAAGTGCATGTAATTTGGTTTTCATGGTTTGCGTTCCTTTGAGGATTAACAGTGTAAGGGCATGACAGCGCTGTCAAAAAGGAGCATACCGCTTATGCCAGAAATGCCTCAAAGCAAAGCTGTATTGATGCAAACCATACAACGAACCCGGCAAAAATCGCTTGTCTGCGAGGTGTGATATTCAGTATGAAGATCAACATAAAATGCCGTGCCTTGGTAGAAAGATAATGTCCTCAGGATCAGGTCGGCCTAAGTCCTCCGGGCTGTTACCACCGAGCACGCTGTAATAGCGAGGCGAATTTGCTGCTTGCAAATATTCAGGCTGATATGCAACAGCCTCCTTGTGAGTTATCCATCCGATTACCTTCTGCGGCATTCTCTTTGTAGGCCGCATGCGCTTCTGTAAGTATTCCCCCTTAATTACCCTATAAATCCAGGCGAGAGCCCTGTACAATCCCTGCCCTAAGATCCTATAACTGATTAATTTTTGAACTATGAGCAATGTGAACCTGCAGCCGAAAATCGGCTTTGTCTCTCTTGGCTGCCCAAAAAACCTGGTGGATTCCGAACGGATTCTCACCGAACTGCGCACCGAAGGTTATGACGTGGTGCCAAGCTATGACAACGCTGACATGGTTATCGTCAATACCTGCGGTTTTATCGACAGCGCGGTGCAAGAGTCGCTGGAAGCCATCGGCGAAGCGCTGAATGAAAACGGCAAAGTCATTGTGACCGGCTGCCTGGGCGCAAAAGAGGATCAGATCCGCGAAGTGCACCCGAAAGTGCTGGAGATCACCGGGCCGCACAGCTATGAGCAGGTACTGGAACATGTTCATCACTATGTGCCGAAACCAAAGCACAATCCGTTCCTGAGCCTCGTGCCGGAACAGGGCGTCAAACTGACGCCGCGCCACTACGCTTACCTGAAAATTTCCGAAGGCTGTAACCACCGCTGCACGTTCTGCATTATTCCGTCGATGCGTGGCGATCTGGTAAGCCGCCCGATTGGCGAGGTGTTAGCCGAAGCCAAACGTCTCGTCGATGCCGGCGTGAAAGAGCTGCTGGTGATCTCGCAGGACACCTCCGCTTACGGCGTGGATGTAAAACACCGCATGGGCTTTCACAACGGCGAGCCGGTGAAAACCAGCATGGTTGGCCTGTGTGAGCAACTGGCGAAACTCGGTGTCTGGACGCGTCTGCACTACGTTTACCCGTACCCGCACGTGGATGATGTCATTCCGCTGATGGCGGAAGGCAAGATCCTGCCGTATCTGGATATCCCGTTGCAGCACGCCAGCCCGCGCATTCTCAAGCTGATGAAGCGCCCCGGCGCGGTCGACAGGCAACTGGCGCGCATTAAGCAGTGGCGTGAAATCTGCCCGGAACTGACGCTGCGTTCCACCTTTATCGTCGGTTTCCCTGGCGAAACTGAAGAAGATTTCCAGATGCTGCTCGATTTCCTTCAGGAAGCGCGTCTGGATCGCGTCGGCTGCTTTAAATACAGCCCGGTAGAAGGCGCAACCGCCAACGAACTGGCCGATCAGGTGCCGGAAGAGGTGAAAGAGGAGCGCTGGAACCGCTTTATGCAACTGCAACAGCAGATCTCCGCCGAGCGCTTGCAGGAAAAAATCGGCCGCGAAATTCTGGTGATCATCGATGAAGTGGACGAAGAAGGCGCGATTGGCCGCAGCATGGCGGACGCTCCGGAAATCGATGGCGCGGTGTACCTGAACGGCGAAACCGGGGTTAAACCGGGCGACGTTGTCCGCGTGAAAGTGGAAAACGCCGACGAATACGATCTGTGGGGCTCCCGCGTTTAAGCCTTCCTTCCCTCTCCTCATACGGAGAGGGAACCTCCTATCCCTTAATCTTCGGGTCCAGCGCGTCGCGCAGGCCATCACCCAGCAGGTTAAACGCCAGTACCGTCAGAAAAATCGCCAGCGAAGGGAACAGCGCCACATGCGGCGCAATTACCATATCCGCACGCGCTTCATTGAGCATCGCGCCCCACTCCGGGGTGGGCGGCTGCGCGCCCAGGCCTAAAAACGACAGGCTGGCGGCTGAGATAATCGACGTGCCGATACGCATGGTGAAATAGACCACAATCGACGATACCGTGCCCGGCAGAATATGGTGAAACAGGATCACCGCATCGCTGGCCCCGATGCTGCGCGCGGATTCGATAAAGGTTTGTTGCTTGAGCACCAGCGTGTTACCGCGCACCAGACGGGCAAACGCCGGCACGGAGAACACCGCCACGGCGATGATCACGTTCGCCATGCCGCTACCCATCACCGCTACCACCGCAATCGCCAGCAGAATGCCGGGGAACGCGAACAGCACATCACAGATGCGCATAATCAGGCGATCCCACCAGCCTTCGTAGTAACCCGCCAGCAATCCCAGCACCGTACCGATGAGCGCGCCAATCAGCACCGCAAAAAGACCGGCGGCAAGCGAAATCTGCGCGCCGACCAGCACGCGGCTTAAAATGTCGCGCCCCAGCGAATCGACGCCGAACCAGTGCACCAGCGACGGCCCTTCATTAAGCCGGTCATAGTCAAAATAGTTTTCCGCATCGAACGGGGCTATCCACGGGGCGACAATCGCCAACAGGATCAGCAGCAGCACAAAAATCCCGGCGGCCATCGCCAGCGGCTGGCGGCAAAAACGCCGCCAGAATTCATGCCACGGCGTGCGCACATGCCCCGGTTTGACTACGGGCATGGCGTTTAGCACCGCCTGTCGACGCCAGTTTAATAATCGCATCCTTACTTGTACCTGATCGTGGGATTAAGGGCGGCGTAGAGCACATCCACCACTAAGTTGATAAGAATAAACTCCAGCGAGAAGAGCAGCACCTCGGCCTGAATCACCGGGTAATCGCGCATCTCCACCGAGTCCACCAGCAAACGGCCCAGCCCAGGCCAGTTGAAGACTTTCTCCACCACAATGGAGCCGCCGAGCAAAAAGCCGAATTGCAGCCCCATCATGGTGACCACCGGGATGAGCGCGTTGCGCAGACCATGTTTGAGAATAACCCAGCGCTCGCTTACGCCTTTGGCACGCGCGGTACGCATGTAGTCCTCGTTGAGCACGTCCACGAACGAGGCGCGGGTAAAACGCGCCATCACCGCCGCCACTGCCGCACCGAGCGTTAATGACGGCAAAATGTAGTGTTGCCAGCTGTCGGCACCCACGGTCGGCAGCCAGCCGAGTTCAACCGAGAAGATCTGCATCAGCAACATACCGAGTGCAAACGCGGGGAATGACATGCCCGTTACCGCCAGCGCCATCCCCAGATGATCCGGCCAGCGGTTGCGCCACACGGCGGCGGCAATTCCCGCGCCGAGCCCAAACAGCATCGCCCAGCACATACTGGTGATAGTCAGCAGCAGCGTCGGCATAAAGCGGCTGGCGATTTCCTCCACCACCGGGCGGCGCGAGGCCATCGAGATACCAAAATCGCCTTGCAGCACATTGCCGATGTAGTGCCAGAACTGCCGCCACAGCGGTTGATCCAGCCCAAGCTGTTGGCGCACCAGCTCAATGACCTGCGCGTCGGCTTCCGGCCCGGCAATCAACCGCGCCGGATCGCCCGGCAGCAAGTGGACAAACAGAAACACCAGCACCGCCACAATCAGTAGCGTCGGGATCAGGCCCAGCAAGCGTTTAATAATATAATTTTGCATTGTGCGTTCCCTCACGCCTCCTTTTGCTCTGCGAGGTGGAGTGAGTTATTTCACCAAATCCGCGTTATCAAAACTGAAACCGGTATCGGGCATAATGTAGAAACCGGTGAGCTTCTTGTTATGTGCTGAAACCAGCTTTTCCACCACCAGCGGCACCCATGGCGACTCCTGCCAGATGAGATCCTGCGCCTGTTTGTACAACTGCTCTTTCTCCGCGGCATCCGTGGTTTTTAACGCCTCGGCCAGGTCTTTATCCACCTGCGGGTTGCTGTAAAACGCGGTGTTGAACTGCGTTGGCGGCCAGTTCCATGAGGCGAACAGCGGCGACAGCGCCCAGTCAGCTTCGCCGGTCGAGGCCGACCAGCCGGTATAGAACATGCGCACGCCGCTCTGCGCCTGCGCTTTGGCTTCCACTTCCGCTGCGCGCTGCCCGGCGTCCATCGCCGTCACCTGCACTCTAATGCCCACCTGCGCCAGTTGCTGCTGGGTAAACTGTAATACTTTCTGCGCGGTGCTGTGGTTATGCGACGACCACAAAGTGGTGCTGAACCCCTGCGGATAACCGGCTTCTTTTAGCAGTTCGCGGGCTTTTGCCGGATCGTACGGCCAGGGTTGATAGGCCTGGGAATAGGCAATGGTTGGCGGTACAACGCCGGTGGCGGGCGTCGCGAAACCGGCGAATGCCACTTTCACCAGGGCCGGACGGTTAATAGCGTAGTTGATCGCCTCGCGCACTTTCGGGTTATCGAACGGTTTTTGCGTGACATTCATGCTGATGTAACGCTGCATAATCGACGGGCTGGCGACCAGCTCCAGCTTGCTGTTTCTTTTCAGCACTTCCGCCTGCTCGTAAGGGATGGGGAAGGCAAACTGCGCTTCGCCGGTTTGCAGCATCGCCGCGCGGGTGTTGTTGTCTACCACCGGCCGCCAGGTAATGGAGTCCAGCTTGGGTAAACCTTGCTGCCAGTACCCGGCGAATCTCTTCACTTTTACGTAATCGGTCTGGTTCCACGCTTCCAGTTCATACGGGCCGGTGCCGACCGGGTGAAAACCAATGTCGTTGCCATATTTTTGCAGCGCCGCCGGAGAAATCATGGCCGTTGCCGGGTGGGCGAGGATATTGATAAACGCGGAAAAAGGCTGCTTCAGGGTGATTTTTACCGTGTAGGCATCCACCACATCGGTTCTGGCGATATTTTTATACAGGTTATAGCGCTTCAGGCTGTTGCGCGGGTTGCTGGCGCGGTCGAGGTTCGCTTTTACCGCAGCGGCGTCAAAGTCCGTACCATCCTGGAACTTTACCCCGTGGCGCAAGTTGACGGTATAGACCATGCCGTCAGCGGAAACGCTGTAGCTTTCTGCCAGCACGTATTCCAGCTGCATATCTTTATCAAGGCCAAATAGCCCCTGATAGAACGATTTCGCCACCGCCTGCGACAGCGTGTCGTTGGCATCATACGGATCGAGGGTAGTGAAGTTGGATCCCACCGCGACAACCACATCCTTCGCCGCAACGGCCGGGATGGCGGTCAGCGCAAACATCACGCTGGCGAGTCCCCGCCAGTGCCGTGAAATGAATTGTGTCATGTTGCTCTCCTGAAGAACCCTGCCAGTGCTCAGTTAAAAACGGGATTGCGTGCTGCCGGGCGTCGAGCGGGCAACAAAATGCCCCGGCCCCACATTCTGCAACTGCACGCGTTGCATTGACTCGCCGCGTTTGCGGATATTGCTGGGCATGTCATCAGACAACAACACACGCTGCGCGTGATGGTGCGCAGGGTCGGCAACCGGCACCGCCGACATTAACTTACGTGTATACGGATGCTGCGGGTTTTCAAACACCGCCTGCCGTGGGCCGATCTCAACAATTTGCCCAAGGTACATCACCGCGACGCGGTGGCTGATGCGTTCTACCACCGCCATATCATGCGAGATAAACAGAAACGCAATGCCCATCTCACGCTGCAAATCGAGCAGTAAATTGATGATTTGCGCGCGGATCGAAACATCCAGCGCCGAAACGGATTCGTCCGCCACCACCACGCGCGGGTTGAGCGCCAGCGCCCGGGCGATGCAGATGCGCTGACGCTGCCCGCCGGAAAACTCATGCGGGTAGCGCCAGGCATGTTCCGGTTTCAGGCCGACGCGCTCCAGCAGCCACTCCACGCGCTGCCGCCCCTCTTCTTCACCCAATAAATTGTGCACCCGCAGCGGTTCGATAATTGAATCGCCAACGGTCTGGCGCGGGTCCAGCGAGGCGTACGGATCCTGAAAAATAAACTGAATATCGCGGCGGATGCGTTTCATTTTGCTATCCGGCAGCGTATCAATGCGCTCGCCGTTAAAGGTGATAGAACCGCTCTGGTGCTCCACCAGGCGCAGCAGCGCGCGCCCGGTGGTGGATTTACCGCTGCCGGATTCACCCACCAGCGACAGCGTCTCGCCCGGCCAGAGATCAAAACTCACCCCTTCCACAGCGTGCACCTCTTTGGTGACGCGATTAAGAATACCGCTGCGCAGCGGGAAGCGCGCCACCAGATCGCGCACCTGCAAAATCGGCTCACCCGGCACGACTGTATCCTGTTCAATTTCCGCTTCCTGATGCGCCGGGTTTTTCGGTGAGATCAGCGGAAAACGGCGCGGCAGCGTGCTGCCGTGCATCGCCCCCAGTTTGGGCACCGCCGCCAGTAGCGCTTTGGTATACGGATGCTGAGGATGGTTGAAAATCTGCTCAACGCTGCCGGTTTCTACCGCTTCGCCCTGGTTCATCACCAGTACGCGGTCGGCAACATCAGCGACCACGCCCATATCGTGAGTGATGAAAATCACCCCCATCGACATCTCTTTTTGCAGCACGGCGATGAGTTGCAGGATCTGCGCCTGGATCGTGACATCCAGCGCGGTGGTCGGTTCGTCGGCAATCAGCACCGCCGGGCGACAGGAGAGCGCCATGGCAATCATCACGCGCTGACGCATGCCGCCGGAAAGCTGATGTGGAAAGCTGGATAAAATCGACTGCGATTCCGGGATGCGCACCAGATCGAGCATACGCCGCGCTTCAATCATGGCGTCTTCGCGCCCCAGCTTCTGGTGCAGGCGAATTGACTCGGCGATCTGCTCGCCCACAGGAAACACCGGGTTGAGCGAGGTCATCGGCTCCTGAAAAATCATCGCGATATCCGCGCCGCGCACGCTGCGCATCTGCGATGCGCTCAGCCGGGTAAGCTCCACATTCTGCCGGTTACGCCGGGTCAAACGCATATGATCGCAGCTCACTTCGCCGCCCGCCTGCTCAATCAGGCGCAGCAACGCGAGCGCGGTAACCGATTTACCGGAGCCGGATTCGCCGACAATCGCCAGCGTTTCGCCGCGTTTAAGGGAAAAGGAGAGATGGCGAACCGCCGGGACGAGTTGCTTGTCATGGCTGAAAGCGACGTTCAGATTACTGACATCCAGCACCATGTTCGCGTCGGTTTCCATCCGCGCAACCCCACTCGCATTATTCACGATAAATGCCCACGCTTGGCGCATCGCCCGCGTAACCCCACGCGCGATACATCCCTTCACTGTTGAACGGCAACGCCACGTTACCTTCGCGATCAACCGCAATCAGCCCACCGCTACCGCCCAGCGCCGGCAGTTTTTCCATCACCACGGCATCGCAGGCTTCCTGCAAACTCAAACCGCCGTACTCCATCAGCGCGGCGATGTCGTAAGCCGCCAGCGCGCGGATAAATACTTCACCGGTGCCGGTGCAGGAGACCGCCACGTTGGCGTTATTGGCATAGCAACCTGCGCCGGGCAGTGGGCTGTCGCCCACGCGACCCGGTAATTTATTGGTCATGCCGCCGGTCGATGTCGCAGCCGCCAGGTTGCCCTGCTTATCCAGCGCCACCGCCCCCACGGTGCCAAATTTTTTGCTCTCATCGAGCGGCGCACCGCCATGATCCAGCACTGTGTTCCCGGCGTCGCGCGCTTCCATCAATTGCGCAAAGCGTTCCGGGGTGGAAAACAGGCTCGGCGATACCGCCTCCATACCGTGGGAAAAGGCAAACTTTTCCGCCCCTTCGCCAATCATGAAAACGTGCGGGCTGTGCTCCATCACCAGACGCGCCGCCAGCACCGGATTGCGCAAGCGGCTGACGCCCGCCACCGCGCCCGCTTGCAGTGTGTTGCCGTCCATCACGCAGGCATCCAGCTCATGGGTTTCATCGCGGGTAAATACCGCGCCGATACCGGCGTTAAATAAGGGACACTCCTCCAGCAGCCGCACCGCTTCCGTTACCACATCCAGCGCGCTTACGCCCGATTCCAGCATGCGCTGTCCGGTTTCGATAATTGACGAAAGTACATGTACGTAACGTTGCTCTTTTTCCGGGCTCATCTGCGCACGGCCGATAGCACCCGCACCGCCGTGTATTGCGATTACCGCTTTAACCATTTGTGCCGCCTGAATTTCTCTGCGCCTGGAGGGATTTCTGAATATAGAAAGTCGTTACAACGATGTAAAGCAATGTCATTACAATGGGGTAGGCGTAAGGCATGTTGAGGCCTTCTCTTTTCTGCCATAATGGCCGCTTCATCGCGTTGACTGGATATTAACTATGGAATCATCAAACGGCCTGATCTCGCTCGATACGGCCCTGTCACAGATGCTGTCACGCATTTCACCGCTGACTGAAAGCGAAACCCTGCCGCTGGTGGCCTGCTTTGGCCGCGTGGTGGCGCAAGATATTATCTCTCCGCTGAACGTACCGGGTTTTGATAACTCGGCGATGGACGGCTACGCCGTGCGGCTGGCGGAGGTACAAAGTGGTAACGCCCTGCCGGTGGCGGGTAAAGCGTTTGCCGGGCAGCCCTTCGACGGCGAGTGGCCTGCCGGCACCTGTATACGCATTATGACCGGTGCGCCGATCCCCGCCGGGTGCGACGCGGTAGTGATGCAGGAACAGACCGAACAGACCGACGCCGGTATTTGTTTTACCGCCGAGGTGCGGGCCAATCAGAATATCCGCCGCGCGGGCGAAGATATTCGACAAGGTGCCAGCGTTTTTGCGGCGGGCACAAAACTGACCGCCGCCGAGCTGCCGGTCATTGCCTCGCTGGGCATTGCCGATGTTAGTGTGCTGCGCAAAGTGCGCGTGGCGCTGTTTTCCACCGGCGACGAATTGCAACTGCCAGGCCAGCCGCTGGCTGACGGGCAAATCTACGATACCAACCGCCTATCCGTTCACCTGATGCTGAGCCAGCTCGGTTATGAGGTGATTAACCTTGGCATCGTGCCGGATGACCCGCAGAAGCTGCGCGACACCTTTATTGCTGCCGACAGCCAGGCCGATGTGGTGCTGAGCTCCGGCGGCGTGTCGGTGGGCGAAGCCGACTACACCAAAACTATTCTCGATGAGCTGGGCGAAATCGCATTCTGGAAACTGGCGATCAAGCCGGGTAAACCGTTCGCCTTCGGTAAGCTCAAAAACAGCTGGTTCTGCGGCCTGCCGGGCAACCCGGTTTCCGCGACGCTCACCTTTTATCAGCTGGTACAACCGATGCTGGCGAAACTTGCCGGTAACACCGCCGATACGCAGCCGCTGCGTTTTCGCGCTCGTGCGGCGGAGCGCCTGAAAAAGTCGCCGGGGCGTCTCGATTTTCAGCGTGGCGTGTTAAGCCGTGGCGACGATGGCACGCTGGAAGTGCGCAGCACCGGGCACCAGGGTTCACATATTTTCAGCTCCTTTAGCCAGGGCAACTGCTTTGTGGTGCTGGAGCGCGAACGTGGCAATGTCGAAGCCGGTGAATGGGTGGATGTCGAGATGTTTAACCATCTCTTCGGAGGCTAAAGATGGCTGAAGCACTCAGCGACGCGGAGATGATGCGCTATAACCGGCAGATTATTTTGCGCGGTTTTGATTTCGACGGCCAGGAGCGGTTAAAAGCCGCTCGCGTGTTGGTGGTCGGGCTCGGCGGCCTCGGCTGCGCCGCCGCACAATATCTGGCCGCGGCAGGCATCGGGCAGATGACGCTGCTCGATTTTGATACCGTGGCGCTCTCCAACCTGCAACGCCAGACGCTGCACAGCGACGCGGATATCGGCGCGGCAAAAGTGGACTCGGCGCGCGAATCGTTACTGCGCATCAACCCCAATGTGCACTACACCGCCATCAACGCCCTGCTTGATGATACGGCGCTGCTCACACAGATTGCCGCACATGACCTGGTGCTGGATTGCGCCGATAACGTCGCGATTCGTAACCAGCTCAACGCGGGCTGTTTCCAGCATCGCGTACCGCTGGTTTCCGGTGCGGCCATTCGCATGGAAGGCCAGATCAGCGTCTTTACCTGGGGCGAAAACGACCCGTGCTATCGCTGTCTGAGCCGTTTGTTTGGCGATAACGCGCTGACCTGTGTCGAAGCGGGTGTCATGGCGCCGCTGGTCGGGGTGATTGGTTCGTTGCAGGCGATGGAAGCCATCAAAGTGCTGGCGCATTACGGTACGCCGGCGGCGGGAAAAATCGTGATGTACGATGCGATGACCTGCCAGTTCCGTGAAATGAAACTGCTGCGCAATTCTGCCTGCGAAGTCTGCGGGCGTTAATCTCCCTTTATTTTCCGGATGGCGCAACGTCATCCGGCATCGCGATAAAAGGTCGACTCTCGTCACGGAAGCTTTCATTCGAAAGTAATTTAATCTCCACATGAAATAAGTGGAGATAAAAAATGATCTTCAACATCCAGCGCTATTCCACTCATGACGGCCCGGGCATTCGCACTGTCGTGTTCCTGAAAGGCTGCTCGTTAAGCTGCCGCTGGTGCCAGAACCCGGAGAGCCGCAGCCGCACGCGGGATCTGCTCTTTGACAACCGTCTGTGCCTTGCCGGGTGTGATTTATGCCAGCACGCCGCACCAAATGTGATCGAACGTGCGGTAAACGGTTTGGTTATTCATCGCGAAAAACTTGATGATAGACAGCTGGATGCGCTCACTGGTTGCTGCCCGACCGAGGCGCTGAGTGTCTGCGGTGAGACGCCAGATGTGGGCGATATTATGGCTACCGTTTTGCGCGATAAACCCTTTTATGACCGCAGCGGCGGCGGCATCACCCTTTCCGGCGGCGAGCCGTTTATGAACCCGCAACTGGCGCAGCAACTGCTCCAGAGCAGCCATCAGCACGGCATTCATACGGCAGTGGAAACCTGCCTGCATGTGCCGTGGCGCTATATCGAACCGTCCCTGCCCTTTGTTGATCTGTTTCTCGCTGATTTAAAACATGTCGATGATGCCACGTTTCGCCAGTGGACCGGCGGCTCGGCAAAACGTGTGCTGGATAACCTGAAACGGCTGGCACAGGTGGGGAAAAAGCTCACCATTCGCGTGCCGCTGATCCCCGGTTTTAATGCCGATAAAGACGCCATAAGCGCCATTACCGCCTTCGCCGCCGATGAGCTGAACGTCAGCGACATTCATTTTTTGCCTTACCACACGCTGGGCATGAACAAGTATCACCTGCTCGGCGAACCCTACACCGCCCCAGAGAAGCCGCTCGACGCCCCGCAACTGCTGGCGTTTGCACAGGATTGTGCCCAGCGCAAAGGGCTGGCGGCGACATTACGAGGATAGAACCATGACCACGCTGCAACTCAACACCCTGACCGATCGTATAAAAGCCCATAAAACCGCGCTGGTGCATATTGTGAAGCCACCGGTTTGCACCGAGCGCGCCCGACATTACACCCAGGTTTACCAGCAGAACATGGACAAACCGCTGCCGGTACGCCGCGCGCTGGCGCTGGCGCATCACCTGGCCGAACGTACCATCTGGATCAAGCATGACGAGTTGATTATTGGTAACCAGGCAAGCGAAGTGCGCGCTGCGCCGATCTTCCCGGAATACACCGTTTCGTGGATCGAAAAAGAGATCGATGAGCTCGCCGATCGCCCCGGCGCAGGCTTTGCGGTTAGCGAAGAGAACAAACGCGTGCTGCATGAGATCTGCCCGTGGTGGCGCGGTCAGACGGTGCAAGATCGCTGTTACGGTATGTTTACTGACGAACAAAAAGCGCTGCTGGAAACCGGCATTATCAAAGCCGAAGGCAATATGACTTCTGGTGACGCGCACCTGGCGGTGAACTTCCCGCTGCTGCTGGAGCTTGGTCTTGACGGGTTACGCCACAAAGTGGATGAACGCCGGACGCGCATCAACCTGACGGTGCTCGACGACCTGCATGGCGATCAATTCTTAAAAGCGATTGATATTGTGCTGGAAGCCGTCAGCCTGCATATCGAACGTTTTGCCGGGCTGGCGCGCCAGATGGCCGCGGAAGAGACGCGGCAAAACCGCCGCGATGAACTGCTGGCGATGGCGGAAAACTGCCTGATTATCGCCCACGAACCACCGCGCACCTTCTGGCAGGCGTTGCAGCTCTGCTACTTTATCCAGCTGATTTTGCAGATTGAATCCAACGGGCATTCGGTCTCTTTCGGACGCATGGATCAGTATCTGTATCCGTACTATCGCCGCGATGTTGAATTGCAGCAGTCATTGCCGCGCGAACAGGCCATTGAGCTGCTGCACAGTTGCTGGCTGAAACTGCTGGAAGTGAACAAAATTCGCTCCGGCTCGCATTCGAAAGCCTCGGCGGGCAGCCCGCTCTATCAGAACGTCACCATCGGCGGTCAACAGTGGCATAACGGTGAAGCGCGCGACGCGGTTAACCCGCTCTCTTACGCGATTCTGGAATCCTGCGGACGCCTGCGTTCCACCCAGCCGAACCTGAGCGTGCGTTACCACGCCGGCATGAGCAACGACTTCCTCGACGCCTGCGTGCAGGTTATTCGCTGCGGCTTTGGCATGCCCGCGTTCAATAACGATGAAATTGTCATCCCAGAATTTATCAAACTCGGCGTTGAGACCGCCGACGCCTACGACTATGCGGCCATTGGCTGCATTGAAACCGCCGTTGGCGGCAAATGGGGCTACCGCTGCACCGGCATGAGCTTTATCAACTTCGCCCGCATGATGCTGGCGGCACTGGAAGGCGGACGCGACGCCACCAGCGGCAAAATCTTTCTGCCGCAGATCCAGGCGCTGTCGGCGGGTAATTTCCACGGCTTCGAGGAGGTGATGCAGGCGTGGGATCGGCAGATCCGTTATTACACTCGTAAATCCATTGAGATTGAGTATGTGGTCGACACCATGCTGGAAGAGAACGTGCCGGATATTCTCTGCTCCGCGCTGGTCGATGACTGCATCGAACGGGCGAAAAGCATTAAACAAGGTGGCGCGAAATATGACTGGGTGTCCGGCTTGCAGGTGGGGATCGCCAACCTGGGTAACAGCCTCGCGGCGGTGAAAAAGCTGGTTTTTGACCAGGGTGTTATCGGGCAACAACAACTGGCGCAGGCACTGGCAGAAGATTTTGACGGCCTGACGCACGAACAGTTGCGCCAGCGGCTGGTCAACAGCGCGCCGAAATACGGCAACGATGATGACAGCGTGGATACGCTGCTGGTACGTGCTTATCAAACCTATATCGATGAGCTGAAGCAGTATCACAACCCGCGTTACGGTCGCGGCCCGATCGGTGGCAATTATTACGCCGGAACTTCGTCCATTTCCGCGAACGTGCCGTTTGGCGCAGCGACGATGGCGACACCGGATGGTCGCAAAGCGCATGCGCCGCTGGCGGAGGGCGCAAGCCCGGCGTCCGGCACCGATCATCTGGGGCCGACGGCGGTGATAAGCTCCGTGGGTAAATTGCCGGTGGAGGCGATTCTCGGCGGGGTGTTGCTGAACCAGAAACTGAATCCGTCGACGCTGGAAAACGAGAGCGATAAGCAAAAGCTGATGGTGCTGCTGCGTACCTTCTTTGAGGTGCATAAAGGCTGGCATATTCAGTACAACATCGTGTCGCGCGAAACGCTGCTGGAGGCGAAGAAACACCCGGATCAGTATCGCGATTTGGTGGTGCGCGTCGCCGGTTATTCGGCGTTCTTTACCGCCCTGTCGCCAGATGCGCAGGACGACATTATCGCCCGTACTGAACATACCTTATAAGGTGGCGACCGGATGACCGTTATTCGTTATTAACTAACAGCCGCCTTTTGTCCGTTACTATCTGATGTTTAACCTATGGATTTCGGATTGCAGGAAGGCGGCAAGGCGGTAAGTCCCCGGGAGCTTACACAAGTAAGTGACCGGGGCGCGCCGCCGCAGCCAACACACCTGCAGTTCGAAGACGACGGGTAAACGAACTTACAGCAGTCAGTGTCCGGCCGCACCGCCGCAGCCAACGCCCCTGCGCTTCGAAAGACGGCGGGTAAACATCTACCCTGAGAAAAGACGACAGGTTTACTTTCGAATGAAATAAAATTTGTGCTTCCCCTCACATTATCTCTAGAATGTTTCTCGTCGCAGTTACATTCAGGAGTTCTATGTATGACCGTCAAAGTTATCGTTACCGATATGGACGGAACCTTCCTTGATGACGCCAAGCAGTATGATCGCACACGATTTATGGCGCAATTCGAGCAGCTTCGTCAGCGGAATATTGAGTTTGTTGTCGCCAGCGGCAACCAGTATTACCAGCTGATCTCCTTCTTCCCGGAGCTGAAAGAGACCATTTCGTTCGTCGCGGAAAACGGCGCGCTGGTGTATGAGCACGGTCAACAGTTGTTCCACGGTGAGCTGACCCGCCACGAAGCGCAGGTGGTGATTGGCGAACTGTTAAAAGACAGCAGCCTCAACTTTGTTGCCTGCGGCCTGGAAAGCGCGTACGTAAGCGAAAACGCTCCGGCAGAGTTCGTCGATCTGATGTCGAAACACTATTACCGCTTAAAGCCGGTACGCGATTTTCAGCACATTGACGATACCCTGTTCAAATTTTCGTTGAACTTGCCGGACAGCGACATCCCGCAATTGATCGACGCTCTGCATGTCTCGCTTGACGGCATCATGAAGCCGGTCACCAGCGGCTTTGGTTTTGTCGATTTGATAATCCCTGGTCTGCATAAAGCCAACGGCATTACGCGACTGCTTAAACGCTGGGGCATCTCGCCGCAACAGTGCGTCACCATTGGCGACAGCGGTAACGATGCGGAAATGCTGCGCATGACCGATTTCTCGTTCGCCATGGGCAACGCCAGCGACGCCATTAAAGCCATTGCCCGTCATCAGACCGATGACAATAACCACCACGGCGCATTGAATGTGATTCAGGCCGTACTTGATAACACCGCGCCATTCAATCGCTGAACCTCTGCCGGAGCGCCCGCTCCGGCCCTTCCTGTGGCTAATTTTCCGCTTTGTGCTCCGCATCAAGTTTTTAAACTTGCATTAACTTCTTTTTAACTTATCTTATCATTTGTAAGTTAAATGACTTTCGAATGAAAGAATGCGAGGTTCAACATGGCTTTTACCAGTGAAACGCTGCCCACCGATCACAAAGCATCGATTCGTCAGATGAAACAGGAACTGCGCGCGCAGATCGGCGATGTACAGCAGGTGTTTAACCGTCTGAGCGAACAGATTGCCGCCCGCGTAGCCGATATCAATGCCCTTAAAGCACAAGGCAAATCCGTGTGGCCACAAATTGTCTACAGCGACATTGCGCAAGGCAAGGTTAGCGAGGCGCAGCGGGCGCTTATCAAGCAACGCGGTTGTGCGGTCATTAAGGGGCATTTCCCGCGTGAGCAGGCGCTGGACTGGGATCGCTCAATGCTGGATTACCTCGACCAGAACCATTTTGATGAGGTGTACAAAGGGCCTGGTGACAGCTTCTTTGGCACGCTGGAGGCTTCGCGCCCGGAAATCTACCCTATTTACTGGTCGCAGGCGCAGATGCAGGCGCGCCAGAGCGAGGAAATGGCCGCGGTGCAATCCTTCCTCAACCGCCTGTGGCGCTTCGAAAGTGAAGGCCAGCAATGGTTTGATCCGGATGTGAGCGTCATCTACCCGGATCGCATTCGCCGCCGTCCGCCGGGAACCACCTCGAAAGGCCTCGGCGCGCATACGGATTCCGGTGCGCTGGAGCGCTGGCTGCTCCCCGCTTACCAGCGTGTGTTTGCCAGCGTGTTTAGCGGCAAATTTGAGGAATATGACCCGTGGAATGCGGCGCACCGCACCGAGGTGGAAGAGTACACAGTGGATAACACCACCAAATGTTCGGTGTTCCGCACCTTCCAGGGCTGGACAGCATTGTCGGACATGATCCCCGGACAAGGGTTGCTGCACGTGGTGCCGATCCCGGAAGCGATGGCATATATTCTGCTGCGCCCGCTGCTGGATGATGTTCCGGAAGATGAGCTTTGCGGTGTGGCGCCTGGGCGTGTATTACCGGTCTCGGAGAAGTGGCATCCGCTGCTGATGGAAGCCCTGAGCAGCATTCCGGCGCTGGAAGCCGGGGATTCCGTATGGTGGCACTGCGATGTGATCCACTCGGTTGCGCCGGTGGAAAACCAGCAAGGCTGGGGCAATGTGATGTATATTCCCGCCGCGCCGCTGTGCGCGAAAAATCTCGCGTATGCGCGCAAAGTGAAGGTCGCGCTGGAACAAGGTGCTTCGCCGGGCGATTTTCCGCGTGAGAACTACGAAAGCGCCTGGTCAGGCCGCTTTACGCTGGACGACCTGAATATTCATGGTAAGCGCGCGCTGGGTATGGACGTTTAGACATCGTACAATCCTTCTCGCTCCACGGCGGTACGTTGTTGCCCGGGACGTATCCGCCGTACCGATTCGCGCACCGCAAGCGTACCGTTGAGTAACAGCGAACCGGTGGTGGCCTGCGGGCGGATCAACCGTTGTTGCAGCAGGTGTACCGCCTCCACGCCAAGTTCATCACGCGGGACATGCACCGCGGTGAGCGGCACATCCTGAATCGCCGCCAGATTAAAGGCGTCAATGCTCATCACCGAGACATCCTGCGGCACGCGCAGCCCACGCTGCTGGAGCGCATGAACCGTGCCTTCCGCCATAAAATCGCCCCCGACGAGAAAGGCGGTAGGCGGTGATTTATGCGCCGGATCATCAAGCCACTCCCCTACCCGCATCCCCGCTTCTTTGGCACTAAAACTGGGGACAGTGATCAGATCCCGCTTACTTTGGAAACGCAGATTGCGCCGCTGCCAGGCCTCTTTGATGCCCGCCAGACGCAGATCCATCGTGTAGCGACGCAGGCACATCACATTCACCACCTCGCGGTGGCCCATATCAAACAGATAATTTGCAGCAAACTCGCCGATCGTGCGGTGATCCGGCGCGATGGAAGGCAAACGCATACGCCCGTCACGGCAGTTGATTAACACGCAGGGTTTACCCATATCCGCCGCCAGGTCATGAATATGGGGATCATCAATGCCCAGCAGGATCGCCGCCTGGGTTTCCGCTGCGTTCATACGCGCGAGAAATTCATTGGCGTCGCTGTCCAGCTCTTCCAGCGCGCAGTAGCGCAGCCGCACTTCATGGGGTGACAACGCTTTGTTAATGCTCTGGATCACACGGTAATAGAAGATATCGGAACGCTCATCAAAGGCCCGCTGCGGTGCGAAAACAATCAGGTTATTCAGCAACAGCCGCCCGGCGGCAATCCCCTCCATCACCCCAAGCTCACGCGCGCAGGCCAGCACTGCTGTGCGCGCTTTTTCACTGGTATTGGCTTTACCTGCCAGCACGCGGGAAACCGTGCTGGTCGACAGATTCGTACGCAGGGCAATTTCGGTGATTTTGAGCTTTTTATCCATTCTGTGATCTTGCTCCGTTTCCGAAATGGGAAAATTTTCATGAATCGAAAAGCCTGATATTCATGGCACCAATACAAGTTTGCCGCATGTCGTCGCTGATTGATGAGAATCCTTGCACAAAATCCACTTTAGCTGCCGATTTTTCTCGCCTAACGTAAACGTGTCATACAACTTCCATACTAGTTGTAGGAACAATAACCAAAAAAATGCAGATAAATCATCATGCAAACCTGTGCGGTATAACAACTCCGCAAGAGTTTGCCCCGACTTCCCTACAAGAAGATATGCGGAGAAAAGAATGAGCCAGGGGATCAACAATGAAATGGCGGCCAGCAAGAGCCGCCGGATAGTCAAAAAATTACGCTGGTGGATGTTGGTGCTGTTCTTATTCGGCGTCACGGTGAACTACATCACCCGAAACTCGCTGGGGATTCTGGCACCGGAATTAAAAACCAGCCTCGGCATCACCACCGAACAATACTCATGGATTGTCGGCGCGTTTCAGCTGGCTTACACCATTTTCCAGCCGCTGTGTGGCTGGCTGATTGACGTGATTGGCCTGAAAGTTGGCTTTATGGTGTGCGCCATCATCTGGGCGCTGGCCTGTATTTTCCACGCTGGCGCAGGCAGTTGGGTACATCTGGCGATTTTGCGTTTCACCATGGGCGCATCGGAAGCGGCGGCTACACCGGCGAACGCCAAAACTATCGGCGAATGGTTCCCGAAATCAGAACGCCCGGTGGCTGCCGGTTGGGCGGGCGTTGGCTTCTCGATTGGTGCCATGCTGGCTCCGCCGATTATCTACTTCGCTCACGCCTCATTTGGCTGGCAGGGCGCGTTTATGTTTACCGGTGTGCTGGCGCTGCTGTGGGTGATTTTGTGGTGGGCGTTTTACCATAACCCGGACAAACACCCGAACCTCAGTAAAGACGAGCTGACCTTTATTCAGCAGGATAATGAACCGCCAGCGGTCAAACTGCCCTTCTTTACCGCTCTGAAAACTGTCTCGAAAAACAAACGCTTTTACGGTATCGCCATCCCGGCGTTTATGGCAGAACCGGCCTGGGCGGTGCTGAGCTTCTGGGTGCCGCTCTATCTGGCGAAAGAACACGGTATGGATCTGAAACAGATCGCCATGTTCGCCTGGCTGCCGTTCCTCGCCGCCGATCTCGGTAGCGTCGCCAGCGGTTACCTGACCAAACTCTACACCCGCTGGTTTGGCTGCTCCCGCGTGAACTCGGTGGTTGCCAGCTCGGTGACCGGCGCATTTTTGATGATTTCGCTCGCCATTGTCGCGATTACCCGCGATCCATACATCACCATTGTGCTGATTTCGATTGGCGGTTTTGGTCATCAGATCATCTCCTGCATGTTGAGCGCGCTGGTGGTGGAATCCTTTGATAAAGGCCAGATGGCAACAGTAAATGGCATGCGCGGCTCGGCAGCGTGGATCGCCAGCTTCCTCTTCTCACTGCTGATTGGCGTCACCGCCGACAAAATTGGTTTCAACCCGCTGTTTATTGCCATGGGTTTCTTTGACCTGATTGGCGCTTGTTTCCTGGTGGCATTTATTGCTGAACGACGCGCAAAACGCGCCTGATTGTGGATGTCTGATATGAAAACCCTCAAGAACTGGACGTTACAAAACCAGGCCGCTCACCATGTTGAGCTACTGGTAGACGGGCAACACACCCTGTGTCTGTATGTGCTGGAAGAGAACCTGTTCCGCGTGCTGCTCAAGCGTAAAGGTGAGCTGGCGCTGGACAGAACCTGGAGCATTGCGCCGAAAGATGATGTGCCGTGGGAAGGCCGCTCGCGCGACGATCTGTCGGGTTTTAGCCTGCCACACTGGTCGCTGGCGCAACAGCACGAGACATTAACCATTGAGAGCGCAAAACTGCGCGTCACTGTACACCAGCCACTGTGGCTGGAGTGGCACTACCGCAATGACGCGGGAGAGTGGCAATGGCTGGCGAGCGATCGCCCGACCAGCGCGTATCTGGTTAACGCCCATGGCGACGGCGTGGCGCACTATCTCAGCCGTAAAAAAGAGGAGCGTTTCTACGGCCTCGGCGAGAAGGCAGGTAATCTGCAACGCAATGGTCAACGCTATGAGATGCGCAACCTTGATGCGATGGGCTATAACGCTGCCAGCACCGACCCGCTGTACAAGCATATTCCGTTTACCCTCACCCGCCGCGACGATATCAGCTACGGGCTGTTTTATGACAACCTCAGCAGTTGCTGGCTGGATCTGGGTAACGAGATCGATAACTATCACACCGCCTATCGCCGCTGGCAGGCGGAAGCGGGCGATATTGATTACTACATTTTTACCGGCGCGCGTGCGCTGGATGTTACCAAAGCGTTTGTGCGCCTCACCGGGAAAACGCTGTTCGGCCCGAAATGGAGCCTCGGTTATAGCGGCTCAACCATGCATTACACCGATGCGCCGGATGCGCAAAACCAGCTGATGAATTTTATTCGTCTGTGCGAAGAACACGCGATTCCGTGCGATTCGTTCCAGCTCTCATCCGGCTACACCTCGATTAACGGCAAGCGCTATGTCTTTAACTGGAACTACGACAAAGTGCCGCAGCCGAAGGTGATGAGCCAGGCGTTCCACGATGCGGGACTGAAACTGGCGGCGAATATCAAACCCTGTCTGTTGCAGGATCACCCGCGTTATAGCGAAGTGGCGGAGCGCGGTCTGTTTATTCGCGATTCCGAAACCGATGCGCCGGAACGCTCCAGTTTCTGGGATGACGAAGGCTCACACCTCGACTTTACCAACCCGCAGACTGTCACCTGGTGGCAGGAAGGCGTCACCACGCAACTGCTGGAGATGGGCATCGATTCGACCTGGAACGATAACAACGAGTTTGAAGTGTGGGACGGTGAAGCGCGCTGCCACGGTTTTGGCCAGCAAATTGCCATCAAACATATTCGCCCGGTGATGCCGCTGCTTATGATGCGCGCGTCGATGGAAGCGCAGCAGCGGTTTGCTCCGCAAAAGCGCCCGTACTTGATCTCCCGTTCCGGCTGCGCCGGGATGCAGCGTTATGTGCAAACCTGGAGCGGTGATAACCGTACCAACTGGGACACGTTGCGCTACAACATCCGCATGGGCGTGGGCATGAGTTTGTCCGGTTTGTATAACGTGGGCCACGATGTCGGCGGTTTTTCCGGCGATAAACCGGATGCGGAGCTGTTTGTGCGTTGGGTGCAAAACGGGGTGATGCATCCGCGTTTCACCATCCATTCGTGGAACGACGATCACACGGTGAACGAACCGTGGATGTATCCGGCGATCACACCGTCGATCCGCAGCGCAATTGAGCTGCGCTACCGTCTGCTGCCCTATCTTTATACGCTGCTGTGGCAGGCACATGCTGACGACGAACCGATGCTGCGCCCGACGTTCCTCGATCACGAACATGACGAGCAGACGTTCGAAGAGTGCGACGACTTCCTGCTTGGCCGCGATCTTCTGGTGGCAAGCGTCGTCGAACCCGGCCAGCGCGAGCGCCGCGTCTGGCTGCCAGCCAACAATAGCGGCTGGTACGATTTTTACACCGGTTGCTGGTATGCGCCTGGCCAGTGGGTGACGCTGGATGCGCCGCTGGAAACGCTGCCGCTGCTGGTGCGTGCCGGTGCCGGTCTGCCGCTTAGCGATCGCATCAGGCATGTTGATACCAAAGCGGATACCACGCGTGAGCTGCACCTGTTCCCGGTGAAAGGTCCCGGGCGTTCACGCGGCCTGCTGTTTGAGGATGATGGTGAGTCCTGGGGCTATAAAGAGGGCAACGCGCTGTGGCTGGAGTGGGAAATGGTTTGCTCGGGCAGCACCATTGATTTGCAGGTACATACGCGCGGCGACTATCGCCCGGCCTGGCAGGCGCTAAAAGTGACGCTACCTGCGGGTGAAAACCGCCAGTTGTTAATTAATGGCGTTGCGGCCAGCGAGTGGACGTTTGCTTAATGTGAAAAGCCCGGAAGCCATGTGCTTACCGGGCTTGCTTCACTTATTTACCTGAGTATTTCACAGCAAATCTGCGTATCTCCGGGGACTTACACAAGTCAGTGACCGGGGGGCGAAGTGCAGCCAACACACCTGTGATGTGGGAAAGGACGGTAAAGTATTTACCTCAGTATTTCGCGCGACAGGAAGGCGGCCAACCTGAATCTCCCCGCGAGCTTACACAAGACAGTGACCGGGGGGTGAAGGTGCAGCCAACACACCTGTCGCGTGAAAGACGACGGTAAATTTATTCGATACCTTTACTGCGCAAATAATCCTCATAATTCCCGGAGAAATCCACCACGCGCTGCGGCGTAATTTCAATCACGCGGGTTGCCAGAGAGCTGACAAATTCACGGTCATGGGAAACGAAGATCAATGTGCCCTGATACATCTCCAGCGCCATGTTCAGCGATTCGATGGATTCCATATCCAGGTGGTTAGTCGGTTCGTCCATAACGAGGATGTTCGGTTTTTGCATCATCAGCTTGCCGAACAGCATGCGACCTTTTTCACCCCCGGAGAGCACTTTCGCCGGTTTCTTGATATCGTCCTGGCTGAACAGCAGACGACCGAGGATACTGCGCACCGCTTGTTCGTCATCGCCTTCCTGTTTCCACTGGCTCATCCAGTCGAAGACGGTCAGATCGTTATCAAAGTCTTCGGCGTGATCCTGCGCGTAGTAACCGATTTGCGCGTTTTCAGACCACTTAACGGTACCGTTATCGGGCTCAAGCTCGCCCACCAGCGTTTTCAGCATGGTGGATTTACCCACGCCGTTCGCACCCAGAATGGCGATTTTCTCACCCACTTCCAGCAGCAGATTGAAGTTTTTAAACAGCGGGCCTTCATCAAATCCTTTGCTAAGCGCTTCCACTTCCAGCGCGTTACGGAACAATTTCTTGTCCTGTTCGAAGCGGATAAACGGGTTCTGACGACTGGAGGCCTTAACCTCTTCCAGTTTGATTTTGTCGATCTGACGCGCGCGGGACGTCGCCTGGCGAGATTTAGAGGCGTTCGCGCTAAAGCGGCTGACGAACGATTGCAGATCGGCGATCTGCGCTTTTTTCTTGGCGTTATCCGCCAGCAGACGTTCACGCGCCTGCGTTGCCGCCGTCATGTATTCATCGTAGTTGCCGGGGTAAACACGCAGCTCGCCGTAATCGAGATCCGCCATGTGCGTACAGACCATGTTAAGGAAGTGGCGGTCGTGCGAAATGATGATCATGGTGCTGTCGCGTTCATTCAGCACCTGCTCCAGCCAGCGAATGGTGTCGATGTCCAGGTTGTTGGTCGGTTCATCGAGCAGCAGAATGTCCGGGTTGGCAAACAGCGCCTGCGCCAGTAACACACGCAGTTTCCAGCCGGGAGCGATTTCGCTCATTGGGCCGTAGTGCTGCTCAACCGGAATACCGACGCCGAGCAGCAGTTCGCCCGCACGCGCTTCCGCCGAGTAGCCGTCCATTTCGCCGTACTGCACTTCGAGGTCGGCCACTTTGTAGCCATCCTCTTCGCTCATTTCCGCGAGGCCATAAATACGGTCGCGTTCCTGTTTCACTTCCCACAGTTCCGCATGGCCCATGATCACCGTGTCGAGCACGCTGAACTCTTCGAAGGCGAACTGATCCTGGCGCAGCTTACCGATGCGCTCATTCGGATCGAGAGAGACGTTACCCAGCGTCGGTTCTAAATCGCCGCCGAGGATTTTCATAAAGGTGGATTTACCACTCCCGTTAGCCCCGATCAGGCCGTAACGGTTGCCGCCGCCAAATTTGACGGAGATATTTTCGAACAGCGGCTTGCTGCCGAATTGCATGGTGACGTTGCTGGTGACTAACACAGAGGTATCCTGAAATATGTGACAAACACCCTATTATGCCACAATTCCGAATTAGATTCCTGCCTGGTGTCAGGCCACTAAACTGCAAGCAAAGGGAAAAAAGTGTGATTTCGTACACATCTGAATTCCCTGGACGGTGGAATGCACATATAATGCGCTTCCTGCATTCTCAACCCAACGGCCAGTGTGGCAATAAGTCTTGCACAAGATGAACATGAAATTAACAACCCTTTTAGCGGCGGCGTTTGCTGTCGTGGGATTTTGCAAAAGCGCGTCTGCTGTTACATATCCGCTGCCGACTGATGGCAGTCGTCTGATCGGTCAGAACCAGGTCGTCACTATTCCGGAAGGCAATAACCAGCCGCTGGAATATTTTGCGGCTGAATATCAAATGGGTCTGTCCAACATGCTGGAAGCAAACCCAGGCATTGATGCCTACCTGCCGAAAGGCGGCACTGTGATGAATGTTCCACAGCAGCTGATCCTGCCGGATACGGTTCACGAAGGGATCGTGATCAACAGTGCGGAAATGCGCCTCTACTACTATCCGAAAGGCACCAACACGGTGATCGTGCTGCCAATCGGTATCGGCCAGTTGGGTAAAGACACCCCGATTGCCTGGACCACCAAAGTAGAACGTAAAAAAGCCGGTCCGACCTGGACGCCGACGGCGAAAATGCACGCGGAATATGCAGCGATGGGTCAACCGCTGCCGCCGGTTGTACCGGCTGGCCCGGATAACCCGATGGGTCTTTACGCGCTCTATATCGGCCGCCTGTACGCCATTCACGGCACCAACGCTAACTTCGGTATCGGCCTGCGCGTGAGCCACGGCTGTGTGCGTCTGCGCAACGACGACATCAAATTCCTGTTCGAAAACGTGCCGGTCGGTACGCGCGTACAGTTTATTGATGAGCCGGTAAAAGCGACCACCGAGCCGGATGGCAGCCGCTACATCGAAGTCCACAACCCGCTGTCCACCACCGAAGCGCAGTTCACCGGTGGTGAGATTGTGCCGATTGCGCTGACCAAAGCGGTGCAGGCCGTGACTAACCAGTCTGATGTTGATTCAAACGTGGTTGATCAGGCAATTCAGAACCGTTCCGGTATGCCGGTTCGTCTGAACTGATTACGGTTGATAGCATAAAAAAGCGGAGCAATGGCTCCGCTTTTTTTTACCCGTGATTCACCACAATAATGCCACCGTGATCGTAACGGTAATGACAATGGGCATATTCCAGCGGCGTGCCATCCTCCAGATAAATCACCTGCTCCACTTCCAGCACCGGATCGGTCTCTTCGCAATTCAGATACTGTTTATCTTCCGCCCAGGGTTTTAAGGCGCGCACAATGCGGTATGAACCCATAATCTTCAGCGCCAGATCGTCCTGCACATAGCGAAACACGGAGCTTTCCAGATGACCGCGGTTTAACCCCGGCACCAGGTTTACCGGCATCAGCGTAAACTCCAGCGACATCGGTTCACCTTCCAGCAACCGCAGGCGAATGAAGTCATACACCGGGTCATCCGGCCCCACCAGCAGCGAGGCCTGCTCCTTTTCCGTGGGGAAACGCAACTCGAAGCGGATGATTTTACTGGTCACTTCACCGACGTTTTCCCAGGTTTTGGTCGCGCCAAAATAGTCGCTACCGGGTAGATCCCAGCGCGACAGTTGCAGGAAATTCTTACGGATAAACGTGCCCTGGCCCTGACGGGTATAAACCAGCCCTTCAACAATTAGCTGGCGCATCGCCTGCTGAATGGTCATCCGGCTGGTGGCAAACTCCGCCGCCAGCGCGAACTGATCCGGCAATGGCGCGCTGGCGGCGTACTGCTGGCTGAGAATGCGCCGCTTAATTTCCCGCGCGATAGTGATGTATTTTGCCGCCATAGCCTTCCTTCGTTTTTAGTCTATCCCATTGTTTCTTAAGGCCACTCTCTCGGCTATTTTGAGGAAAGGCAGGTAGAAGAATACACCAAAGATGATGATTATCAACTGAACCACTACCGCCCGCCAGTCGCCTGCGGTGGCCAGCCAGGCGCTTAAAATCGGCGGCGTTGTCCACGGGATCATCACCACACAGCGCGACATCCAACCCAGCGTGGTACAAAGCCAGGCAAACCAAATCCCCAACGCCGGAAGCAGCACAAACGGGATCATCAGCGGCAGGTTAAAGACGATGGGCAGACCGAAAATCACCGGTTCATTAATATTGAATAAGCCAGGCGAGATGGCGAGCCGCGCCACCTGCTTCGCCGACTGCTGCTTCGCGAAGATAAAGATGGCGATCAGCAGCGAAAGGGTGCTGCCGGTGCCGCCAATCATACCGAACGTGGGCACAAAAATACTGTTGATGATATGCGGGATTGGCTGCCCGTTGGCAAACGCCAGCATGTTCTCGTTGGTGTTAATCAACAGCAGGGGTTCAAGGATCACGCCGTTGACCACCGTCTGGTGAATACCGAGCGTAAACAGAAAGTTACCAAAGCTATAGATAAACAGCGTGCCCGGTAAACTGGTATTAATCTGCCGCAACGGTTGCTGGATAAGCGTGGTGATAAGGTGAATCAAATCCGTGTGCAACAGGTTCGCCAGCAGCGCCGCAACAATGGCGAACAGCGAGAGGGTAATGATTGCCGGAATCAGCGAGGAGAAAGATTGCCCCACCGCCGAGGGCACATTTTCCCCGAGCGAAATAGCAAATTTCTTCACGCTGGCGACGCGGATAAACAGCTCCGTTGAGAGCAAACCAATAATTACCCCGGCAAAAATCCCCGTCGTGCCAATGTTGGTGAACGCCAGCATCTGCGTCACGCTTACCGTTGCTTTCCCGCCAACGGGCACCACATCCAGTTGCATCGGCATCATGATGATGAAACTGGAGATCGCAATGACCACCGCCGACACCGGGTTGTCAAAGTTCTTATTGCGCGCCAGCGACCAGGCGGTCATCGGCGCAATTAATAACGCGGCGATATTCAGCGTGCCGTTGATCACCGCCTCGCCCCAGACTTTAAAACGCGCCAGCGTTTCCCCTTCCAGCACCCAGGGGAAAACCACGTTATTAATCAATACCGCCAGCCCGGCGAGGATAAAAATCGGCATCACCGCCGCAAACGCGTCACGCAGCGATCGCAGATGCACCTGGTTTGCCAGCCGGGCGGAGAACTCGACAAATTTATCGACGAATGACTGCATTTTCGGCGTGATATTGCTGTCAGACATTGCGGCTACCCTCTCAATCGTTACTTACATGTCGCGGCCGTTGCTGCGAATCAGCTGTTGCAGCCAGCGATAGCTCTTTTTCGGTACGCGTTTTAAATCTTTCAGGTCGTGGTTTTCGCGATTGACGTACACCACGCCGTAGCGCTTACGCATATCGCCCTGGGAACTGAGAATGTCGATCAAGCCCCAGCCGAGGTAGCCCAACACCTGTGCGCCGTCCTCAAAGATGGCGTCCTGCATCGCCTGGATATGGTCGCGGTGATAAGCAATGCGGTAATCGTCCTCAATCGGGTTAACGCCGTCCCACTCTTCAATCACGCCGATGCCGTTTTCAATCGGGAACACCGGCAAGCGCCAGTCGTTGTAATAGCGGGTAATAATGGCGCGAAAACCGAGTGGATCGATTTGCCAGCCCCATTCGGTCGCCTCAAGATACGGGTTCGCTTTATCGCCCTGTTGCAGGAAATAATTGACCGGGGTTCCCGGCGCAATGGCATCGCTGTCGAGGGTTTTGCTGGCGTAGTAACTAAACGCCATAAAGTCGTTTTTGACCCGCGCGATTTCCGCCAAATCCTCATCACGGTAGATATCGCGAAAACCTTCTCTTTCGACCACCGCCAGCACTTCCGGGCTGTACCCCTGCCCGGCATACACTCGCAGTAAGTTTTGATTGAGGAATTCGTCATATTGCGTGGCGCAAAACACATCGCGCGGTTTGCAGGTCGCCGGATAAACCAGCTGGTGCGCCAGCATGCCGCCCATTAATTTTCCGGGCTGGGTAGCGTGCAGATAATGGGTCAGCAGCACATGTGCCATCATCACATGGTGCTGAATCTGATAAAGCTCACGCAGGGTTTTCTCACCTTGCAGATAGCCACCGACCTGAAACGCGCCAGGCATGTGGTAAATATTCTGCTCGTTAAACGTCAGCCAGTACTTCACCCGGCTGCCAAAGCAGTCGATCATCTTTTTGCCGTAGCGTACAAAAGCGTCCTGCACGCGCCGGTCGGCAAAACCGTTGTACTGCTCTGCCAACGCCAGCGGCATATCAAAGTGGTAGAGGCAGATCATCGGCTCAATGCCGCGCGCCAGCAGATCGTCGATAAAGCGGTCATAAAAGGCGATACCCTCGTCATTGAACTCGCCATCACCCTGCGGGCAAACGCGGCTCCAGGAAATCTGGAAACGGTAGCAGTTCATGCCCAGATCCTGCATCAGGTCGAAATCCTCCTGATAGCGGTGGTAGGAATCTGTGGCGACTTTCCAGTCGGAGGCAAATTCGCTGGGTTCGCGAATATCATAGACCGACATCCCTTTTCCGCCCTCGTTCCACGCGCCTTCGGTCTGCATGCTGGATACGGAGTTACCCCATAAAAAGCCGTTCGGTAACGTTTTGCTCATCGCGCTTCTCCATGACTAGTCATTTTTAAGATATGACTAGTCATATAGATAACGGCGAAAAAATGGGCAAAAGGGACGATGCGATTTTGTGACGCTATTCGAAAGAAAAGAAAAACGCGACGGGGTGAGCGTCGCGTTTGAGAGGAAGGATAATTACTGTTGTTTTAGCTGGTTACGGCGGTATTCCCCCTGACGCTCAAACATCCAGCCGGGATATTCGCGCGGCAGTGCGCTCACAGCATCCAGTTGCTGCAGTTCGTCATTACTCAGGCGGATCGCCGTCGCCGCAATGTTATCGTCCAGTTGTTCCGGGCGTTTCGCGCCAATAATCACGCTGCTGACCACCGGCTGATGCAGCAGCCAGGCCAGCGCGATTTGCGCCACGGAAACCCCTTTGCTGTCGGCGATGGTGCGCATAACGTCCACGCAATCAAAAGCGCGGTCTTTATTCACCGGCGGGAAATCAAACGCCAGGCGGCGTCCACCGGCTTCCGCCTGACCGTCGCGGCTATATTTACCGCTCAGCAAGCCGCCCGCCAGCGGGCTCCAGACCATCAGCCCCACGCCTTCGCTCTGCATCATCGGCACCAGTTCACGTTCCAGATCGCGGCCGGCAATGGTGTAGTAAGCCTGAAGCGAGGCAAAGCGCGCCAGCCCAAGACGCTCCGAAATCCCCAGCGCTTTGGCGATTTGCCACGCTGCCCAGTTAGAGACGCCGATATAGCGCACATGCCCGTGCTGAACAAGGTTATCCAGCGCGTAAAGCGTCTCCTCGATGGGTGTGGCCGGATCAAAGCCATGTAACTGGTAGAGATCAATATGATCCAGTTGCATACGCTTGAGGCTCTCTTTCACGCTATTCATGATGTGATAGCGCGAACTGCCGCGCGAGTTCACCCCGGCGGTGCCGGTTTCGCCAAACACTTTGGTCGCGACGATAACGTTTTCACGCGGCACTTTCAGGTTTTTCAATGCCTGGCCGGTGATCTCCTCCGAACGCCCGTCGGAATAGACGTTAGCGGTATCGATAAAGTTAATACCGGCATCGAGCGCGCTGCCAACCAGCTGCTCGGCTTGCGCCTGTTGCAACTGGCCGATTTTGCTCCACATGCTCTCGCTGTCGTCACCGCCAAACGTCATGGTGCCGAGGCACAGTTCAGAAACAAACAGTCCGGTATTACCCAGTTTTTTGTAGCGCATGATGGCGTCTCCTCATCTGTTTAGTTGACGCAGACAGTTATACGCAATCCTCTGCGGCGGCGAATGTGAGGATCCTGCCTGTTTCTTGCCCAATTCTCTGATTATCCGCGCGGCGCTTCACCAAACACTTTGTAATCAGGGAGTTGCACATTCTGATACGGTTCCCAGCCGCCGCCGAGCGCTTTATACAACGCCACCAGATCGAGGCTGCTTTGTACCCGCGCCTGCTCGCGCTGCTGGCTGGCCTGCGCCAGCTGACGCTGAGCATCCAGCACATCGATAAAACTGGCGATCCCCTGACGGTAGCTGTCGGTGGCAAGCGAGAAGGCGTTTTGCAGCGCACTGAGCGTTTTATCCAGTCCCGCTTCACGCTGCTGATCGGCGCGGTAACTGACCAGCGCATTTTCCACATCACCCAGCGCACTGAGCACCGTCTGGCGATAGTTCAGCACCGCCGCGCCCTGCTCAGCACGTGCCAGCTTGACGCTGGACACCAGCCGCCCCCCCTGGAAAATGGGAATCGAAATCTGCGGTCCGAAGCTATAAAAATGGCTGCTCCAGTCGGTAAGCCAGTTGGTTTCGCTGTTGCGCAGACCAAACTGGCCGCTCAATGACAAGCTGGGAAACAACTGCGCAACCGAAACGCCAATCTGTGCGGTCGCCGCATGCAGGCTGGCTTCCGCTTCGCGAACGTCCGGCCGACGGCGCGCCAGCGTCGACGGAATTCCGGTGGGTACAATGTCCGGCAGCGCGGGTAACGGCTGCGCATTGCGCAATTCGCTGTCCAGCGCACCAGGCGGTTTACCGAGCAGGATCGCTAACGCGTTCATCGCCTGGCGCTCCTGCGCTTCATATTGCGGGAGTTGTGCTTCCAGATTGCCGACCTGCGCGCGGGCGTTTTCCACATCCAGTTGAGGTGAAAGTCCGCCTTTTTGCCGGTTTTCGGTCAGCGTAAATGTCTGCTGCGCGCTGTCGATTTGGGTTTTCAGCGTACTAATGATGTTCTGCGCACCGCGCAGTTGCAGCCACGCGCGCGCCACTTCGGCTTCCAGCGACACCAGCGCATCGTTACGTTGTTCAATTGCCTGTTGTTGCTGCGCCGACGCCGCTTCTACCTGGCGTCTTACTTTGCCCCACAGATCCAGCTCCCACTGGGCATCAAAACTGCCCTGATAGAGATTTACCGGTTGGGTAAGCGCGCCAAGCGCCCCGCTGATCGCCGGGTCAGCATCCTGCAACTGGCCCTCCACGTTATGGGATTTCAGCTCACCTTCAATGCCCAGTTGCTGGCGAGTCGCTTTCAGCGACCCGTTAACCGCTGGCAGAAACGCGCCACCCGCCTGGTTAATCTGCTCGCGCGCACCGGCAATGCGCAGGACGGTTTGCTGGAGCGAAAGGTTATCTTTTATCGCCCGCTCAATCAGGCTGTTCAACTGCGGCGACTGGAAGGTTGTCCACCAGCGCGGATTCACCGCCTGCGAAGAGGCCTGCGATTTAACCGCTTTGTCACCCGGATCATTCCAGCGCGCAGGCGTTTGCGGTTTGGGCGCCTGGTAATCCGGCCCGACAGCACAACCGGCAAGCCACAGCGACAACAGGGTTACGGGAAAACGACACCACGTCATATTAATGTGCTCCTGCGCTGCCTTCGCTTTTGATCGGCGAAAGCAATAAACAAAAAGGAATCAGCAATAACGCCACCAAACTGAGGATGGTGAACACGTCGATATAGGCAAGAAAACGCGACTGGGCGATCATCGCTTTGTACATCTGCCCGGTAGCGCTGGTCAGCGGATCGCCGACCAGGCTGGTGAAGTTACGGATCGCCTCCGCGGATTCACGTAAAGCCTGCTGAAATTGCTCATTAAAGGGAGAGGTATGCTCTGATAAGTGCGACATATGCGCCTGCGAGCGCTCGGTGATCGCCGCCGTCGAGAGCGAAATACCAACCGATCCCGCCACGTTACGGAACATGGTAAACAGCGCTGCCGCATCGGCATTAAGCTGGCGCGGGATCGAGATAAAGGCGATGGTCGTCAACGGTACGAACAGGAAACCCAGCCCAATCGACTGGGCGCTGCGAAACAGCATCAGCGTTTCAAAGTCGATATCCGGCGCCAGCGTACGCGACCACCAGAATGAGGCGGCCAGGCAGAAAAAGCCGAAGGCGATTATCCAGCGCGTCTGCACCACCGGCATCAGTTTCAACACCAGCGGAATGGTCAGCACAATCAACACTGCGCCGGGCGACAGCACCAGCCCGGACCACGTGGCGGTGTAGCCCAGATCCTGCTGCGCCAGTTGCGGGATCACCACCGAGCTGCCATAGAGGATCATCGCCATGCCGGCCATCAGCAAGCTGGAAACCGTAAAGTTCTTGTCTGCCATGCAGCGCAAGTCGACCACCGGCTTTTTGGCATACAGCAGCCAGTAAATAGCCCCGACAATACCAATTGCGGTGAGAACGGCGAAAATACGGGTGAAATCGGAGTTAAACCAGTCTTCATCTTCACCGCGATCGAGCATCACCTGCAGACAACCCAGCCCCAGCGCAATCAGGCCAATGCCCGGCCAGTCGATGGACAATTTCTGCTTCGATTTGCGCTCCCAGGGCGGATCTTCCAGCAGCTGGTAAATCGCCAGAACCGTAATAATGCCCACCGGGATATTGATAAAAAAGACCCAGCGCCAGGAGTAGTTATCGGTTATCCAGCCGCCCAGCGTTGGCCCCAGCACCGGAGCGACAATAATGGCGATAGACGACAAACCAAAGGCTTTGCCGCGATCTTCCGGCTTGAAGTAATCCAGCAACACCGATTGCTGCGTGGGTTGCAAACCGCCGCCAAAAAAGCCCTGCAAAATACGAAACAGGATGATTTGCCACAGTTCGGTGGCAATTCCGCACAGAAACGAACAGACGGTAAACATCACAATGCAGATCAGGAAAAACTGCTTGCGCCCAAAGGTGCGACTGAGAAAAGCGGAGATCGGCAGGACGATCCCATTCGCCACCAGGTAGCTGGTCAGCACCCAGGTTGATTCGTCATAACTGGCGGAGAGCGACCCGGCGACGTGCGGCAGCGCCACGTTGACAATCGTGGTATCGAGGATCTCCATAAACACCGCGAGGGTGACGACCCACGCCACCGCCCACGGGTTACTGGCGGGTTTCCAGTTCTCGTGGCTGTGATCCGTCATTCCAGCGTCACCTTCGGTTCAACGGAAAGGCCTAACGGCAACGGTTTGTTGGGATCCAGGCCTTTATCGATGACGATTTTCACCGGCACGCGCTGAACGATTTTGACAAAGTTGCCAGTCGCATTTTCTGAAGGGAAAGCGGCGAACTTCGACCCGCTGCCCTGCTGGATGCTATCGATATGCCCTTCCAGCTCCAGATCCGGCCACGCATCCACTTTGACGCTGACTTTATTTCCCGGGCGCATCCGCTCCAGCTGCGACTCTTTAAAGTTCGCCACCACCCACACATCCGGTGAGACCAGGGAAAACAACGCGGTGCCCGCCTGCACTAATGTACCGTTTTGCACATTGCGTTTGGTGATAAAGCCATCGAATGGGGCACGAATCTCCGTCCAGGATAAATTCAGATTCGCGGTTTCCAGCTGCGCTTTTGCCTGCGCCACTTGCTGCTGGCGCGCTTCGACATTGGTTTCCTGCTGGCGGATTTGCAACTGCACCTGGTCGGCGACTTCCAGCTGTGCCTGGGCGCTGGCAAGTTGTGCCTGCGCGCTACGCAACTGGGCATTGGCGCTGTCAATATTTTGTTGTGTGGTGGCGCGAGGATCGACACCACGCTGACGGCGATAAGCGGCTTCGGCATTCGCCAGGTCTGCTTTTGCGTTCAGTACCTGTGCGCGCGCTTCGTCACGCTGAGCGGGATACTGCACTTTTGATAAGTCCAGTTGCGCCTGCGCCTGGTGAAGCTGTGCGATTGCCAGCCCCAGTTGCGCTTGCGCCTGATCGCGCTGCGCGGTGGCATCGCGCGGGTCAATCGTGACCAGCAAATCCCCTTTCTTGACGCGCTGGTTATCTTTCACCCGCAACTCAGTGACGTAACCGGCCACTTTCGGCGCGATCGTCACCGCGTCGCCATCGGTAAAGGCGTCGTCTGTGGTCTCTTCATTACGGGTTAAAAACCACCACACCAGCGCAACGATCACCATCACGCCGACAACAATGGCGAGGATAATCAGTGGCTTCTTTCCGGGGCGTTTACGTGGGTTTTGGTTGTTATCGTCCTGAACATCGTCAGGATGCGTTGTGTTTTCTGCCATAGTTTCGCAACAGTCCTGTCAGGTAACGGCGCCAGGGATGCGCCGTTAACTAAAGTTAGGCGGTTGCTATACATTTGCCAGGATAAACTGACAAATCAGCACTATCTGAATAAGAGTAATCCGTATCCCACCAGCGCCGCCCACAGCAGCATCGGCATGGAATAAAGATGAAAGCGCCACCAGATGCGGCGATCGTTTGCCATACGCAGCGCGATAAGATTGGCCAGCGAACCGGGCAGCAAACCAAAGCCGCCAACGTTTACCGCCCAGGCCAGCAGCGTATCCGGCGGTACATAATTGAGCAGCAAAATGGTCGCGGGCACATTACTGATAAATTGCGACAGACCAATGGCTGTCAACCACAACCCTGGAGGTGACAACTGGCTGGCACTGTTCAGCACCGCGTGCAGCGCAGGCAACTGAATAAGCAGGTGGACATCAATAAACATGGCGATAAACACCAGCAGCAGCGTCCAGTCCACGCTCAGCACTACCCGCCGCGCCAGCAGCAAGAAGCCGATGGCGACAATTGCCAGCCCCCACAACTCCTGTTTCAACTCCAGCGCGGTAATAAAGATTAAGTAGAAACCGAGGCAGCTCCACACCAGACGCGGTTGCCAGTCCGGCGTTTGCACGCCGCTATGGTAGTTAAGCGCCTTTTTCGGAAAACAGAACCAGCACAACACCAAGAGCGTAACCATCATTGCCAGCGCCAGCGGCGCCATCTGCCAGATGAACGCCGGGAAAGAGAGGCCAGAGCGTCCCCAGATAAGAATGTTTTGTGGGTTTCCGATAGGCGTTAATAACGACCCGGCATTTACCGCCAGCGCTTCAAAAATGATCAGCCGGTTAACCGGGATTTCGCACAGTTTCTTCAGCGTGATGGTCAGCGGTACCACAATAAACAGCGCCACATCATTGGTGAGAAAGGTGGAGAGGAGCGCTGCAGCCAGCACCATAAACATCGCCAGCCGACGCTGATGATGAAAACGACGCACCATACGCCGCCCAATCACATCAAAATAACCGCTCAGCTCAACCCCTTTGGTCAGCAGCATCAGGCCGCTGAGGGTAATAATGGTGTGCCAGTCGATCGCACCCGGCCAGTTTTTCGGCGCAAACGGGGCAAAAAAGCACAATGCAAAACCAATAAGCAGTAACAGATGCAGGAAACGGTCGCGCGCCAGGGCGCGGAAGAACGGCATACTCATTCAGGAGGTTGCTCATGTTGCAGGGTGAAGCGACGGAAACACTCCAGCGTTTCCTCGCTGACGTGATGTTCCATACCTTCGGCGTCGCGTCGCGCGATTTCAGGACTGACACCCAGTACCAATAAGAAGCTTTCCACGATTTGGTGACGCTCGCGGCTCTCCTGCGCCAGCCTCTCACCTTCCGCAGTCAAAAAAACGCCGCGCCAGGGAATCTGTTCAATCAAGCCCACCGTTGCCAGTCTTTTTAACATTTTCGCAACCGTCGGTTGTGAAACGCCAAGGCGGGCGGCCATATCCACCTGGCGGGCTTCGCCTACTTCGCGGATCAAATCCGAAATCAGTTCAACATAGTCATCAATCAGTTCGCGACGATGTGCTTCGCGCACCTGACGAAAGCCTTCAACGTGCTCTTCTACATTTACCAGCGTCACTTTTTTTATTGTTTGCTTACCTGCGCGACGGTTCATTGTGCTTCCTCTGAAGGTGTGACACCTGTGCAGCATCATATAAGAGAAGCGCCATTGTAAACCATCCGTGAATCAGCACAAAAAATTAACGTCTTAGCCATAGCTATAGAACATAGCCTGTGCTATATCTGTATGTAATGCGTTCACCCTTCATGGAACGAAGGGCATGAAAATGGCAGGAGGTAACGATGAATGAGTTCAAGAGGTGTATGCGCGTGTTTAGTCACTCTCCCTTTAAAGTCCGTTTAATGCTGCTGAATATGTTGTCCGATATCATTACCGGCAAACCTCAGCAGGACTCCGACAAACCTTCTCACTAATGCGGCGTCGCGGTACGCCGCTTCATTTTTCTGTCACAATCCCCCGTCATACTGGCCAATTCGTCTAAAAATCAGCGTATTTTTGCTGGATTTGCAATCATTCTCTCAAAACAACCGTTTAGCCCCTGTTGACCTTCGACGCGCCTCGCTCTATCTTTGCGCTGCCCTGCACAAATTGCGGCTCGCAGATGCGGACCCCCTCCCCTCTTCACACGCACTGTTCGGCAGGTTTTGACCCTTAACGCCAGGGTGAGCACATGGCGTTTTCATGACAGTAATCTATGAGCTTAATCCTTAAAGAATCCGTTGCCTTTCGCAGCCAGACGCTCAACCCGTGGACGGGTTTCTACTTTTTACAATCGATGTTGATTAACTTCGCTCTGGGTTATGAATTTAGCGTGATGTATGCGGTTCTTTTAACCTGCGCGCTGCTGATCCTCTGGCGTCATGCGCCTCGCGCGCAGAAAACCGTTATCGGGATTATCTCGCTGGTTGCCGCCTGTTATTTCCCCTTTGGTCGGGCATATGGCGCACCAAACTTCAACACGCTGCTGGCGCTGCTGTCGACCAATATGGAAGAGTCGACGGAAATTCTGACTATCTTCCCGTGGTATCACTACGCTATCGGCGTATTCATTTTTGCGCTGGGCGTTATTTCGCTGCGCCGCCGGATAATCGTGCGATCCACGCCGTGGCTGAAATGGGACACGCTGGGCACGATTGTGTGCATCGCGTCTTATTTTATTGGCCCGGTACAAAACCATTTCAAAGGTTACGAATTCAGGATCATTGATACCGGTGTTCCGGTGTTGCGTTTCGTGCGCGATGTGGCGTTCAACTACTATGTTGTTAAAGAAGAACAGAAAAATATGGCCGCGCTCGCCAGTGTGAAAGACACCTGGACTGTGCTGGCGGTAAAACCGAAATACCATACTTACGTGGTGGTGATTGGCGAAAGCGCACGTCGTGACGCGCTGGGCGCCTTTGGCGGCCACTGGAATAACACTCCGTTTGCCAGCCAGGTGAACGGCACGCTGTTTACGGATTACATTTCCGCGAGCGGTTCAACACAAAAATCCCTTGGCCTGACGTTAAACCGCGTGGTAGATGACAAACCGCAGTATCAGGATAATTTTGTCACGCTGGCGAACCGTGCCGGTTTCCAGACCTGGTGGTTTTCTAATCAGGGGCAAATTGGCGAGTACGACACCGCCATCGCCAGTATCGCTAAGCGTGCCGATGAAGTGCAGTTTTTGAAACGTGGTGACTTCGAAGCAGATAAAAACACCCGCGACGAGGATCTGTTAAAACTGACCAATCAGGTCCTGAGCACAAAACGCACCCAGCCGCAGCTGATTGTGCTGCATTTGATGGGCTCGCACCCGCAGGCCTGCGATCGCACCGGCGGCAAGTACAATGAGTTTGTGCAGTCAAAAGAGACTTCCTGCTACCTCTATTCCATCACGCAGACCGATGATTTCCTCGGGAAAATGTATTCGCAACTGGTTAATACCGGCGAAAGTTTTTCGATGGTTTACTTCTCGGATCACGGACTGGCGATTAAAGAACGCGGAAAAGAAGTGCAGTACCTGGCGCACGCCGATACTTTTCAGCAGGACTTCCAGGTGCCATTTATGGTGCTTTCCAGCGACGATACCAAACATCGGGTAATTAAAGCGCGCCGTTCAGCGAACGACTTTTTGAGTTTCTTTTCGCAGTGGACGGGGATCAGCGCAGAGCAGATTAAAAATCCTTACCGTTTTATGTCCGAGCAAAAAGCCGGGCCAGCGTACATTACCAACTTTAAGTTACAGAAAGTTGACTATAACCATCTCGGTACGGATCTCTTCGATACGCGCAGTAAGCGGTAATCTCTGAAGTAAATTGCAGATAAAAAAAATCCGCCCAGTGGGCGGATTTTTTATTATCGCCGAAGCGATTAGAAGCGGTAACCTACGCCGGCAATCCAGGTGCCAACGTCTACGTTACGAATACGGCTCTGCTCGTAGGAGAAGTCCAGAGCAACGTTTTCCATCGGGTTGAACTGCAGACCAGCACCGTAAGAGAAACCGTAGTCGCTGGTATCAGACACTTTAGCGGTGTCTACAGTCTGCTGGAATTTACCGTAACCTACACCCACAACACCGTAGATGCTCGCCCAGTCGTTGATGCGGTAAGCCGGACCTGCGGTGATGCCGTAGTACTGCGCTTTGTTATAAACGCTGCTTTCGGTGCGATCTTTTTCAGTGTAAGTAAAGGAACCGATAACACCCAGCGGGTTGTTGTCCTGCTCGTAGCGATATTTCAGGTTGAAACCGTTAGTTTTGTTAGCAATACCCTGAGCGTCGCTCTGAGCGTAACCGCCAGTTACGGTTGAAGTAGCTGCTACTGCGGAACCTGCAGAAACCGCCAGAAGTGCGGCCAGTGCTGAAAGACATGCAATTTTTTTCATAATCCACCTCAAATGTGCTTCAAGTAAATCCTACGTCCTACGCATTTAAATATATCAAAATTAGTTAAGAAACTCTTTGCGGGAATTGGGGTCTAAAGCGCCATTTGATGTAACAGAAAGTTTCCGTTACTGACCAACCCTTTCAAAAAAAAGCACTTTTCCCGCACAACGCACCATTATGCTGCGTATTTAATGGCACATTCATCCAGATAATTCTTAAATGGATAGGTTAATTAACCATCAGAGGGGAGCTATTCTACGGATTTTTCAGTTACTTTTTTTCAACAAACGCTCAACCAGCCGGGGGTAATTCAAGTAGACTGCCTCTTTTACTTTATTTGACAGAAATTGACGGGAGAAAGGATGCCTGCGCAGTCTCGTAAATTACCGGTTTGGTTGCCGGTGCTCATATTGCTTGTGGCGATGATGTCCATTCAGGGAGGCGCGTCGCTGGCGAAATCACTCTTCCCGCTGGTTGGCGCACCGGGCGTCACCGCGTTGCGTCTCGCACTTGGCACGATTATTTTGGTCGTGGTGTTTAAGCCATGGCGTTTACGTTTTACCCGTGAACAACGTCTGCCGCTGCTGTTTTATGGCCTGTCGCTCGGCGCCATGAACTATATGTTCTATTTATCGATCCAGACGATACCGCTCGGCGTTGCGGTGGCGCTGGAATTTACCGGCCCGCTGGCGGTGGCGCTTTTCGCCTCACGCCGCCCGGTGGATTTCATCTGGGTGATCCTCGCGGTACTTGGCCTCTGGTATCTGCTGCCGCTAGGCGAAAATGTCTCTCATGTTGATCTCACTGGCGCGGCGTTTGCCCTTGGTGCTGGCGCTTGCTGGGCAATCTATATCCTTTCCGGGCAGCGCGCCGGGGAAGAGCATGGCCCGGCAACAGTAGCGCTGGGTTCATTAATTGCGGCGGTAGTTTTTGTGCCGCTTGGCGCGTTCCAGGCGGGGGAAGTGCTGTGGCACTGGTCTGTTCTGCCGCTGGGGATCGCCGTGGCGATTTTATCCACCGCCCTGCCTTACTCGCTGGAAATGATCGCCCTGACGCGCTTACCGACTCGCACATTCGGCACATTGATGAGTATGGAACCGGCGATGGCGGCAATTTCCGGCATGATTTTCCTCGGTGAAACGCTAACATTCCAGCAAGCGCTGGCGCTGGCGGCGATTATTATTGCGTCGATGGGCTCGACACTCACGCTGCGTCGGGAAGCGACAGTCAAAAAAATTGATATCGGCTAAATAACTATTATTTGGCATGAGATCCTTCTTATGCCAAATATCCAACCCCGCCGCAGACATTATTTCTTACTTTTCCCTGCATCCTGCATTAAATAGAATCATTCGCATTTTAAAAATAATAAGTTATTAGAATTATCTTACATTTCATTTGATTAGTTGCGTCATCCTGAAATCCTTTCCTATATTTTATATTCGCTATCGAACTGATAGGTACAGCCAAGACTGTCAGCGAAAATCTGGTGCTATACTTAGTTTCGGTAATTTCCTGGGACACAAACATCAAGAGGATATGAGATTATGAGTACCGCTAAACTGGTTAAAACGAAAGCGTCTAATCTGCTTTATACCCGCAACGATGTATCGGATAGCGATAAAAAAGCGACCATTGAGCTGCTGAATCGCCAGGTGATCCAGTTCATTGACCTGTCTCTGATCACTAAACAGGCCCACTGGAATATGCGCGGTGCTAACTTCATTGCCGTACATGAAATGCTGGATGGCTTCCGTACTGCGCTGGTAACCCACCTTGATACCATGGCAGAACGCGCCGTACAGCTGGGCGGTGTCGCACTGGGCACCACACAGGTGATTAACAGCAAAACCGCGCTGAAAAGCTACCCGCTGGATATCCATAGCGTGCAGGATCACCTCAAAGAACTGGCCGATCGTTACGCGGTAGTTGCCAACGATGTGCGTAACGCCATTGGCGAAGCGAAAGACGAAGATACCGCTGATATCTTCACCGCCGCTTCCCGCGACCTGGATAAATTCTTGTGGTTCATCGAATCCAACATTGAGTAAAACATAAGTTTTGCCTATACGCCCTGCGCCTCACGCGCAGGGTTTTGCACCATTACAGTGCGCATTATTTCCCCTTTACGCCCACAAAGTTATCACTTCGTAATTATCCCATCACAAAACTGTTAATAACTGATTGTTTTCACCCCACGATCTGCGCTAAAAAAAAGCAAAACAGGCCACGCCGCCAGAATGCACCAAAACAGTGACTCAAAATGGTGCGCACGGCTATTGTTGCTACACTTATTGTGCAACCGGGTAAAGGTTCGCCTTTACAAAACAATAGGTTGTAAACCTGGCATGATTTTTTCATACTGCGTTCATTCTCGCAGGGGTTCGTTCCCCGGATACAAAAGGAAAAACTATGAAGTCTGTATTGAAATTTTCCCTGGCTGCACTCGCTCTCGCTTTTGCCGTCTCTTCTCAGGCTGCTGATAAAAAACTGGTTGTCGCCACCGACACTGCGTTCGTTCCTTTCGAATTCAAACAAGGTAACCAATATGTTGGTTTCGACGTGGATCTGTGGGCAGCGATCGCCAAAGAACTGAAACTGGATTACGAACTGAAACCGATGGACTTCAGCGGCATCATTCCTGCGCTGCAAACCAAAAACATCGATCTGGCGCTGGCGGGTATCACCATTACGGAAGAACGTAAAAAAGCCATCGATTTTTCTGACGGCTACTACAAAAGCGGCCTGCTGGTGATGGTGAAAGCCAACAACAACGACGTGAAAAGCGTGAAAGACCTCGATGGTAAAGTGCTGGCAGTGAAGAGCGGCACCGGTTCCGTTGACTACGCGAAAGCGAACATCAAGACCAAAGACCTGCGTCAGTTCCCGAACATCGATAACGCGTATATGGAACTGGGCACTGGCCGCGCTGACGCTGTACTGCACGACACGCCGAACATCCTGTACTTCATCAAAACTGCTGGCAACGGTCAGTTCAAAGCTGTCGGCGACTCTCTGGAAGCGCAGCAGTACGGTATTGCTTTCCCGAAAGGCAGCGATGAACTGCGCGAGAAAGTGAACGGTGCGCTGAAAACGTTGCACGACAACGGCACTTACAACGAAATCTACAAAAAATGGTTCGGCACCGAACCTAAATAATTATTAAAAAATAAAGTGTTACACCTCGGAGGCGGCTTTCGCCTCCGATGCTTTTTGTTAAAACCACGGTATACAGGAACACATCATGCAGTTTGACTGGAGCGCCATCTGGCCCGCCATTCCGCTTTTGCTTGACGGGGCCAAAATGACCTTATGGATCTCAATCCTTGGTCTGGCTGGCGGTATCGTTATCGGCCTGCTGGCCGGTTTAGCCCGTACCTATGGCGGCTGGATTTCTAACCACATCGCACTGGTATTCATCGAAGTTATTCGCGGTACGCCAATCGTCGTTCAGGTGATGTACATTTACTTCGCCTTGCCAATGGCCTTCCCCGATATTCGTATCGACACCTTCAGCGCCGCGGTGATCACCATCATGATCAACTCCGGGGCTTATATCGCCGAAATCACCCGCGGCTCCGTGCTGTCCATCCATAAAGGGTTCAGCGAAGCGGGCCAGGCGCTGGGGCTTTCCCGCGTTGAAACTATCCGCCATGTGATCATGCCGCTGGCGCTGCGTCGCATGCTGCCGCCGCTGGGTAACCAGTTGATCATCAGCATCAAAGACACGTCGCTGTTTATTGTTATCGGCGCAGCCGAATTAACCCGTCAGGGCCAGGAAATCATTGCCGGTAACTTCCGTGCGCTGGAAATCTGGACCGCCGTTGGGGTGATTTATCTGATCATTACCCAGGCGCTGAACATCGTGCTCCGCCGTCTTGAAAAAAGGATGAAAATCCTGTGATTGAATTTAAAAACGTTTCCAAGCACTTCGGTCAAACCCAGGTGCTGCACAATATCGATCTGAACATTACTCAGGGTGAAGTGGTGGTGATTATCGGGCCGTCGGGCTCCGGGAAATCGACGCTGCTGCGCTGCATTAACAAACTGGAAGAGATCACCAGCGGCGATCTGATTGTCGATGGTCTGAAAGTTAACGATCCAAAAGTGGACGAGCGCCTGATCCGCCAGGAAGCGGGCATGGTGTTCCAGCAGTTTTATTTGTTCCCGCACCTGACCGCGCTGGAAAACGTCATGTTTGGCCCGATTCGTGTACGCGGCGCAAAGAAAGAAGACGCAGAAAAACTGGCGAAAGATCTGCTGGCGAAAGTCGGTCTCGCTGAGCGAGGTCACCACTATCCGTCTGAGCTTTCCGGTGGTCAGCAGCAGCGTGTGGCGATTGCCCGCGCGCTGGCAGTCAAACCGAAAATGATGCTGTTTGATGAGCCAACCTCTGCACTCGACCCGGAACTGCGTCACGAAGTGCTGAAAGTGATGCAGGATCTGGCCGAAGAAGGCATGACTATGGTCATCGTGACCCACGAAATCGGCTTCGCCGAGAAAGTGGCCTCACGCCTGATTTTCATCGATAAAGGCCGCATTGCCGAAGATGGCAACCCTCAGCAGCTGATCGAAAATCCGCCGAGCCAGCGCCTGCAGGAATTCCTGCAACACGTCTCCTGATTTACCCCCGCCCCTCCTTGCGGAGGGGCACTCCCCCAGATTCTTCTCAATTCATCGCGGCCGCGGTACGGCATCTATACTTATCATTTTGCTGGACTTTCTCACCGGAGGAGCACATGCCGTGGATCCTGCTATTGATTGGGTTGTGGTGCGCGCCGTTACAGGCTGCGACGATACCCGGCATTACCTCTGCGACAACCACGCCTGCGCCTTCCACGCAAACGAGTGAGCCCAATGTCGAGCAGAAAAAGGCCGCTTATGCCGCACTTGCGGACGTGCTGGAAAACGATGAGTCGCGCAAGGAACTGATCGATCAGCTACGCAAAGTTGCCACCGCGCCAGCACAAGAACCCGTGCCGGAACTCACCCCGCCCGAGGTGAAAGAGCAAAAAACGGTGCTGGAAAACGTAACCGAGGTGAGTGAACATTATGGCAATGCACTGGCATCCCGTTTTGCTCAGCTGTATCGCAATATCACCGGTTCGCCCCACAAAGCCTTTAACCCGCAGACCTTCAGCAACGCCGCCAGTCACTTCCTGCTACTGGCCGCGCTGGTTTTTGCTTTCTGGTTTCTTGTTCGCTTAGCGGTATCGCCGCTGTATCGCAAAATGGGCGCCTGGGGACGGCGTAAAAACCGCGACCGCAGTAACTGGTTACAACTGCCCTCAATGATTATCGGCGCGTTTATTATCGACCTGATGCTGCTGGCGTTAACAATATTTGTCGGTCAGTTGCTTAGCGCGAACCTTAACGCAGGCAACAGTACCATTGCCTTTCAACAAAGCCTGTTCCTGAACGCCTTTGCGCTGATTGAGTTTTTTAAAGCGATTTTGCGGCTGATTTTCTGCCCGCGTATTGCCGATCTGCGCCCATTTCGCATTACCGATGAAACCGCTCGCTACTGGCATATGCGTCTGAGTGCGCTGAGCAGCCTGATTGGCTACGGTTTGCTGGTTGCAGTGCCGATTATTTCCAATCAGGTAAACGTGCAGTTTGGCGCGCTGGCGAATGTGGTGATCATGCTCTGCATTACCGTATGGGCGCTGTACCTTATTTTTCATAATAAGCGGCAAATTCAGCACAACTTAATTGTGCTGGCGGATCACTCGCTGGCCTTTTTTAGCTTGTTTATCCGCGCGTTTGCGTTGATCTGGCACTGGCTCGCCAGCGCTTACTTTATTGTGTTGTTTTTCTTTTCGCTGTTTGATCCCGGTAACAGCCTGAAATTCATGATGGGTGCCACGGTCAATAGCCTGGCGATTCTGAGCATTGCTGCGTTTCTTTCTGGCGTATTGTCGCGCTGGTTGAATAAGACCATCACCCTGTCGCCACAGGTACAGCGCAACTATCCCGAACTGCAAAAACGGCTCAATGGCTGGCTCTCGGCGTCGTTAAAAGCCGCACGGATTCTGGTGGTTTGCGCAACCATCATGCTGCTGCTGAACGCCTGGGGGCTGTTTGATGTCTGGCACTGGCTGAATTACGGTGCGGGCGAGAAAACCGTCGATATCCTCATCCGTATTGCCTTGATCCTCTTCTTCTCCGCCGTGGGCTGGACCCTGCTTGCCAGTATTATTGAAAACCGGCTGGCGTCGGATATTCACGGTCGCCCGCTGCCAAGCGCGCGCACCCGCACACTGCTGACGCTGTTTCGCAATGCGCTGGCAGTGGTGATAAGTACCATAACGGTGATGATTGTGCTGTCGGAAATTGGCGTGAATATCGCGCCATTGCTGGCCGGGGCCGGGGCGCTCGGGCTGGCTATCTCGTTTGGCTCGCAAACGCTGGTGAAAGATATTATCACCGGCATTTTTATCCAGTTTGAAAACGGCATGAACACCGGGGATTTGGTCACTATCGGCCCGCTAACCGGCACCGTAGAGCGAATGTCGATTCGCTCCGTTGGCGTACGTCAGGATACTGGTGCGTACCACATTATTCCGTGGTCATCGATCACCACTTTCGCCAATTTTGTGCGCGGCATTGGCTCGGTGGTGGCGAATTACGACGTAAATCGCCAGGAGGATACCGATAAAGCGAATCAGGCGTTAAAAGATGCCGTGGCAGAACTGATGGAGCAGGAGGAGATCCGCGGCTTGATTATCGGCGAGCCGTCTTTTGCCGGGCTGGTCGGACTGACCAACACGGCATTCACGCTTCGCGTCACCTGCACGACCCTGCCGCTGAAACAGTGGACAGTGCGTTTTGCCCTCGACACGATGGTGAAAAAGCATTTCGACCGTGCAGGCGTGCGCCCGCCGGTGCAGACATACCAGATGTTACCAGCGCCGGAAAGCGCAGCACCGACAGTTTTACCCGCCAGCCCGCCACCGCCGGCAGAACCTACCCTTTAAAACGCGTCTGCGCCCAGCGTTTACGCTGGGCCTCATCGAGAAACGTCCAGGCGATAAAACGGCTCTGCTTCTGGCCCTGCGCCATCTCTTTTTTCATCACTTTCACGGCGCCGGCCTGGGTCAAGGCGCGATACAGCTCGGGCAGATTATCGCCGCGAGACACCAGCGAGGTAAACCACAACACCTGGCGCGCAAACTGTTGGCTTTCAGCAATCATCTTGCTGATAAAAGCCACTTCGCCGCCTTCGCACCACAACTCCTGCTGCTGGCCACCAAAGTTGGCCGCATCGTTAACCGACTGGCCCAGATTGCGACGCTTGCGCTCACTGCCAGCCTGCGCGCTTTGCGCGGAATCATGAAACGGTGGGTTGCAGAGAACCGCATCGTACTGCTCATTTTTATGAATAATACCAGTGAGAACAGACGCCGGATCTTTCTGTCGACGCAACCGTACCGCACGGCTCAACCCAGGGTTGGCGTTGATGATCGCCTGTGCGCTGGCAAAGGCCTGATCGTGAACTTCGCTGCCGGTAAAACGCCAGCCGTATTCATGCGCGCCAATCAGCGGATAGATGCAGTTGGCACCAGTGCCAATATCCAGCACGCTGGCCTGCGTCGGCACCTTGCCGTCGTTGCTTTCCGCCAGCACATCCGCCAGATGGTGAACGTAATCCGCACGCCCCGGCACTGGCGGGCAGAGGAAACCGTCGGGAATATCCCATTCGCGCACGCCATAGAATTGTGCCAGCAGCGCTTTGTTCAGGGCTTTAACTGCCTGCGGATCGGCAAAATTGATGGTCGTCTCACCGTTCGGGTTAGTGGTAAGAAACGCGCGCAGTGACGGGTTCACGGCGCACAGCGCGTCGAGATCGTAGCGGCTGTGGTGGCGGTTACGCGGGTGCAGACCCGGCTTCTGGGCATTCATGGCATTCTCCTGTTAGCAGCGGCGTAAGATACCCGTTGACGATGGTCGGGTAAATAAGTGAGGCTGAAGAATCTGTTTTTTAACGACCGGAAAGCGCTATGTATTTTTATGAACCTGCAAAAGGTCATGGTCTACCCCATGATCCCCTGAATGCCATTATTGGCCCGCGCCCCATCGGCTGGATCGCCTCGCTGGATGGGCAGGGCCGACGGAACCTCGCCCCATATAGTTTTTTTAACTGCTTTAATTATCGCCCGCCGATTATTGGCTTCGCCAGCAGCGGCTGGAAAGACAGCGTACGTAATATTACGGAAAGCAAAGAGTTCGTCTGGAATCTGACAACACGCGCACTGGCCGTACCCATGAATGAAACGTCCGCTTCGTTACCACACGGCGAAGATGAGTTTGCCCGTGCGGGTCTGACGCCCGCAGCCAGCCGGGTCATCAAAACGCCACGCGTGGCGGAAAGCCCGGTCAACTTCGAATGCCGCCTCTCGCAGTGTATTCAATTGACCGCCGCCGACGGGACGCCGGTTGATAGCTGGCTGGTGCTCGGTGAAGTGGTTGCCGTGCATATTGATGAGACGTTGCTGGAAAACGGCATCTACCAGACGGCAAAAGCAGAGCCGGTGCTGCGTGCGGGTGGCCCTTCAGCCTACTACGGCATTAGCGAAGCGCAGCGTTTCGATTTGACGCGCCCGGATAACCGCTAGCCTCTTCGCCGGGCAACGATTTTACCGTTCGCCCGGCCCGACATCAGCGCCGCCGGGCAGTTTGCTATAATTATGGTTTTAGCCCGGGAGAACACATTATGGCTTCAGGTTGGGCAAATGATGGCGCAGTTCAGCAGCAAATCGACAGTACCATTGACGATGCCGTCGCACGTGCGCGCAGCGGTTTACCATCCGGCGAAAGTTTAAAGGTTTGCGAAGAGTGCGGTGAGCCAATTCCGGAAGCACGGCGTAAAGCGATTCCCGGGGTACGCTTGTGCATCACCTGTCAGCAGGAGAAAGATTTACATAACTCCACATTTTCAGGATATAATCGCAGAGGTTCGAAAGACAGCCAGCTACGTTGACCTTTCCTGACGTGTGTAACCAGCGCAAGCGGTTGCCTTTACTTCCATAAAATCCCGCCCTGAACGTAGCAAAATGTGCCGCCAAAATGGATGCCAGTCCGGGCGGTGGGAAAATGCGTTGTTTGCATCCTTAAATCGATTTAAATTCAATAAATTAATCTTTATTCAATTTTTTAGAATAAGGCCGTCAATTCTCTTCGGTTTTATCTCCCGCCAAAAACCGTGATACTCATCACATCGACGGAACATTGTTCCCCAAACAGAATAACCTGCGAGAGATTAACTATGAAAACCATTAAATATGCTGTTGCTGCTATCGCGCTGTCTACCCTCTCTTTCGGTGCTTTCGCGGCACAATCAGTCACCACTGCTCAGGCAGAGAATCTGAATAAAATCGGTGTTGTTTCCGCTGAAGGCGCGACCACGCTGGACGGTCTGGAAGCCAAACTGGCCGAGAAAGCACAAGCCGCTGGCGCCACGGGCTACAGCATCACGTCCGCGACAGGCAATAACAAACTGAGCGGCACCGCGGTTATCTACAAATAACCGAAAACCGTGTTTTACCCCCGGCATATTAACCCTCTGCCTGGGTGCTCCACCCTCATTAACCCTGTTGTTACCCTGTTTTGCCCGTCCAGAAATGTGACGGGCTTTTTTTATCAGAAGTTTTGCGCAACCCGCGCCAGCCCCTCTTCCAGTGTCGCCACTTCACCTGTCGCCACCAGGCAGCAAGCAAGCTGAATTTTGAGCGACTCCGGCACTGCTTCACTTCCCGCAAGGCAGCGCTCTGTCCAGCGCGCAGTGCTTTCCGCATCTTTCGCAGCACCGTCACTTACCGGCGCTACCGCATCATCACGGGCATAAAGCACGCGTTCGCCCTGCGCATCAATCAGGTTGATTTGCGGGCATCGTTGCGGGTTGGCATAAACTTCCCCTTCCGTGCCATGCATCAACAGCCCGCGTCCACCAATATCAGCAAAGAATTTCCCCACCCGCGTGATGTATTCCGGGTGCGAAACGCTGGATAAACGCAGCGCGGCGTCTTTTTCAAACGGCGTAGCCAGCTTCGCCAGCGTGTGCGCGCTGTTACGCACACCCATCCGCCAGCGCATCGCCAGCTGTTTTTCCAGCGGCGGGCAGAGTACGCTCACTGGAATATAGACCGGGTGATGCCCCTCCAGCTTCGCCTGCGCCTGGCCGGCATGCAGCGTGGCATCGATCCCCAGCAGTTTGAAAATGCTCTCCGTCACCACGCGCGTTGGATCTTCAGTAACGCCATGGACCACCACCGGAAAACCGAGTTTGTTGAGCAAAATTGCCAGCAGCGGCGTCAGGTTCGCCTGCTTGCGCGCGCCGTTATAGCTGGGGATCACAATCGGCATCGGCTTTGCGACCGGCGGCGTCAGTTTCAGGGTGTGCTGCTGCATCGCCTCGTAAAAGCCGAGCATTTCCGCTTCCCCTTCCCCTTTAATACGCAGGGCAATCAAAATGCCGCCCATCTCCAGATCCGGCACTTCACCCTTCAGCATCTGCGAGTACAGACCACGAGCGGTATCGAAATCCAGATCGCGGGCGTGGTTTTTCCCACGACCAATTTCTTTAATGATTTTGCGGTAATCCATAGCGACTCCTTGCGGGCTCACATCGTTAACGGCGTTTGCGACGCTTCTGTTCTGCTTTTTTCACAGGTTTCTTCACTATAACGTCCGGCATTGCCGGTTGTGAAATAGGAAACACAGGTAGCGCGTCGAGCAGCCGTTTACCGTAGTTTTTAGTTAGCAACCGTTTATCGTAAATCACCACTTCGCCACGACAACTGTGGCTGCGAATAAGCCGCCCCACTTGCTGAATAAGGTTAAACGATGCGCTGGGCAGGCTCTGTACTTCAAAAGGATAGCGATTCAGGCTTTTCAGCCACTCGCCTTCGGTGATCACCACCGGGCTGTCGATAGGTGGAAAAGCGATTTTATGGATGTGGACCTGCGTCAGGTAATCGCCTTTGAGATCCAACCCTTCAGCGAATGACTGCAAGCCCACCAGCACACTGCGCTCGCCATTATCGATACGTTTACGGTGCAGTTCCACCAGCCGATAGCGCGGCTGATCGCCCTGTACCAGCAGCAATAAACGCAAGTCCGCGACATAGGTTAAAAACAGCTGCATCGCGCGCTGGCTGGCGAACAGCACCAGCATCCCGGGATGCGCTTTACTCTCAACCTGCTCGCGAAACCAGGTCGCCATTTCCGCAATATGCTGCTCTTCGTTTGCCATCAGTGGCTCGTAGCGCATCTGCGGAATAACAATTTTTCCCTGCTCAACATGGTTGAACGGCGAATCAAGCGTGACAAAGCGATCCCCGGCTTTCTCTTTTAAACCACTCATCTCCTGCAGACGATTAAAACTGTTCAGCGAACGTAACGTCGCCGAGGTCACCACAATGTGCGGTACGCTGCGCCAGAGCAGCTTTTCTAACTGATCGCTTACGCGAATCCCCACGCAATGGAACAGTAGATGCAACTGCCCGTCACGCGCCTCGCGGGTAACCCATTTGGTCACCGGCGCACCGGACGCCTGCGCCATTGAGGCCAGCCGCCAGAGTTTACTCTGACTTTCGAACATACCCAGCGCGCGGTTCATCTGCAAAATAACCCGGTGCAAACGCACAATGTCGTGGCTGCCCGTCTTCTCGCTTAAATCATTCAGAAACAGCTCTGCCAGCCCGCGCAGCATCTCCGTCAGTTTTGCCAGCCGCTGGCAAATCTCCATCACTTCATCGGGCAGTTCCCCCATTGCAAAGCGATATTCCGCCTCCTGGCCCGCCGGAAGGTAAAGGTTGAGAATGTTGTTAAGCGACGCGATGAGCGCGTAAAGCTCCTCGCAATGGGCGTTGAGCCGCTCTGGTGTCGCCAGCGGCGGCAGCGTTTTCGGGCGAAACTGCTCAAGGCAGGTCGCCACCAGTTTGGTGAACAGATCGAGCTGAAGCTGATACCAGGGGGCGGTGATTTCCGCCGTCATCTCCAGCGCGTCGCGCGCCACGTCCGGCAAATGGTGGCCTTCATCGAGCACCAGCAACAGGTTTTTTGGCTCCGGTAGCACCGCTTCGCTCTCCATCGCCGCCATCACCAGCGCGTGGTTGGCGACCACCACTTCCGCTTCCTGGATTTCGCGGCGTGCGACAAAAAAGGGGCATTCGCGGTAGTAGTGGCAATTACGGTTCAGGCAGCTGGCTTTATCGGTGCTGAGCCGTCGCCACAAATCATCGCTAATCGCCTTGTCAGTGTGATCGCGCAGGCCATCCCACTTGTAGCTGTCGAGATCCGCTTTCAGCGCCGCGCAACGTTTCTGCTCTTCCTGGTTACCCGGCGTCAGTTCATCGTCCAGAAACGCCAGCAGATCCTGCTGGTTCGGCTCGCTGCTTGCCAGCGCCGCCAGGTTGCGCGGACAAACATAGCGCCCACGGCCAAACGCGGCGGTAAAGCGTAAATCCGGGATGATTTTGCGCAGTAGCGGCAGATCTTTACTGAAGATCTGATCCTGCAACGCCACGTTCGCGGTGCTGACCACCAGCGTTTTTTGCTCTTCACGCGCGATGGCGATGCCCGGAATTAAGTAAGAGAGCGTTTTCCCCACGCCGGTTGGCGCTTCAATCGCCAGATGACGCCCTTCATCCCCCGCCAGCGTTTTCGCCACGTCAGCAATCATCTGCCGCTGCGGCGCGCGGGGAATAAAGTCCGGGATCTGTTGTTGCAACGCCTTATACCAGGCGGCGATCTGCGCTTTTAGCGCGGCGGTAAGGGCCATGAGGAAACCTGAAACACTGTATAAACAGCCACTATTGTGGCATTTTTAGCGCCCGTAGGGTAACCCTTTTTGCCATGCCGGAAGCGCGCCCGCATATCCTGTGCGTCATCATTCTGATACAGGATATTTTTCACAACGCCGATCACAAATTGGCAGATCCAATCACCATTGCCGTTGAGGTCGCGTTGATCATTTATTCAGGCAATGCTAGTTTTTACCTGCATTACGCTTGTTACCGAATATCGGGCAAAACCTAAATGCAGAGAATGAGGGCGACATCCGCTCGCTGCTGTATTTACGTTTTGCCCGTTTTTGTTTGCAGGAGTTGGCGATGCTGGTCAAACAAATATTAAATAATAACGTTGTCAGCGCCATTGATGAGCATGGCCTTGAGGTTATTCTGACCGGGCGCGGCTTAGGGTTTAATACCCAAAGCGGTGCCCGCGTCGATGCGCAAGCCATCGAAAAAATATTCCATTTGCAGGACTCACAAGTCTCCGCACGTTTTAAAGATCTGGTCAGCGAAGTGCCGGTGGAAATAGTGCAACTCACCGCCGATATTGTTGCGCTGGCACGATCTGCGCTTGCGCATAAATTAAGTGAAGGCCTGTACGTTACGCTGGCCGATCACCTGCACTTTGCGCTACAACGCACAGAAAAAAATGAAGTTTTGCCTAATCCGTTAGAGTGGGAAGTGCGCCATTTTTATACCGAAGAGTATGCCATTGGCCGCCAGGCGCTTGGCATGATTGTCGCGCGTACCGGCACACTATTACCCGACAGTGAAGCCTGTAGTATTGCGCTGCATATTGTGAATGCCGGGCTGAACGATACGATGGGTAAAACCACAAAAATTACACGGCTTATTTATCAGTTACAGAATATCGTTAAATACTTTTTCACCCTGCCGCTCGACGAGCACAGTCTGAATTATCAGCGTTTCATTACCCATTTAAAATTTTTCGCCCAACGGGTGATTGATGGTGTGGTGTTAAATAATGACGACGAAGAGTTATTCGCTATGGTGCAGCGTCGTTATCAAACCACCCTGAAATGCGTTGACGCGATTAACGAATTTGTCGGCAAAAATTATCACCACACGATGAGCAATTCGGAAAAACTTTACCTGACCGTGCATATCGAAAATGTGGTACAGCGGACAGAGTCGTAAGGTAACAACGTCGCGCCTGCGACCCGAAGTATGACGTGTATGAATTCTTTCCAGGCTTGTTACTGTTAAATCAGGCAAACCCCAGAAGAACAAAGCACCGGTGAGTACCGGTAATTGTTATGGCACCTGCCACGCAGGTGTCAGTCTGGAGGAATGACCATGAACTATCAGGATACCGCGCAGCAGATAATCAACAGGATCGGCGGCAAGGGCAATATTCTGTCACTGTTTCACTGCATCACCCGTTTGCGTTTCTTACTGAAAGATAACGACAAAGCCGATCGCGCCGCGCTGGAAGCGCTGGATGGTGTGATTGGCGTAAACATTTCCGGCGATCAATATCAACTCATCATCGGCAACGATGTCGCACCGCTGTGCGATGCCTTGCTGGCGAAATTACCGGGGGTTTCCGCCACCAGCGCAGCACAATCCGGAAAACGCCGCAACCCGGTGTCGGTGGTGCTGGAGGGGTTATCCAGCATCTTTTCACCGATCATTCCGGCGATTGCCGGGGCCGGTATTCTGAAAGGTGTGCTGGCATTGATGGTGGCAATGCACTGGCTGGAAACCAGCAATCAGACATACCAAATCCTGCTCGCCATCAGCGATGGCGTGTTCTACTTCATGCCGCTGGCGCTGGCCTTCAGCGCGGCGAGTAAATTTGGCGCGAACCCCTATGTGGCGGTTGCGCTGGCTGCCGCCCTCTTCCACCCGGCGATTCAGACACTGTTTAAATCTGGTGCGCCAGTCCATTTTATGAGCCTGCCGGTGCCAACGGTGAATTACGCCTCAACGGTGATCCCCATTCTGCTCGCCGTCTGGCTGCTTAGCCGGGTGGAAAAGCTGATAGATCGCATCATGCCCGGCGTGCTGAAAACCATGTTCGTGCCGTTGCTCAGCCTGGTTATTGTCACCCCCATCACCTTGATCGCCATCGGCCCGTTGGGGATTTTCGCCGGGAACGCACTCTCCAGCGGCATTATCTGGCTGGTGGAAAACGCCGGGATCGTGGCGGGCGTGGTGGTTGGCGGCACGCTGTCGATGATCATCATCACCGGTATGCACTACGTGCTGGTGCCTATCATGATCAACAACATCAGCACCATGGGCTTCGATCCGTTCAAAATTCTTTTTTATGTGGCCAACCTCGGCCAGGCGGGCGCGGCATTTGGCGTGTTCCTGCGCGCCCGCGACAAGAAGCTGAAATCACTGGCGTTAAGTACCAGTTTCAGCGCCGTGATGGGTATTACCGAACCGGCGATGTACGGCATCAACATTCGCTACAAACGCCCGTTTGCCGCAGCGCTTATTGGCGGTGCCTGCGGCGGCGGTTTTGCAATGGCGATGGGCGTCAAAACCTACGCCTTCGCGCTGAGCGGTTTGCCCGGTCTGCCGGCGCTGGTTGGCCCGACGTTTACGTGGGCGCTGGTCAGCCTCGCTATCTCTTTTGTCTGCGCGGCAGTTGTTACCGTGGTGCTTGGTTTTGAAGAAACCGTGGTGGCAGGCGTTAGTCCGATGCCGGTTGCGCGCAGCGAAGAGAGACTTTTCGCGCCGGTCAGCGGCGAGTTAAAACCGCTTAATAGCTTAAGCGACCCGGTGTTTGCCGATGAAATTTTCGGTAAAGGGATCGCCATCTATCCCACCAGCGGCGAGCTGCGTTCTCCGGTCAACGGCACGGTGGAATCCCTGTTTGAAACCCATCACGCGCTGGCGCTGCAAAGCGATACCGGGGCGGAGATCCTGATCCATATCGGCATCGATACGGTGAAACTCGGCGGCAAACACTTCACCAGCCACATAACTGCCGGGCAAAACGTGGAGGTCGGTGATTTGCTGGTGAGCTTCGATCTGGCGGCATTGCAGGCCGCAGGCATCGATCCCAGCGTGATTGTGGTGGTCACTAACAGCGAACAATACGGCGATATCAGCCCGGTAAAAGCCAATGGCGATGTCGCCAGCCGGGACGCATTTCTCACACTGACCGCAAGCGCGGCGTAAGGAGCAGAGGCATGGCATTTTCGAAAGCATTTCCGGAAGGGTTTTTATGGGGTGGCGCAACCGCTGCTAACCAACTGGAAGGCGCGTGGAATGTAGGCGGCAAAGGGCTTTCCGTGTCGGATGTTTACACTTTTGATAGCAACACGCCGCGTGAGCGCTGGCTCGATCAGTGGCTGGGCATGACGCACGCGCAAATACGGGAAGCACAGGATCCGCACAGCAAAAAATATTATCCGAAGCGCAAGGGCAACGACTTTTACCACCGTTTTAAAGAGGATATCGCGCTGTTCGCCGGCATGGGTTTTAAATGCTTCCGCATGTCGATCGCCTGGACGCGCATCTTCCCGCGCGGCGATGAAACCACGCCCAACGAAGCGGGACTGAAATTTTACGATGAGGTGTTCGACACGCTGCTGGCGCATGGTATCGAGCCGATTGTTTCGCTCTCGCACTATGAAATGCCGCTGGCGCTGGTGACCGATTACGGCGGCTGGCCGAACCGCCAACTGGTGGATTTCTATGTGCGTTTCGCCACCACTGTATTCACCCGCTATCGCAAGAAAGTGAAGTACTGGATGACGTTTAACGAGATCAACTGCGTGAAACATCACCCGTATGTCAGCGTGGGGGTGATCGAAGAGGACAACCCGCATCTGGAGCAGGATAAATACCAGGGCGCGCATCACCAGTTTGTCGCCAGTGCCCTTGCGACCAAAGCCTGCCACAGCATAATTCCCGGCTCGCAGGTCGGCTGCATGATCAGCTACCAGATGCTCTACCCGCACACCTGCCATCCGGATGATTTGCAGGCGTGTGAAGAGATGCAGCGCGTGTCGCTGTTCTTTAGCGATGTGCAGGCGCACGGTTATTACCCTGCCTACACCGACCGCATGCTGGCCGAAAAAGGCGTGACGCTGCAAAAAGTGGTCGGCGATGACGAGATCCTGCGCCAGCACCCGGTCGATTTCGTCTCCTTTAGTTACTATATGTCGAGCACCGTCAGCGCACACCCGGAAACGCTGGAAGGCACAGAAGGCAACCTGGTCACTGGCGGCATCCGCAACCCGTATCTGCCCACCAGTCAGTGGGGCTGGCAAATCGATCCAAAAGGGCTGCGCCTGGCACTCAATCAGCTCTATGACCGTTACCAGAAGCCGCTGTTCATTGCCGAAAACGGCCTTGGCGCGGTGGACACCGTTAACCCGGATGGTTCCATCGATGACGATTACCGCATCGATTATCTGCGCCAGCACGTTGAGCAGATGAAAGAGGCCATCGCCGATGGCGTGGATCTGTTCGGTTATACCTGGTGGGGACCCATTGATGTGGTCAGCGCGGGCACGGCGCAAATCTCCAAACGCTACGGCTTTATCTATGTCGACCAGGACGATATGGGCAACGGCACGCAGGCGCGTTCGCTGAAGAAAAGCTACCACTGGTATAAAAAACTGATCGCCTCGAACGGCGAAGACTTAGCCGATTAAGGAGTAGATATGTCTGTTTTTCCAAAAGGTTTCTTATGGGGCGGCGCGATTGCCGCCAACCAGGCGGAAGGGGCGTGGAATGAAGACGGCAAAGGGCCGTCCATCGCCGATGTGGTACGCGGCGGTATCGCCTCCGGCAAACACGATGCGGTGATTGACCCCAACCTTTACTATGCCAGCCACGACGCGGTGGACTTTTACCACCGCTACAAAGAGGACGTGGCGCTGTTCGCCGAGATGGGTTTTACGTGCTTTCGCACCTCGATTGCCTGGTCGCGCATTTTCCCGCGCGGCGATGAAACCACACCCAACGAAGCCGGTTTAGCATTTTATGATTCGCTGTTCGATGAGCTGCGAAAGTATGGCATTGAGCCGGTTATCACCCTCTCGCACTACGAAACGCCGCTGGCGCTGTATCAGGAGTATGGCGGCTGGAAAAACCGCCAGTTGATTGACTTTCTTAGCCGCTACTGCGAAACGGTATTTCGCCGCTACAAAGGCAAGGTCAAATACTGGATGACCTTCAACGAGCTGAACAACATGAACCGCATGCCGTTCGCCACCGGCGCGGTGGATGCCGATGCCGGTGCGCAGGCGATCTGGCAGGCCAATCATCACCAGTTTGTCGCTAACGCGCTGGCCAACAAGTTGTGCCACGAGATCATCCCTGAGGCGAAAATCGGCTGCATGTTGTCGCTGAGCACCGTCTACCCGGCAACCAGCAACCCGCAAGACATCTTCTCGACCATGCAGTTACGCCGCCGTTCGCTGTTCTTCTCGGATGTGATGATGCTCGGGCAATACCCGGCGTATGCGCCGCGTCTGTTCCGCGAACTGGGCGTCAAGCTGGAGATAGCCGATGGCGACCTGCAACTGCTGGCAGAGTACCCTTCGGACTACCTCGGCTTTAGCTACTACCGCAGCGTGCTGCACCAGGCAGGCGGCCAGTTCCGCATTGATACCGGCGGCACGGCCGGGCTGGACAACCCATATCTGGAGAAAACCGAATGGGGCTGGCCGATTGACCCGCAAGGTTTTCGCATCGTCTGTAACGAGCTGGCGGATCGCTACCGTAAGCCACTGTTCGTTGTTGAAAACGGTTATGGCGGCGTGGATGAACCGGACGCCAGCGGGCAAATTAACGATGACGCCCGCATTGATTATGGCCGTCGCCATATCCAGGCCATGGCGGAAGCGATTGACGATGGCTGCGACATTATGGGCTACACGTGGTGGGGGCCAATCGACATTGTTAGCGCCGGGACGGGTGAGATGAAAAAACGCTACGGCTTTATCTATGTCGACAAGGACAACGACGGCCGCGGTACGCTCACGCGCAGTAAGAAGAAGAGTTTTGCCTGGTATCAACAGGTTATCGCCAGCAATGGCGAAGTGCTGTAAGGTTAAAACCGGGAAGCGCTGCGGCGCTTCTCTTATTTTGGCCTGTTGACGATAAAGGTTTACGCATGAGTACATGGCATCTGGTTGACCCCGAGCTTCGCCCCGCCCTGCAATCCTGGACACCTTCCACGCTGAACGCCGACGCCCTTCCCGCCATACGCGAGCAGCGCCAGCAAGCCGCGCTGCAGGCCATGCATCTTGATGATGGGCTTTCACTGGCGATGCACGAACAGCACATTGCGGGTGCCCACGGTGAACCCGCCGTGCGCGTGCGCGTGATCACGCCAACGATACGTCGCACCAACCGGATGGGGATTTTGCATCTGCACGGCGGCGGTCATCTGTTTGGCAGCCCCGAACAATCTTTGTCGCTCACCCGCCCGACAGCCGCGCGGCATGACTGCGTTATCGTCTCTGTCGATTACCGCTTGTCGCCGGAGCACCGCTTTCCCGGTTCGCTTAATGACGGCTATTCCGCGCTGGTGTGGATGGCGGAAAACGCGGCGCAATTAGGCATCGATGCCAACAATATCGGCCTGATGGGCGACAGCGCCGGCGCGGGTGTTGCCGCCGCTCTGGCGCTGCTGGCGCGCGATCGCAAAGGGCCGCAACTGGCGTTTCAGAACCTGATGTTCCCGATGCTCGATGATCGTACGGTGGTGGAGACGGAACGAAACCCGGTGACGGGCGAATTTATCTGGACGCGGGAAAACAATGCGTTTGGCTGGCGTGCGCTGCTTGGGTGTGAACCCGGGAGCGTTGACGTATCGCCGTATGCCGCTCCGGCGCGCGCCGATGACCTGGCAGGGCTACCGCCGACCTGGATAGGCGTTGGCACGCTGGATCTGTTTCTTGATGAAGATATGGCGTATGCGCAGCGGTTAATACGTGCGGGAGTCGCGGTGGAGTTGAATGTCTGGCCGGGGGCGTATCACGGTTTTAATTCCGACCCGCAGGCGAGCATCGCACAGCGGGCCAGAGAGACGCGCCAGAACTGGCTGGCGCGTTTTAACTGCTAATTACTCGGCGGCAGAAGGCTTACGCGGGCGACGACGGCGAGACGGATTGCCCGCCGGTGCCGCACCGCCATCAAGACGGCGTCCACCTGCCGGTTTAGCGGCTCCGCCATCCAGACGACGACCACCGGCCGGCTTCGCACCGCCTTCAGCACGGCGTCCCCCCTCCTGCTTCGCAGCGCCACCTTCGGCGCGGCGCGGGGAGCGCGGTTTTTGTCCTTCGCCTTCACTGCGGCGCGGCGCAGACTGACCACGGCCACCGCCGCCCTGCCCGCGTCCACTGCCCTGACGACCGCCGCCCTGGCCGCGACCATTCTGAATCGGCTCGGCTTTGATCGACGGATCCGGCTCATAGCCTGCCAGCGCAATGCGCGGGATCTCTTTTTTCAGCAGGCGTTCGATATCGCGCAGCAATTTATGTTCGTCCACGCATACTAGCGACAGCGCTTCGCCGGTCGCCGCTGCCCGGCCGGTACGGCCAATACGGTGCACGTAATCTTCCGGCACGTTCGGCAGTTCGTAGTTCACCACATGCGGCAACTCTTCAATGTCGAGCCCACGCGCCGCGATGTCGGTCGCCACCAGCACACGAATGTCGCCAGATTTGAAATCCGCCAGCGCACGCGTACGCGCCCCCTGGCTCTTATTGCCGTGGATCGCCGCGCTGGTGATGCCGTCTTTATTAAGCTGCTCCGCCAGGTGGTTAGCGCCGTGTTTCGTGCGGGTGAAGACCAGCACCTGCTGCCAGTTGCCCTCGCCAATCATCTGCGACAGCAGTTCCCGTTTGCGTTTTTTATCGACGAAATGCACATGCTGCGTCACCTGCTCAGAAGCGGTGTTGCGGCGCGCCACTTCGATTTCCAGTGGATTACGCAGCAGCTTTTCCGCCAGCTGTTTGATCTCATCAGAGAAGGTCGCGGAGAACAGCAGGTTCTGACGCTTCGGCGGCAGTTTTGCCAGCACGCGGCGAATATCGTGAATAAAGCCCATATCCAGCATGCGGTCGGCTTCGTCGAGCACCAGAATTTCCACGCTATCGAGTTTCAGCGCGTTCTGGTGTTCCAGATCCAGCAGGCGCCCCGGTGTCGCCACCAGGATGTCAACGCCGCCGCGCAGCTTCATCATCTGCGGGTTAATGCTCACGCCGCCGAATACCACCAGCGAGCGGATATTCAGGTATTTGCTGTACTCCTGAACGTTTTCACCCACCTGCGCCGCCAGCTCACGGGTTGGCGTTAAGATCAGCGCCCGGATCGGGCGACGGCCTTTGGCGTGCGGCTCGTTTTGAATCAGGCGTTGCAACAGCGGCAGCGTAAAACCGGCAGTTTTACCGGTGCCGGTCTGGGCGCTCGCCATCAGATCGCGGCCTTGCAGCACCGCCGGGATAGCCTGCTGCTGAATAGGGGTCGGCTGAAGATAACCCTGCTCGGCAACAGCGCGCAGGATTTCCGGGTTCAGGCCAAGGGCATCAAAAGACATAACAACTCCACACCGCCCCGACCTGTGAACAGGTGTAGTTTTCGAGGAGATAATAATTTGGCTGATGACAAAAACCACAATGTCATGAAGGGGCGGAGTGTATCAGCTTTTGTGATCACACGCATAAAATATCCCTCCGGGTACGGAATGCGTGATATTAACGCACCGCTAACTGGACAAGCCTAAAATTTAGCCATAAAGTTAATCAATCGATTGATTAACTTTCATCACCGCCATGCATACAACACCGACCACCAGCCGGGGCGAACAGGCCCGAAACCAGCTGATTGCCGCCGCGCTGGCACAGTTTGGTGAATATGGCTTGCATGCCACCACGCGGGATATCGCCGCACAAGCCGGGCAGAACATCGCCGCGATCACTTACTATTTTGGCTCAAAAGAGGATTTATATCTCGCCTGCGCGCAGTGGATCGCCGATTTTATCAGCGACAATTTTCGCCCTCATGTGCAGGCCGCCGAAGAGCTGTTCGCCCAGCCCGTGCCGGATAAAGCCGCCATTCGCGAGCTTATCCACCGCGCCTGTAAAAACATGATTGTGCTGCTCACTCATGACGAGACGCTCAACCTGAGCAAATTTATCTCCCGCGAACAGCTCTCGCCGACGCGCGCTTACCAGTTGGTGCATGAACAGGTGATTGCGCCGCTGCACAGCCACTTTACGGCACTGCTCGCCGCCTACACCGGGCGCGACGCCAAAGATACGCAAACCATTATTCATACCCATGCGCTTATCGGCCAGATCCTCGCCTTTCGCCTCGGGCGGGAAACCATCTTGCTGCGCGCCGGATGGACGCAGTTTGATGAAGAGAAAGCGACACAGATTTATCAGGTCATCACCTGTCATATCGATCTTATCTTGCAAGGATTAACGAACAGGAGTTCAACGTGATGAAAAAACCCATCGTCGTGGTAGTGATAGTTGTGTTGGTACTGGCCGCGCTGGGCGGCGGCTGGATGTGGTATCAAAGCAAACAAGACCGCACGCTCACCCTGTACGGGAATGTCGACATTCGCACGGTGAATTTAAGTTTCCGCGTTGGCGGGCGGCTCTCTGCGCTGAACGTGGATGAAGGGGATGCGATAAGCGCCGGGCAAACACTTGGCGAAATAGATAAAGCACCCTATGAAAACGCGCTGTTGCAGGCACAAGCCAATGTCGCAACGGCACAGGCAAAATACTCGCTGGCGACTGCCGGTTACCGTGATGAAGAGATAGCCCAGGCCGTCGCCGCCGTGCGTCAGGCACAAGCGGCATATGATTACGCGCAGAACTTCTTTCAGCGCCAGCAGGGACTGATGAAAAGCCGGGCGATTTCGGCAAACGACCTGGAAAATGCCCGCTCCTCACGGGATCAGGCCCAGGCAACGCTGAAATCGGCACAAGATAAACTGAGCCAGTACCGCGCCGGTAATCGCCCGCAGGAAATCGCCCAGGCAAAAGCCAGCCTGGAACAAGCCGAAGCCGCGCTGGCACAGGCGCAACTGGATCTGCATGACACCACGCTTATCGCGCCGAGTAACGGCACCGTGCTGACGCGCGCTGTCGAACCCGGCAGCATGCTCAGCGCCGGAAGCACTGTATTAACCCTCTCCTTGACCCGCCCGGTATGGGTTCGCGCCTACGTGGGTGAACGCAATTTGCACCAGGCACAGCCGGGGCAAGAGGTTTTGCTGTATACCGATGGCCGCCCGGATAAGCCTTATCACGGCAAAATTGGCTTTGTTTCACCCACCGCCGAATTCACGCCAAAAACCGTCGAAACCCCGGATTTGCGTACCGATCTGGTCTATCGCCTGCGCATTATTGTGACCGATGCCGATGACAGCCTGCGCCAGGGGATGCCTGTTACGCTGCGCTTTAGCGGCGAGGCGCGCCATGAATGACGCGGCTATCCATCTGCGCGGGTTAGTAAAGCGCTTTGCCGGAATGGAAAAACCCGCCGTCGCGCGGCTGGATTGTGAGATCAAAGCGGGATATGTCACCGGCCTTGTCGGGCCGGATGGCGCCGGAAAAACCACGCTGATGCGCATCCTTGCCGGGCTGATGCGCCCGGATGAAGGCAGCGCGCGCGTCATGGGCCTCGACCCCATCGCCAATGACAGCGAACTGCATGCCATGCTCGGCTATATGCCGCAGAAGTTTGGCCTGTATGAAGATTTGACGGTCATGGAAAACCTCAATCTGTATGCCGATTTGCGCAGCGTTACCGGCGAGCAGCGCCGTCAGACGTTTGCGCGGCTGCTGGAGTTCACCGCCCTCGCCCCGTTTACCGGGCGGCTGGCCGGGAAACTCTCCGGCGGCATGAAACAGAAGCTGGGGCTGGCCTGTACGCTGGTCGGCGAACCGAAAGTGCTGTTGCTGGATGAGCCGGGTGTCGGTGTCGATCCGATTTCCCGTCGCGAACTGTGGCAGATGGTGCATGAACTGGCCGGCGACGGCATGCTGATCCTCTGGAGCACCTCTTATCTTGATGAAGCCGAGCAGTGCCGCGATGTGTTGCTGATGAACGAAGGCGAACTGCTGTATCAGGGCGAACCGAAAGCACTGACGCAAACCATGGCCGGGCGCAGCTTCCTCGTCACCAGTTCAGAGGAGAACAACCGCCGTCTGCTGCGGCGTATCCTGCGGCAGCCGCAGGTCAGCGACGGCATGATCCAGGGCCGCTCGGTGCGTATGATCCTGAAAAAAGGGGCGCAGCCCGAGGATCTGCGGCATGCAGAAAAGATGCCCGCTCTGGAGATCGAGGAGACCGCGCCGCGCTTTGAAGATGCTTTTATCGACCTGCTTGGCGGCGCGGGCACTTCCGAATCGCCACTGGGGGCGATTCTGCATACGGTGGAAGGCAGCGCGGAAGAGACGGTAATTGAAGCCAAATCGCTGACCAAAAAGTTTGGCGATTTCGCCGCCACCGATAATGTCAATTTCGCCGTCAAACGCGGGGAGATTTTTGGCCTGCTCGGCCCGAACGGCGCGGGGAAATCCACTACCTTCAAAATGATGTGCGGTTTGCTGGTGCCGACGGATGGCCAGGCGCTGGTGCTGAATATGGATCTGAAAGTCAGCTCCGGCAAAGCGCGCCAGCATCTGGGGTATATGGCGCAGAAGTTCTCCCTGTACGGCAACCTGACGGTCGAACAAAACCTGCGCTTCTTTTCCGGCGTCTACGGCCTGCGCGGGCGGCCGCAGAACGAGAAAATCGACCGCATGAGCGAGGCTTTCGGGCTGAAAAGTATCGCCAGTCATGCCACCGATGAACTACCGCTCGGCTTTAAGCAGCGGCTGGCGCTGGCCTGCTCGCTGATGCATGAGCCGGACATTTTGTTTCTGGATGAGCCCACCTCCGGTGTCGATCCGCTGACGCGGCGCGAGTTCTGGCTGCATATCAACAGCATGGTGGAAAAAGGCGTCACCGTAATGGTGACCACCCACTTTATGGATGAAGCGGAGTATTGCGATCGCATTGGGCTGGTCTACCGCGGGAAGTTAATTGCCAGCGGCACGCCGGATGCGCTGAAGGCGCAAACCGCCGATGCGGATCACCCGGACCCGACAATGGAACACGCATTTATTACGCTTATCCATAACTGGGATAAGGAGCACAACGATGAGCGTTAAAGCCCTCTCCTGGCGGCGCGTACGCGCGTTATGCGTCAAAGAGACGCGCCAGATTGTGCGTGACCCGAGTAGCTGGCTGATTGCGGTGGTGATCCCGCTGCTGCTGCTGTTTATTTTCGGTTACGGTATTAATCTCGATTCCAGCAAACTGCGCGTAGGCGTACTGCTTGAACAGCACAGCGAAGAGGCGCTCGATTTTACCCATACGCTGACCGGTTCGCCCTATATTGATGCCACCATCAGCGATAACCGCCAGTTGCTGATTCAGATGATGCAGGCCGGGCGCATTCGCGGGCTGGTGGTGATCCCGGTGAACTTCGCCGCGCAGATGGCGCGCCCTGGCGACAGCGCGCCGGTGCAGGTGATAACCGATGGCAGCGAACCGAACACCGCTAACTTTGTGCAGGGGTATGTCGAAGGCATCTGGCAACTCTGGCAGCAGCAACGCGCGGAAGACAGCGGGCAGACCTTTAAGCCTTTGATCGATGTGCAAACGCGCTACTGGTTTAACCCGGCGGCTATCAGCCAGCATTTCATTATCCCTGGTGCGGTGACCATTATCATGACGGTGATTGGCGCTATCCTCACCTCGCTGGTGGTGGCACGCGAGTGGGAGCGTGGCACCATGGAAGCGCTGCTCTCCACCGAAATCACCCGCGCGGAACTGCTGCTGTGCAAACTCATTCCCTATTACTTTCTTGGCATGCTGGCGATGGGGCTGTGCATGCTGGTGTCGGTATTTATTCTCGGCGTGCCGTATCGCGGCTCGCTGCTGATCCTCTTTTTGATTACCAGCCTGTTTTTGCTCAGCACCTTAGGCATGGGGCTGTTGATTTCTACCGTCACACGCAATCAATTTAACGCCGCGCAGGTGGCGCTTAACGCCGCGTTTTTACCGTCGATTATGCTGTCCGGTTTTATTTTCCAGATAGACAGCATGCCCGCGATTATCCGCGTGGTGACGTACATTATTCCGGCTCGCTACTTTGTCAGCACCCTGCAAAGCCTGTTTCTGGCGGGCAATATCCCGGTGGTACTGCTGGTGAATGTGCTGTTTTTAATCGCCTCGGCGGTGATGTTTATTGGCCTGACGTGGCTGAAAACCAAACGCAGACTGGATTAAGGAAAAGCCATGTTTTACCGTTTACTGACGCTTATCCGCAAAGAGTTGCAATCGCTGCTGCGCGAGCCGCAAACCCGCGCCATTTTGATCCTGCCGGTGCTGATTCAGGTGCTGCTGTTTCCTTTCGCCGCCACGCTGGAAGTGACCAACGCCACCATCGCCATCTATAACGAAGATAACGGCAAACACGCCGTCGAACTGACCCAGCGTTTTGCCCGCGCGAAAGCCTTTACCCATGTGTTACTGCTGAACAGCCCGCAAGAAATTCGCCCCACTATCGACACGCAAAAAGCGCTGTTGCTGGTGCGCTTCCCGGCGGATTTCTCGCGCAATCTCGACAGCGGCGTTACCGCGCCGATGCAGTTGATTCTGGACGGGCGTAACTCGAACAGCGCGCAAATTGCCGCCAATTATTTGCAGCAGATCGTTAAGGACTATCAACAGGAACTGCTCAGCGGACGGGAAAAACCGAACAACAGCGAACTGGTGGTACGCAACTGGTATAACCCGAATCTTGATTACAAATGGTTTGTGGTGCCGTCGCTGATTGCGATGATTACCACCATCGGCGTGATGATTGTTACCTCGCTGTCGGTGGCGCGTGAACGCGAGCAAGGCACGCTCGATCAATTGCTGGTTTCACCGCTGGCGACGTGGCAAATCTTTGTCGGTAAAGCGGTGCCCGCGCTGATTGTCGCCACGTTCCAGGCAACGATTGTGCTCGGCGTGGGTATTCTGGCGTACAAAATCCCCTTCGCCGGTTCGCTGCTGCTGTTCTATTTCACCATGCTGGTGTATGGCTTGTCGCTGGTGGGTTTTGGCTTGCTGATTTCGTCGCTCTGTTCAACCCAGCAGCAGGCGTTTATTGGCGTGTTTGTCTTTATGATGCCAGCGATTTTGCTCTCCGGTTATGTGTCACCGGTGGAGAATATGCCTGTCTGGTTGCAGGATCTCACCTGGGCGAATCCAATTCGCCACTTTACCGATATTACCAAGCAGATTTACCTGAAGGACGCCAGCTTTACCATTGTCTGGCAAAGTTTGTGGCCGCTGCTGGTGATTGCGGCGACCACCGGTTCAGCGGCGTATGCGCTATTCAGGCGCAAAATCATGTGACGGGTTTTCAGCTTATGTACGGGCAGGTTTGCTTGCCCGTCTGTTTGACTGCTTAGCGGTGATCGTGAGAGTTGGTTGCGTTACCGCGTTGATGCAGGCCGAAAGATTTAGCAGGCAGTTTTCTCTCTTTGGTCAGCAGCGACACCACCGCTGGTCCCGCGAGGATCGCCAGCCCGACAACCGCCAGTAAATAGTTATTTTGCAATACGCGGGAGAGCAGCCAGATAACAATCAGCGACGCGCCAAAATACCAGGTGGTGGTCAGCTCCTCCAGCACATCGCCGAACTCGCGCCAGCGCGCTTCATGGTGGCGCTGGAGAAACAGCATCAGCAGCACGGAGATGCCATACAGCACGCAAAGCCCTAAGCCAACACGCACCAGCGTGCCGCTCATCCAGCCCATCACCAGCAGCGTTACAATCAGTACGTGCAACATAATCTGCCAGCAACTCAGGCCAGTCGCGACACGAACACGTTGTTGCCACTTCATGGTTTCTCTCCTGGAGAATTTTTATCTGTATGAAGCGTACTCGTATTTACGGAAAATTCCGTAACCCCGCCCTTTTTTGTGACAGGGACTACAATTTATTTTCACGAGGAGAGTGACGCTGGCAGGAGAGTTATGACCCAACACGCGCGAAATTTTTCATTAAAAGTGCTCACCATCAATACCCATAAAGGCTTCACCGCGTTTAACCGCCGCTTTATTTTGCCCGAGCTGCGCGACGCGGTGCGTACCGTTAGCGCCGACATCGTCTGCCTGCAAGAGGTGATGGGCGCGCATGAAGTTCACCCGTTGCATGTGGAAAACTGGCCGGACACCACCCATTACGAATTCCTTGCCGATACCATGTGGAGCGATTACGCCTACGGGCGCAATGCGGTTTACCCGGAAGGACATCATGGCAATGCGGTGCTCTCCCGCTTTCCGATTGAGCATTATGAAAATCGCGACGTCTCCGTTGACGGCAGCGAAAAGCGCGGCCTGCTCTACTGCCGCATTATGCCGCCGGATCTGGGTCATGCGTTGCATGTGATTTGTGTCCACCTCGGGCTGCGGGAAGCGCACCGCCAGGCACAACTGACCATGCTGGCGGAGTGGGTCAATGGGCTGCCGGAAAACGAACCGGTGGTGGTCGCTGGCGACTTTAACGACTGGCGGCAAAAAGCCAATCACCCATTAAAAACGCAGGCCGGGCTGGAGGAGATCTTCACCCGCGCGCATGGCCGCCCTGCCCGCACGTTTCCGGTGAGCCTGCCGCTGCTGCGCCTCGATCGTATTTATGTGAAAAACGCGAACGCCAGCGCACCGACCGCGTTGCCGCTGCGTAACTGGCGTCATTTGTCCGATCATGCCCCACTGAGCGCGGAGATCCATCTATGAAATGTAGCTGGCGGGAAGGTAATCGCATTCAGTTGCTGGAAAACGGGGATAACTATTATCCCGCGCTGTTTGACGCCATCGATCATGCAAAACAGCGCGTTATTCTGGAAACCTTTATCTGGTTTGAAGACGATGTTGGACGTAAGTTGCAGCAGGTGCTGCTGCGTGCCGCCCAGCGCGGGATCAGCATCGAAGTGCTGCTGGACGGCTATGGTTCGCCGGATCTGAGCGAACCGTTTGTCAGTGCGCTGACCTCGGCGGGGGTAATTTTCCGTTACTACGATCCCGGCCCACGGCTGTTCGGCATGCGCACCAATCTCTTTCGCCGCATGCACCGCAAAATCGTGGTAATCGATAACACGGTGGCGTTTGTTGGCGGCATTAACTACTCGGCAGAGCACGTCACCAGCTACGGCCCGGAAGCGAAGCAGGATTACGCCGTGCGGGTTGAAGGCCCGGTGGTGCTGGATATTTTGCAATTTGAACTGGAGAACCTGCCGGATAACGCACCGGTCAAACGCTGGTGGCGCAAACGCCGCCATCGCCCGGAGGAGAACCGCAAACCCGGCGAAGCGCAGGCGCTGTTTGTCTGGCGCGACAACGATGATCACCGCGACGACATTGAACGCCACTACCTGAAAATGCTGGCGAATGCGCGCCGCGAAGTGATCATCGCCAACGCCTACTTCTTCCCCGGCTACCGGTTGTTGCACGCCATGCGCAGCGCCGCCCGGCGTGGTGTCAGCGTAAAACTGATTGTGCAGGGTGAACCAGATATGCCGATTGTGAAAGTCGGTGCGGAGCTGCTTTATAACTATCTGCTGAAAGGTGGTGTCCAGGTGTATGAATATCGCCGCCGCCCGCTGCATGGCAAAGTGGCGCTGATGGACGATCACTGGGCCACTATCGGCTCCAGCAATCTTGATCCGCTGAGCCTGTCGCTCAACCTTGAAGCCAATCTGATTATTCATGACCGCGTGTTTAACCAGACGCTACGCGACAATTTGCAGGGGCTGATTAATAACGACTGCGTGCGGGTAAATGAGTCCATGGCGCCGAAACGAACGTGGTGGAACCTCGGAAAAAGCGTGGTGGTGTTCCACTTTTTACGCCACTTCCCGGCGATGGTCGGCTGGCTACCGGCGCATACGCCAAGGCTGGCCGAGGTGGAGCCGCCCGTTCAGCCCGAAATCGAAACCCAGGATCGGACTGAAGCGCAGCACTCAGGGGTGAAACCATGACATCACGCTCACATCCGCGCTGGCGGCTGGCGAAAAGAGTCCTCACGGTCCTGTTCTTTATTGCTGTTGTGGTACTGCTGGTGCTGTATGCACAAAAAGTGAACTGGGATGATGTCTGGAAAGTCATTCGCGACTATAACCGCACCGCGCTGCTGAGCGCCGTCGCACTGGTGGTAATCAGCTACCTGCTATACGGCTGCTATGATTTGCTCGGCCGTGCTTACTGCGGGCACAAGCTGGCAAAACGCCAGGTGATGCTGGTGTCGTTTATCTGTTATGCCTTTAACCTGACGCTCAGCACGTGGGTCGGCGGCATCGGTATGCGCTACCGGCTTTACTCACGTCTTGGCCTGCCGGGGAGCACGATTACCCGCATTTTCTCACTGAGTATTACCACCAACTGGCTGGGCTACATTTTGCTCGGCGGGGTGATTTTTACCTTCGGCGTGGTGCAGATCCCGGCGCACTGGTATATCGACGACACGACGTTGCGCATTGTCGGCGTGGTGTTACTGCTGGTGATCGCGGTTTACCTGTGGGGCTGCGCATTCGCCAAACGCCGCCATCTGACGATTAAAGGCCACAAGCTGGTGCTGCCATCGTGGAAATTTGCCGTTGCGCAGTTGGCTATTTCCAGCGCCAACTGGATTGCCATGGGGGCGATTATCTGGCTGCTGATGGGCATGCAGGCCGATTTCTTCTTCGTGCTTGGCGTGTTGCTGGTCAGCAGTATCGCGGGTGTGATTGTGCATATTCCGGCGGGGATCGGCGTGCTCGAAGCGGTGTTCATCGCCCTGCTCGCCAGCGAGCACGTTTCACAAGGCATGATTATCGCCGCCCTGCTCGCCTACCGCGTACTTTACTACTTCCTGCCGCTGCTGCTGGCGCTGGTTTGCTACCTGTTGCTGGAGAGCCGGGCGAAAAAGCTGCGGGCGAAAAACGAAAAAGCGATGGCGCAGCAGTAAGTTTTTAGCGCGAGCTGGTGCCAGGTAAGAGGTACGACAGCAGTTCCAGCGTTCTGAAAAACGCGGTGATGACCCCAAGCCAGATAGCCAGTGCGCCACGGATCGCACTGCTCTGCACGGTGGTAAATTCGCGGGCGTAGAGCTCGCGCGCGCTTACGGCGATGGACTTGCTTTTATATGCGCTCACGGCGCTAAAGAACAGCACCGCCATTATGCTACCGAACCACAGTAACAGACCGCTGTGACGCAGGCTGTTTACGGCTATCGCCAGCAACAGACCCGCCAGCGCCATCAGCCAGTAGTAACCGCTGCCGCGCAGGGATGAACCGGCAAAATGGGCAATTGCTGCGCCAAGCAGATACATGCCACCGGTAATCGCCAGATGGACGATAATCCCGGCGAGCGGAAACAGGCTGGCGAGCAGCAAGCCCGAGAGGATACTCATCAGCGCCAGACCGGCTAACGCCAGCCAGGTATTGAAGCGGTCAAAAAGAACGTTGAGCACCAGGGCGGCGACAAACCAGAGGATCAACAGCAGCACAATAATCGCGCTGTGTTCGGTAAACGCGCGGATCGCCATGACATCCAGCACCAGCCAGGCCGTGGCGATACTCAGCGCCATTCCTGCCGCCAGCCATAAGCAAATATTGACCATCAGCTCTGCAGGCGCGACCTGTGCAGGCTGGATCCAGCCAAAGGGTTTCACCGGGTTCCTCCCTGAATAGCGGCTGTCCGCAGGGCAAAAAAATCCCGGCAAATGCCGGGATCGTGAAGCGGGATATTAACGGCGGTTGCCGAAAATACGCAACAGCATCAGGAACAGGTTGATGAAGTCGAGGTACAGCGTCAGCGCGCCGAGAATGGAGGATTTACGCAGCTGCGACGCGTCGCGAACATCGATTTGCTGACCGATATTTTTCAGCTTCTGCGTGTCGTAGGCGGTCAGACCAACGAAAATCACCACCCCGATATAAGTTACTGCCCACATCAGCGCTTCACTTTTCAGCCAGAAGTTGACCAGTGAGGCCAGCAGAATACCAATCAGCCCCATAAACAGCATGCTGCCGAGGCCGCTGAGATCGCGTTTGGTGGTGTAACCATACAAGCTCATCGCGCCAAACATCCCGGCGGTGACGACAAAGGTGGCGGCAATAGATTGCGCGGTGTAGACCAGCAAAATACTGGAAATTGTTAGCCCGGTTAGCGCCGAATAAAGCATAAACAGCGTGGTTGCCAGCCCGGCGCTCAGCTTATGAATCAGCCCGGAGAGCACAAACACCACCGCCAGTTGCGCAATCACCAGGCCAAAGAAGGTTATCTGGCTGGAAAACACGAACGACATGATGGCTTCGCTGCGCGCGGCGTACCAGGCGACAAACGCCGTCAGCAGCAGGCCGCAGGTCATCCAGCCATATACCTGCGCCATATACGTTTGTAAGCCGGTACGGCTGTGCTGAACAATTGAATCAGAACGAGGGAAACGGTCCATAATCACTCCAGATTGATGGGTTAGCCTTTTAAGGTTAACACATCCCTGCTCAACGGATTACCAACGTTTCGCCGCCTGCTGGTCGCTGTCGCGGGCTTCCACCCAGCGATCGCCTTCCGGCGTCGCCTCTCGTTTCCAGAACGGCGCGCGGGTTTTCAGGTAATCCATAATGAATTGCCCGGCGTCAAACGCGCTGCTGCGGTGCGCGCTGGCCACACCAACAAAGACAATTTCGTCGCCCGGCCACAATTCGCCCACACGGTGATATACGGTGACACGCCCGAGCGGCCAACGGCTGCGCGCTTCATCAACGATCTCCGCCAGCGATTTTTCCGTCATACCCGGATAGTGCTCCAGCGTTAACGCACTGACGCTGTCACCTAAATTGTGATTGCGCACTTTACCGGTAAACGTCACTACCGCGCCGTCTTCATCGCACGCCGCCAGCCAGGCGTATTCATCGCCGACGCTGAACGTCGCATGATCGACGCAAATTCGCGTTTCGCTCATTTCAGCCCCCGGTGACCGGCGGGAAGAAAGCGACTTCATCGCCGCTTTGCAACGGATGGTCAAAACTGACCAGCGTCTGATTCACCGCCGCCAGCAATTTGCCCTCTTCCAGCGCCAGCGCCCAGCGCTCGCCCTGTGCGGCCAGATGCTGGCGCAGCGCTTCCACAGAGCTAAAAGACGTTTCAATGGTGGTGCTGTCGCAGCCGACCAGTTCGCGCACCTGCGCAAAAAAAAGGACTTTAATCATTGCTATCCGCCCTGAAATCACCCGATTTGCCGCCGCTTTTCGCCAGCAGGCGCACCGGGCCAATCACCATATCTTTTTGTACCGCTTTGCACATATCGTAAATAGTTAACGCGGCCACCGAAGCAGCGGTCAGCGCTTCCATCTCCACACCGGTTTTGCCGCTCAGGCGGCATACGGCTTCGATACGTACGCGATTATGTTCCGGCTCGGCCTGCAACTGCACTTCGACTTTGCTCAACAATAGCGGGTGGCACAGGGGGATCAGCTCCCAGGTGCGTTTCGCCGCCTGGATCCCGGCGATACGCGCAGTGGCAAAGACATCGCCTTTATGGTGGCTACCGTCAACGATCATCGCCAGCGTTTGCGGCAGCATGGTGACAAACGCTTCAGCGCGCGCTTCACGGACTGTTTCCGCTTTGGCGGAGACATCCACCATATGCGCTTCGCCGTCGGCGTTAATATGGGTCAGTTGTGACATAACTTATTTCTTAAGATGGGGATAGAAATTACACGGGCGCGTACGCGCATCCAGCTGCGGCGCAATAATATTTTCCCATGCGGTACGGCAGGCTTTGGTCGAACCGGGCATGGCAAAAATCAACGTCTTATTCGCTATACCGGCGACAGCGCGGGATTGCAGCGTCGCGGTGCCAATCTCTTCAAACGAGAGCATGCGGAACACTTCGCCAAACCCTTCGACTTCGCGGTCGAACAGCGGCAATAACGCTTCCGGCACCTGGTCGCCTTCCGTCAAACCGGTGCCGCCGGTGATCAACACGACTTGCACATCATCGCTTGCGATCCACGCGGAAACCTGGGCGCGAATGGCGTAACGGTTCTCTTTGACGATGGCTTTATCGACCAGTTGATGACCGGCTTCATGCGCGGCGTCGCGCAGCCAGTGACCGGATGTATCGTCTTCTTCACCGCGACGGCTGGAGACCGTCAAAATAGCTAGCCTGACCGGGATAAACTCAGCGCTGACCTGGCTCATGTCATTCTCCTTGCGGTTTAACCGCCGATGTATGAAAGGTTTTGCGTAATGCCTGTATTGCCCTGATGCAGGAAGTGCGTCTGCTTTTTGTGCGTTAACGCCACCGCAATACGCTGTTCAAGCATCACCTGCTGCGCATCGTCTTGCAGCAGATCGCGCAGATTCACGCCGCCATCGCCAAACAGGCACAGATGCAGTTTACCGGTCGAGGAGACGCGCAGACGGTTGCAACTGGCGCAGAAATCTTTTTCATACGGCATGATAAGGCCAATTTCCCCTTCGTAATCCGGGTGGCAGAAAACCTGTGCCGGGCCGTCGCTGCGCTGGCGCAACTGGTGGATCCAGCCGCGTTTAAGTAGCTCATCGCGCAGCACCATGCCGGAGATATGGTGGTTGCGAAAAAGCTCGCTGCCCTCGCCGGTTTCCATCAGTTCAATAAAGCGTAGCTGGATGGGACGCGATTTGATCCACGCCAGAAAGGTGTCGAGCTGATGATGGTTCACATCGCGCATCAGCACGGTGTTGACTTTGACTTTGGCAAACCCGGCGCTGAAGGCGGCATCGATACCGTCCATCACCTGGCGGAATTTATCCTGTCCGGTAATGGCGTGAAATTGCCGCGCATCGAGACTGTCGACGCTGACGTTGATGGCGGTAAGCCCCGCCTCGCGCCACTGGGCCGCGTCACGTGCAAGGCGGTAGCCATTGGTAGTGACGGCGATTTGCCGGATAGCGCTGTTTTCACGCACCGCCGCAATGATGTCGGTAAAATCGCGGCGCAGGGAGGGCTCCCCGCCGGTCAGGCGCACTTTCTCCGTGCCCATCGCGCTAAACGCGCGCGTCACCCGGCGAATTTCTTCGACGCTCAGGAAGCCATTATTGTTGACGCCGCTCGGCTTGTAGCCGTCGGGCAGACAGTAGGTGCAACGGAAATTGCACACATCGGTGATCGACAAACGCAAGTAATAGAACTTACGCGCGAACGCATCGGTAAGTTGTGAGGCCATGTACACCTTTCCAAGTACGGGAGATGCAGTCATTTCTTTCTGCACCCTGGCAGCAGAACCGTTCGGTTTTGCTACGGCCAAAGCACCATGTCGTGAGAGTTAGGTTGCTTAGGCTTGAGTGTATGTTTTGTCAGTAACGCTAAAATTGCTTAAGCGATAGTAGCGCGAACGTCGGGCTTTCGCTATCACGATCATCGCTATATAAACAGATACATAGCGGCATGATCATGCACTTTCGCTACAGAGTACGCGAAAATCGCCTTTTTGCTTTGATATGTGTCATTTTCCTTCCTGCGCGGCATCGTCTTTTGGTGGTATTTAGGCTAACGTAGCGCGGTAAATTTTCATAAGGAACCATTATGCGTAATCGCACACTTGCAGACCTGGATCGTGTTGTCGCCCTCGGCGGCGGGCATGGCCTCGGGCGTGTGATGTCTTCGCTTGCCTCGTTGGGATCGCGACTTACCGGCATTGTCACCACCACCGATAATGGCGGCTCAACCGGGCGTATTCGCCGCTCTGAAGGCGGAATAGCCTGGGGCGATATGCGTAATTGTTTAAACCAGCTCATCACGGAACCGAGCGTGGCGTCGGCGATGTTTGAGTACCGTTTTAGCGGTAACGGCGAACTTTCCGGGCATAACCTCGGAAATTTAATGTTAAAGGCGCTCGATCACCTGAGTGTGCGGCCTCTGGAAGCGATCAATTTAATTCGCAATTTATTAAAGGTGGACGCGTTTTTGATCCCGATGTCTGAGCAACCCGTCGATTTAATGGCGACAGACAGTGAAGGGCATCAGGTTTATGGCGAGGTCAACATTGACCAGCTTCACGCGCCAATCCAGGAGTTAATGCTGTTTCCGAAGGTGCATGCCACTCGCGAAGCAGTACAGGCAATCGCAGAAGCGGATTTGATTATCATAGGCCCAGGCAGCTTTTACACCAGCCTGCTGCCACTGCTGCTGCTCGACGATCTGGCACAAGCGTTACGCCGTACACCCGCGCCGGTCGTTTACATTGGCAACCTTGGTAAAGAACTCAGCCCGGCAGCCGCCAGCCTGACGCTGGCAGACAAACTGGCGATTATGGAGCAGTACGTCGGTAAAAAAATTATCGATGCCGCCATTGTTGGCCCGAAAGTCGACACGCAAGCCGTTAGCGATCGGTTAATTATTCAGGAAGTGCTGGAAGCCAGCGATATTCCTTACCGCCATGACCGGCATCTGCTGCGCGTCGCGCTGGAAAAAGCGGTGCAACATTTGGGTTAAGAGGCGGACGGCGGGAATTTTTTCTCCCGCCAGTGCTTTGCTTAATTTCTTAAGGTTGTCTTAAAAATCGGCTGTCAGCATAGCGCTACTTTCATTGCAGGATCCGAGTATGCGTATGCTTCACCTTCGTCGGCCAACCTTAAGCCGCCTCCATTTTCTTCTGCTCTTCGCCGCTTATATTGCGCTGGGCCTGAATATTGCGTTTTATCACCAGGCATTCACTTTATTGCCGGTGAACTCATTGCATAGCTGGCTGGTTTTCCTCTCCATGCCACTGGTTGCTTTCAGTGTCATTAATATTGTGTTGTCTCTGGCGTCATTTGTGCGTCTTGATCGCCTGGTTATCTCACTCTTTGTGCTGGTGAGTTCGGCGGCGCAGTATTTCATTTCGACGTTTGGCATTATTATCGACCGTTCAATGATCACCAATATTCTCGACACCACGCCGGCGGAAAGTTTCGCCCTGCTGTCGACCAAACTGGTGCTGACGCTGCTGCTGACCGGCATTCTGGCCGTGGTTATCGCCTGGTGGATTAAAATAAAACCCGCCCGATCCGCGTTACGCAGCGTAATGTTGCGCGTTGCCAGCATTATTATTTCTGTGCTGGTTATCGTGGCGGTGGCGCTGCTGTTTTATAAAGATTACGCCTCGCTGTTTCGCAATAATAAAGAGCTGGTGAAAACACTCAGCCCGTCAAACTCCATTACGGCTTCACTGTCGTGGTATTCCCATAACCGCACCGCCAATTTGCCGCTGGTGAGAATTGGCGAAGATGCACGTCAACGCCCGGAAATGCAGCGCGGTCCGCACAAAAACCTCACTATTCTGGTGCTGGGTGAAACTTCGCGTGCGGCGAACTTTTCACTCGGCGGGTATGAGCGTGAAACCAACCCGTTGTTAAAACAGGATAATGTTATTTACTTTCAGAACACCGCTTCCTGTGGGACGGCGACCGCCGTCTCCGTACCGTGCATGTTCTCCGGTATGACACGCGCCCATTATGACGATCAACTGGCGGCGCATCAGGAAGGGTTGCTGGATATTATCCAACGTGCGGGAATTAACGTGCTGTGGAATGAGAACGACGGTGGCTGTAAAGGCGCATGCGATCGTGTTCCGCATCAGGATATGACGCAATTAAACTTGCCGGATTACTGTATTAAAGGCGAATGCCAGGATGAGATCTTATTCCACGATCTCGCCAGTTATATCGATAAATTGCAGGGTGACGGGGTGATTGTATTACACACCATCGGCAGCCACGGGCCAACGTATTACAACCGCTACCCGGCGCAGTTCCGTAAATTTACGCCGACCTGCGATACCAATGAAATTCAGACCTGCTCACAGCAGCAGTTGATCAATACCTACGACAACACCATTTTGTACGTCGATTATATTGTTGATAAAGCAATAAAATTGCTGCAATCGAAGCAGGATAAATTCACCACCAGCCTGGTTTATCTCTCCGATCACGGTGAGTCGCTTGGCGAAAATGGCGTTTACTTGCACGGCCTGCCGTACTCCATTGCGCCGGAAACACAAAAACATGTTCCGCTGCTGATTTGGCTATCGCAGGAGTATCAAACGCGTTATGGCGTGAACAGTCAGTGTCTGCAAAAAAATGCGCGGGAGAAGGCAGTTTCACAGGACAACCTCTTCCCGACGATGTTGGGTATACTGGGTGTCAGCACGAAAGAGTACCGTGCTGAAGACGATCTTTTAACCGCGTGCCGGGGGCAGTTGAAATGAAGATTCTGGTGGTTGAAGATGATGCTCTGCTGTTGCAGGGGTTGATTCTGGCGATGCAAAGCGAAGGGTACGCCTGCGATGGCGTCTCTACCGCGCATGAAGCTGCGCTGTGTCTGGCAAACGGCCATTACAGCCTGCTGGTGCTCGATTTGGGTCTGCCGGATGAAGACGGTTTGCATCTGCTCACCCGGCTGCGCCGCGAAAAATATACGTTGCCAGTATTGATCCTCACTGCCCGCGATACGCTTGAAGATCGCGTGGCAGGGCTGGATACCGGTGCAGACGACTACCTGGTCAAACCCTTTGCGCTGGACGAGCTGAACGCCCGCATTCGCGCGCTGTTGCGTCGCCATAATAATCAGGGCGATAACGAAATCAGCCACGGTAATCTGACGCTGAATGTGACCCGCCGCCAGGCATGGCTGGATAACCAGTTGCTGGAGCTGACGCCAAAAGAGTACGCCCTGCTGTCGCGCCTGATGCTGAAAGCCGAAAGCCCGGTACACCGGGAGATCCTCTATAACGATATTTACAACTGGGATAACGAACCGTCGACAAATACGCTGGAAGTACATATTCATAATTTACGCGACAAAATCGGTAAATCGCGTATCCGTACCGTGCGCGGATTTGGTTACATGCTGGTACAACCGCAGGAACGGAGCTGATTGATGGCGCTCTTCAATTTCAGGCGCTGGAGCATGCGCCGCCGTTTGTTACTCACCATCGGTGGCATTCTGGTGTTTTGCCAGTTGGTCAGCGTGTTCTGGCTGTGGCATGAAAGCGAAGAGCAAATCCAGCTGCTGGTGCAGGCAGCCATTCATAATCACAACAACCGCAAACATATCGAGCATGAAGTCCGCGAAGCAGTGGCCAGCCTGCTGGTGCCAAGCCTGTTGATCATCGGGCTGGCCCTGCTGCTCTGTATGCAGGCGGTGAAAGCCATTACCCGTCCGCTGCTTGAGCTGCAGGAAGAGCTGAATAAACGCACACCGAACAACCTGCAACCCATCACGCTCAACAACAGCGTCAGCGAAGTGGAAGCTGTCACTTCATCGATTAACGAGCTGGTCTCCCGCCTGACGCTAACCCTCGACAGGGAGCGGCTGTTTACCGCCGACGTTGCCCATGAGCTGCGCACGCCGCTGGCGGGGTTACGTCTGCATCTGGAATTGATGGCGAAAACCAGCGGCATCAACGTCGACCCGCTGGTGCAGCGCCTTGAGCAAATGACGGAAAACATTGCCCAGCTATTACTGCTGGCGCGCGTCGGGCAGTCTTTCTCCGCAGGGAGTTACCAGCAGGTGATGCTGTTGCAGGATGTGGTGCAACCCATGCGCAGTGAACTGGAACAGATGCTGACCGCGCGCGAACAGACGCTGGAAATTGCAGAGCCAGAAAGGGACATTGCGGTTGCCGGTGACGCCACGCTGCTGCGGCTGCTGGTGAGAAACCTGGTGGAAAACGCCCACCGCTATAGCCCGACAGGATCGGCCATTACCGTACGTATCGAAAACGCTGCCGCACCGGTACTGGCGGTGGAAGATGAAGGGCCGGGCATTGATGAAAGTCGCAGCGGAGAGCTCAGTAAAGCCTTCGTGCGTATGGACAGCCGCTATGGCGGCGCGGGCCTGGGATTAAGCATTGTGTCGCGTATCGCGCAACTGCATGACGCGCAGTTCTTTTTACACAACCGGCTGACGCAATCTGGCGTACGGGCGTGGGTAAAATTTCTCCCCGGCGCCCGCCAGGCATAAATCAGTAGGTCAGCACCCACAGACGGGCAAAAACAATCACTAACGCCAGCGTGAAAGCGACAGCGAAAAACTCACGAACCTTAAATTGTTGCATCAGATTGCCCTCCAGAATACCGGTGGGCAGTGTGTCAGGCGTAGGTTAAGCCAACATTAAGAGAGCCCGGACAGGCTCTCTTTTTTGTTATTTTGTGCTGTCATGTCATCGCACGGATTTCAGGATGCGGCAATAAACAGATCGCGTAACTGGTGCAACTGGTCGCGTACTTTCGCCGCTTCTTCGAACTCCAGATTTTGCGCATGCTGCATCATCTGACCTTCCAGTTCGTGGATTTTCTGCTGCAGCGCTTTCGGCGAGAGCGCCAGTTCAGCCGCTTCCACCTGCGCAGGCGTGCGCGTTTTACCACGCCCTTTCGCACGCGTCTTCGCCAGCCCTTCGCCAAGCGCCAGAATATCCACCACTTTCTTGTTCAGACCCTGTGGCGTAATACCGTGTTCTTCGTTATAGCGCTGCTGTTTCTCACGACGACGCTCGGTTTCGCCAATCGCTTTCGCCATCGACGGTGTGATCTTGTCGCCATACAGAATCGCTTTACCGTTGATGTTACGTGCGGCACGGCCAATCGTCTGGATAAGTGAGCGCTCAGAACGCAGGAAGCCCTCTTTGTCGGCGTCCAGAATCGCCACCAGCGAGACTTCCGGCATATCCAGCCCCTCACGCAGCAAGTTGATGCCGACCAGCACATCGAACTCGCCAAGGCGCAAATCGCGAATAATCTCCATACGTTCAACGGTGTCGATATCCGAGTGCAGATAACGCACCCGCTCGCCATGCTCTTCCAGGTATTCGGTGAGATCTTCCGCCATGCGTTTGGTCAGCGTCGTCACCAGGACACGTTCGTTAATCGCGGCGCGCTGGCGAATTTCAGAGAGCAAATCGTCCACCTGAGTCGCCACCGGACGCACTTCAATTACCGGATCGAGCAGCCCCGTCGGGCGCACCACCTGATCAATCACTTCGCTGCCCGATTTCTCCAGCTCGTAATTGCCCGGCGTCGCCGAAACATAAATTGACTGCGGTGCCAGCGCTTCAAACTCTTCAAATTTTAACGGTCGGTTATCCAGCGCCGACGGCAGGCGGAAACCGTACTCCACCAGCGTCTCTTTACGCGCGCGGTCGCCGCGATACATCCCGCCGATCTGCGGAATGGTCACGTGGGATTCATCGATTACCAGCAGCCCATCAGCTGGCAGGTAGTCGAACAGCGTCGGCGGCGGCTCGCCCGGCCCGCGCCCGGAAAGATAGCGCGAGTAGTTTTCAATCCCCGAGCAGTAGCCCAGCTCGTTCATCATCTCCAGATCGAACTGCGTACGCTGGCTGAGCCGCTGCTCTTCCAGCAGTTTATTGTTTTCCAGCAGCGTCTTACGACGTTCCGCCAGTTCAACTTTGATCTCCTCCATCGCCTGCACGATCCGCTCGCGCGGCGTCACATAGTGCGTTTTTGGGTAGATGGTGAAGCGCTGGATGCCCGACTCAATATGGCCGGTCAGCGGATCGAACAGCGACAGGCGCTCAACTTCTTCATCGAATAATTCGATACGCAGCGCGAGATCATCAGATTCCGCCGGGAACACATCGATAACTTCGCCGCGCACGCGGAAGGTGCCGCGCTGGAACGCCTGATCGTTGCGGGTATATTGCAGCTCCGCCAGACGACGCAGGATCGCGCGTTGATCGATGATCATGCCCTTAGTCAGATGCAGCATCATTTTCAGGTAGAGATCCGGATCGCCCAGACCGTAGATCGCGGAAACAGAGGCCACCACAATCACATCGCGACGCTCCAGCAGCGCCTTCGTCGCTGACAGACGCATCTGCTCGATATGCTCGTTCACCGAGGCATCTTTTTCGATAAAAGTGTCAGAACTTGGCACATACGCTTCCGGCTGGTAGTAGTCGTAGTAAGAGACGAAATACTCGACCGCATTCTCCGGGAAGAACTCTTTCATTTCACCATACAGCTGCGCGGCCAGCGTTTTGTTCGGTGCCAGCACCATTGTCGGGCGCCGGAGATCGGCAATCACATTGGCGACGGTGAATGTCTTCCCTGAACCCGTCACCCCGAGCAGCGTCTGGTGCGCCAGGCCGTCTTCCAGACCTTCCTTGAGGCGGCGGATAGCTTCAGGCTGATCGCCGGAAGGACGAAAAGCGGAATTCAGTTTGAACGGTTTACTCATGAACGGCTACCTGATGAAGGAATGAGCGGGCAGGTAACACATTTTACTCACCCTGTTCACTTTTGCCAATAAATAACACTGGATGAAAAAACAGTAGCGAAACAGGCAATCTGTACTACTCCCCGTTAGGGCACCGCTTCTCCCCGCAAATTTCAGCGCGGACAAGATAAAACACTAACCCTTTCAGGTTATCCCCAAAATTTTTCCTCTTTTAACATTTGTCAAGCGAGCCTTTGAAAGTTTTGTGGCAGCGGGTGACACTTTTCTTACAGGCATTGCTTTTATATAACCTTTTGATTATTAAAAATAATCTTAAAAAGACGTGTTTAACACCAATTCAGGCGCAACCCGCGTCCTCTCTCGCTTGCCGCATGTTTTCTAACTCTAATACACAAGGTTATCCACAGGAATAGTGGATAACTGCCGCCAGGCCGGATACCTCGCCTTCCCGCCAAATCCCATTTTGTCCCAGGCGGGCGCCGCTAAAAATTTTTTATCTTTTCTTTTTGATAATTATCGGCAAACGAAACGCAGGATCCGCATGAGATCGTTCTCACAGATCCAGCCATTGCTGCACCACAACTCAACACTGCAAGCACTGGCAAAGTGCAGAATTTTTACCTGGCTTCTTCCCTCCTCACGTTTTAAAAGCCACTTTTCTCAGCGGCATCCGAAAAAAAAGCCTTTTTTATGTTCTGGCAAGCCTTTTGCAGAATCATCAAAGTCATCAGAGCCGAAACAAGGAGCGGACAATGTTGAGCTTACGGGCAGTAAACCAGTATTACGGTAATCAGCATACATTGTGGAATGTCGACCTCGATTTATCCCCCGGGGTCTGCACATCAGTTATTGGGTTGCCAGGCATGGGCAAGACGACACTGGTGAATTGCATCACCGGCTATTTACCCATTGAAAGCGGCAGCATAATTTGGCAGGAAGCGGGCGCACCGCCGCGCGACTTGCTCTCTTTGCAAGCCGAACACCGCAGCGCCATCGGCATCAGCTATGTGCCGCAGGACAGGCGGATTTTTTCGCAACTCACCATTGAGGAAAATCTGCACGTCGCGATGCGCGCCGGCAGTGAACCGGGCAGCGCAGTGCGGCGGGATATTTACGATTTGTTCCCTGAACTGTATGAGCTGCGCCAGGTACGTGGCGCGGAGTTGTCAGAAGATAACCAACAACAACTGGCGATGGCGCGGGCGCTGGTTACGCACCCACGGCTGTTGATCCTGGATGAGCCAACGCGCGGTCTTGGGCAGGCTTTTATTCATAAACTGGGCAATTTGATCGTGCGGCTCAACCAGGAGTTTGGCATGACCATTTTGCTGGCTGAACAGCACTTGTCATTTATTCGCCGGGTCGCCGACCGTTTCTGCCTGCTGCACCGCGGGCGCAATGTCGCGCAGGGCGACGTTAAACTGCTTGATGATCCACTGCTCTCAAAGTGGATGACACCGGAGTCAGGACACTGAGGTCAAGATAATGACCCGTTTTTTCTTTTTCCGGTGCGTGGGCAAACCAGGGAATTTCGCCAATCAGCGGAGCCTGCATCACGCGCCGAAGCGTTGCCAGATACTCCGGGTGTCGCCTGCCCGGCTGCACCACATCGTTAGCAATCCAGCCCGCCAGCCGTAACCCCGCCTGACGCACCGCTTGTGCGGTTAACATGGCATGGTTGATACAGCCAAGTTTTACGCCAACGACCAGAATCACCGGCAACTGCTCCTGCACCACCCAGTCGGCGAAAGTGAGCGTCTCTGAAAGCGGCGTAAACCAGCCCCCCGCCCCTTCCACCAATAGCCACTCCGCCTGTGTTTCCAGCGCGCGTAGCCCGGCGGACATCACCTGCGCATCAATGGGTTCACCCACATCGGCACTCACAATATGCGGTGATGTGGGTTCTGCGAAGGTATACGGATTGACGGTCTTATACGCCATCGGCAGGCTGCTGTGGTGTTGCAGCGCCAGCGCATCGCTGTTGCGTAACCCGTCTGCGGTCATCTCACTCCCGGAAGCCACCGGTTTATAACCCGCGCTGCGTAAACCACGCAGATTTGCCGCCTGCAAAAGCGCGCAGCTGGCGACAGTTTTCCCGACTTCCGTATCCGTACCGGTCACAAAATAGCGTTCAATCACGGGCGATCACTCCCCAAAAAAGATGGTAAGTCAGCGGGCATTTGCCCTGCTGTTGCGGCCAGGCCAGCTGCAAGCGTTGCAGTTTGCCGCGTGTCAGCCCCTGCTGCCTGCCCGCGTGTAAATGTGTTGCGCCAATACCTTTTAGCGAACGCAGCGCCGCAGTGGCATCGTCAAAGTGCAAGGTTATCGTCTCGACGCCACTGCACAGCCGCCAGCCACGCAAAGCCTGTCCGATGGCTGGCAAGGTTAAAAAACGGTTGGCGTGCGGATGGTCGTCAATCGCGCGCCACGCCTGGTTCAGCTCCGGCAGTGATGCCGCGACCAGTGTCGTAAAAGCAACACAACCGCCGGGTTGAGTCACGCGATACAACTCCCCGACAGCCTGGCGCAAATCATCACACCACTGCACCGCCAGGTTGCTCCAGACCAGTGAAAATTGCGCATCCGCCAGCGGCATGGCTTCAATATCGCCCCTGACATAGCGCTGCGCGCTGTGCTGACGGCGCGCCTCATCGAGCATATTCGCCGAGAGATCCAACGCCGTTACCTCACCGCCCTGCCCGCGCCAGTAGCGGCTCATTACGCCGGGCCCACAACCGGCGTCCAGCACCTGAGCAGGCGTGACAGCGCCCAACTTAGATAACAGCAGATCGGCGCTCCGGCGCTGCAATTCATCGTGCTGAGTGTAACTGTGCGCCGCGCGGCCAAAAGCAGCGGCGACCGCCTGTTTATTCACCGTCATGCAAAGCCTCCAGCAAACGGTCGATATCATCGAACTGGTGCTCTGCCGTCAGCGTCAGGCGTAACCGCGCCGTGCCCGGCGGTACAGTGGGCGGGCGAATCGCTGTCACCCAACAGCCGCGCTGACGCAAGCGTTCAGCCAGCCGCAATGCGCGGCTATTTTCACCCACAATCAGTGGCTGGATTGCGCTGGTGGAATCCGTCATCGTGACGGATTCGTGTGCCACACTGTGACGAAAATGGGCAATCAGCGCCGCCAGTTTTTCACGCCGCGCTTTCCCCTCGTCGCTACGAATAACCTGCAATGCCGCGCCAAGCGCCACCGCCTGTGCGGGGGGCATCGAGGTGCTGTAAATCAGGTGGCGGGCAAATTGCAGCAGGTAATCCGCCACCGTGTCACTGCACAACACCGCCGCACCACTGACGCCAAAGCCTTTGCCGAAGGTCACCACCAGCACGTGCGGCTTGATGCCCTGCAGGTGACAACTGCCGCGCCCCTGCTCGCCCACCACGCCAATGCCGTGGGCATCATCCACCATCAACCAGGCCCGCGCTTCCCGCGTGGCATCAGCAACCGCCACCAGCGGTGCGCTGTCGCCATCCATGCTGAAGACGCCCTCGGTCACCACCAGTTGCTGCCCGGCAAGCGGTTTTGCCAGCAGCGTGGTCAGTTGCCCGATATCGTTATGGGCAAAACGCCGCAGCTGCGCCGGGCTGTGGCTGGCGGCTTCCAGCAGTGATGCGTGGCTTAATTTGTCAGCGACAATCCTGTCCTCTTTGCCCGTCAGCGCAGCAATGACCGCCTGATTAGCGGCAAAACCAGAGATAAACAGCAACGCGCGCGAGTAACCAAGCCAGTCGGCCAGCGCCTCCTCCAGTTCCCGGTGCGCGGTGGTGTAGCCGCTGACATGACCGGAGCCACCACTGCCCACGCCATAACGTTCCGCGCCCTGTTGCCAGGCGCGGATCACGGCAGGATGTTGGCTTAAACCGAGGTAATCATTACTGGAGAAGTTGCAAAAGCGCTGCTCGCCAAGTGTGAGCCAGCGCCCCGCGCCCTGCGAGACGGCACGCCTTGTGCGCAGCGCATCTGCCGCGCGACGCTCATCCAGAGCGGCATCAATACGCTGTTGCCAGCTCATATGGCTGCCGCGTTGTAATACTGGTCGGTATCGGCGTGTAACAACTGTTGCTCAAGCTGCTGCTGTTGCTCGTTGTCGCCGTTCAGCACCGCCGTCTGCTGCGGGTTCAGGCCGAGCTTACGGAACAGTTGCAGATCTTTATCCTCTTCCGGGTTCGGCGTGGTAAGCAGCTTGCAGCCGTAGAAAATGGAGTTCGCCCCGGCCATAAAGCACATCGCCTGAGTCTGCTCGTTCATCTGCTCGCGCCCGGCAGAAAGACGCACATGCGAAGTCGGCATCATGATCCGCGCAACCGCAATGGTGCGGATAAAATCAAAGGCGTCGACGTCCTCGTTATCCGCCAGCGGCGTCCCTTTTACTTTGACCAGCATATTGATCGGCACGCTTTCCGGCGGTGTTGGCAGGTTCGCCAGTTGCAATAACAGACCGGCGCGATCGTTGACCGTTTCACCAAGACCAACAATGCCGCCGGAGCAAACTTTGATGCCCGCGTCGCGCACTTTATCCAGCGTATCGAGGCGCTCCTGATAGGTGCGCGTGGTGATGATATTGCCGTAAAACTCCGGCGAGGTATCAAGGTTGTGGTTGTAGTAATCCAGACCCGCTGAAGCCAGGCGTTGCGCCTGATTTTCGTTGAGCGTGCCAAGCGTCATGCAGGCTTCCAGCCCCAGCGCTTTTACCCCTTCGACCATTTTTTCGAGGTAGGGCATATCGCGATCGTGCGGGTTTTTCCACGCCGCGCCCATGCAGAAACGCGTCGATCCCGCGCGTTTCGCCTGGCGGGCGGATTCCAGCACCTGTTCAACTTCCATTAACCGTTCGGACTCCAGCCCGGTTTTATACCGCGCGCTCTGCGGGCAGTATTTGCAATCTTCCGGGCAGGCACCGGTTTTAATCGACAGCAAGGTGCTGACCTGAACCTGGCGCGGATCGAAATGCTGGCGGTGGACCTGCTGCGCTTCAAACAGCAGTTCAAGGAGGGGTTTTTCAAATAGCGCGGTCACTTGCGACATTGTCCAGCGTGCGTGGTGAGCCATCGGGCATCTCCAAAGGGTGTTGTAAAATCGTTATTCGGTGTAGACTCGTAAACCTAAAACTTTTTAATTTGGTTTACAAGTCGATTATGACCCTGGACGATCTCGCCTTTGACACGCGACATATCTGGCACCCTTACACCTCCATGACCTCCCCACTGCCGGTTTATCCGGTGCAGTCCGCACAAGGTTGCGAGCTGATACTCAGCAGCGGCGAACATCTGATTGACGGTATGTCCTCCTGGTGGGCGGCAATTCACGGCTACGGGCACTCGGCGATTAACGCGGCGATGAAAGCGCAAATCGATGCGGTATCCCATGTGATGTTTGGCGGCATCACTCACCCGCCAGCGATTGACCTGTGCCGCAAGCTGGTGGCGATGACGCCGGAAGTGCTGGAGTGCGTCTTTCTAGCCGATTCCGGCTCCGTGGCGGTGGAAGTGGCAATGAAGATGGCGCTGCAATACTGGCAGGCGAAAGGCGAGCCGCGACAGCGTTTTCTCACCTTCCGTAACGGCTATCACGGCGACACGTTTGGCGCGATGTCGGTCTGCGATCCGGATAACTCCATGCACAGCCTGTGGAAAGGCTATTTGCCGGAAAACCTGTTTGCGCCCGCGCCGCAAAGCCGCTTTGACGGCGAATGGGACGAGCGTGACATGGTGGCCTTCGCACGCCTGATGGCGGCGCATCGCCACGAAATAGCAGCAGTGATCCTCGAACCTATTGTTCAGGGCGCGGGCGGCATGCGTATCTATCACCCGGAGTGGCTTAAGCGAGTGCGCAGGATGTGCGACCGGGAAGGCATTCTGTTGATTGCCGATGAAATCGCCACCGGTTTTGGTCGCACCGGCAAGCTGTTTGCCTGCGAACATGCCGGGATCGCCCCGGACATTCTGTGTCTTGGCAAAGCGCTGACCGGCGGCACAATGACGCTTTCGGCAACGCTCACCACCCGCAACGTGGCAGAGACCATCAGCAACGGTGAAGCAGGCTGCTTTATGCACGGGCCAACGTTTATGGGCAACCCGCTGGCCTGCGCGGCAGCCAACGCCAGCCTGACCATATTGCAACAAGGTGCATGGCAAGCTCAGGTGTCGGCGATTGAAGCGCAGTTAAACGCGGAGCTGGCACCCGCGCGCGAAGCGGCCAATGTCGCCGATGTGCGCGTGCTGGGAGCCATCGGCGTGGTGGAAACCCGTTCGCCAGTTAATATGGCGGCCCTACAACGCTTCTTTGTTGAACAAGGCGTATGGGTACGCCCGTTTGGCCGGCTTATCTATCTGATGCCGCCCTATATCATCACCCCGGAGCAGCTCTCCCGTCTGACCAGCGCCGTCAATGCCGCCGTGCTGCGCGATGACCTTTTTGCCTGAGGTTTTGCCGGGGATCGGCTACACTTCCCGGCACGCATGAAAAGCAGAAGGAGTGCATATGAAGTTGGTCAGCCATGATTTACGCGACGGCGAAAAGCTGCCGCATCGCCAGGTGTTCAACGGTATGGGCTACGACGGCGACAATATCTCCCCGCATCTGGCGTGGGATGAGGTACCTGCCGGCACCAAAAGTTTTGTTGTGACTTGCTACGATCCGGATGCACCAACCGGCTCCGGCTGGTGGCACTGGGTAGTCGCGAACCTTCCCGCTGATACACGCGTGCTGCCGCAAGGCGCCGGTTCCGGTCTGGCGGCATTGCCGGATGGCGCAGTGCAGACACGCACCGATTTCGGCAAAGCCGGTTACGGCGGTGCCGCACCGCCGAAAGGCGAAACGCACCGTTATATCTTTACCGTCTATGCGCTGGACGTAGAGCGCATTGAGGTCGATGAAAATGCCAGCGGCGCGATGGTCGGTTTTAACGTCCATTTCCATACGCTTTCCAGCGCCTCAATTACTGCCCTTTTTAGCTAAAAAGAAGGGATTTACAGCCGATTGTACAAATCGGCTTCCCGTTTCGCTCAACTTAGTATAAAAAAGCAGGCTTTGAAGTCCTCTTTCAACTTTTGCATAGTCTGGAGCTCCCCTTGAACACATCATCGGTTTCCCGTCTGGCGCTGGCGCTCGCTTTTGGCGTGACACTGACCGCCTGTAGCTCAACCCCGCCGGCGGAACGTCCGTCTGAACAGAAAGCGCCTGGCACCGCCGCGCGCCCGATCCTCAGCGCAGGTGAAGCGAAAAACTTTGTAGCGGACCGCTATTTTACCGCCATGACGCCGGATAACGCGGCATGGAAACCGGTCGCCATCCGTCTGCCGGAAAAAGCGAACTTCGTGGTCGGCCCGGCCGGTACGCCGGGTGTGACACATACCACCATTCAGGCAGCGGTAGACGCGGCAATCAACAAACACGCCAGCGATCGTCAGTACATCGCGGTGATGCCGGGTGAATATGAAGGTACGGTTTATGTGCCTGCCGCGTCCGGCAGCGTGACCATTTACGGTACCGGTGAGAAAGCGCTGGATGTGAAAATCAAACAGGCTATTGATGCCGAAATGGACCCGAACAGCTGGCGTCGTCTGGTCAATCCGTCGGGCAAATACATGCCGGGCAAACCGGCGTGGTATATGTTCGATAACTGCCAGAGCAAACGTACCGCAACTGTCGGCGTAATGTGTTCTGCGGTCTTCTGGTCACAGAATAACGGCCTGCAACTGCAAAACCTGACCATTGAAAATACGCTGGGTGACAGCGTTGACGCGGGTAACCACCAGGCGGTGGCGCTGCGCAGCGATGGCGATAAAGTGCAGATCAACAACGTCAATATTCTGGGTCGCCAGAACACCTTCTTTGTTACCAACAGCGGCGTGGATAACACCCTGCGTACCGATCGCCAGACCCGTACGCTGGTGACCAACAGCTATCTTGAAGGCGATGTCGATATCGTGGCCGGTCGCGGCGCGGTGGTGTTTGATAACACCGACTTCCGCGTAGTGAACTCGCGCACCCAGCAGGAAGGTTATGTGTTCGCACCAGCCACCCTGTCTAACCTGTATTACGGTTTCCTCGCCGTCAACAGCCGCTTTAACGCCGCCGGTAACGGTGTGGCACAGCTCGGCCGTTCACTGGATGTTGATGGCAACACCAACGGCCAGGTAGTGATCCGCGATAGCGTAATCAACGAAGGCTTTAACGTGGCGAAACCGTGGGCCGATGCCGCTGTTTCCGGCCGTGCTTATGCCGGTAACACCGGAACCGTTGACGATAAAGGCAACGTGCAGCGCGAGCTGAACAACCCGCAGTTCAACCGCATGTGGGAGTTCAACAACCGCGGCGTTGGTAGCCAGGTTGTGGCGATGCCGAAAAAATAAGCCGCTCCTGATAAGAAAAAACCTCGCCGTGGCGAGGTTTTTTTATGCGCGACATGCAGCATCAGAACGCGTTAACCACCACCCACATTGGCCCCTGACCTACCGCATAGCGGGATTTCTCGGTCAGCAACCCTTGCTCGCCGCTGATCTCGTACACCGCAATGTGGTGCGATTTCTGCCCGGCGGCAATCAGGTATTGACCGCGATTATCAATATTGAAGCCGCGCGGCTGCGTTTCCGTTGGCTGGAAGCCTTCAATCGCCAGCACGCTACCATCTTCCGAAACGCTGAACACGGTGATAATGCTGGCGGTACGGTCGCAGGTATAAAGATGGCGACCATCCGGCGTGATATGAATATCCGCCGCCCAGCGCGTGTCGCTGAAATCCGCAGGCATCATATCCAGCGTCTGCACACACTCGATGTTGCCGTGCGCATCGCTGAGCTGCCAGACATCGACTGAACCGTTGAGTTCATTGACGCAGTAGGCAAAACGCTGGTTCGGATGAAACACCATATGACGCGGGCCAGCGCCCTCAACGGTGGTGACCTCCGCTGGCTCCTGCGCCGTCAGATTGCCGTCATCGGCCAGCGTAAACAGGCAGATGCGATCCTGTTTCAGTGCCGGTGTCCACAGAGTGCGGTTGTCCGGGGAGATATTCGCCGAGTGGCACCCTTCCAGCCCTTCCACCACGTCAACCGTCCCGGTCGGCAGGCCATCGTCCAGACGGACGACGCTCACACTGCCCGCGTTGTAGGACGCGCTGAACAGGAAGCGCCCGCTGCGATCGGTTGAGATATGCGTCGGGCTGCCCGGCAGCGGCGATTCCGCCGCGAAAGTCAGGGCGCCATCATCCGGCGCGATACGATACGCGATAACGCGAAATTCAGGGCGAACCCCGACATAGAGGTAACGTTTATCCGGGCTGACAACCATCGGCTGCACCTGGCCGGGCACATCCACCACCTGGACAAGCGTCAGGCTACCTTCAGAGTTCAGGCGCCAGACGTGGATCTGCTGGCTTTCCGGGCTGGCGGTATAAACGGTTTGTTTCATGAACGCTCCTCTCCTCTAATTCTTTTTTGCATTAAGTAACCAGGATAGCTGCTTTTGTTGGTTGATGCTGAATTTTACCCGGAGATTTTGCGCAGCCGGTGACCCGGTGTACCATCCCCCGACATTTGAATTTCAACATCGACCACGGAATACGATATGACTTCGCGCGTGATTGCACTGGATTTAGACGGTACGCTACTGACCCCGAAAAAAACGCTTCTGCCCTCATCCCTTGAAGCGCTGGCTCGCGCAAAAGCCGCCGGTCATCAACTGATTATCGTGACAGGTCGGCATCATGTTGCCATCCACCCTTTTTATCAGGCACTGGCGCTGGATACACCTGCAATTTGTTGTAATGGCACTTATTTGTATGATTATCATGCAAAAAAAGTGTTAAGCGCCGATCCGTTGCCGGTTTTACAGGCCCAGCAGTTGATCACACTGCTTGCTGAGCACGCGGTTCACGGTCTGATGTACGTCGACAACGCCATGCTGTATGAAAAGCCAACCGGCCATGTTGAGCGCACCAACACCTGGGCGCAACAGTTGCCGCCAGAGCAGCGCCCGGTCTTCCGGCAAGTGGCTTCCCTGCGCACAGCGGCGCAGGAGGTTGAGGCTATCTGGAAATTCGCGCTCACCGATACCGACACGCAGAAACTGAAAAATTTTGCCCGCCACGTGGAGCAAACGCTGGGGCTGGAGTGCGAATGGTCATGGCATGATCAAGTCGATATCGCCCGCGCGGGCAACAGCAAAGGCAAACGTCTGAGCGAATGGGTGGCGTCACAGGGGCTATCGATGAAGGACGTGGTGGCGTTTGGTGATAACTATAATGATATCAGCATGCTGGAAGCCGCTGGCGTCGGCGTGGCGATGGGCAATGCCGATGACGCGGTAAAAGCCCATGCTAACGTGGTGATTGGCGACAACACCGTCGACAGCATTGCGCAATTTATCAACAAAGAACTGCTGTAAACCCCCGCCCGGTTCGCCGGGTAAAAAGCTTATGCCCCTGCGTCAGGGGCTAATACCGGGCGCGGGCTGATGACCGCCCACAATGCATCGCAGGCGGCGCATCCAGCGATCAGGCGGTTATCGACACGCTTTTGATTTGCGCATATAACCACTGACCCGGCTTCACGGCCAGCTCATCTCTGGCCCACGGACTGATGCGCGCCCACAGGGTGCGGCTGCCTACTTCCAGTTGCACTTCCACCTGGCCGTCGATATCAAAACATTGCGCCACTTTCGCACGCAGAATATTACGGATACTGGTATTCATCGGCGGCTGCAGCACCAGCGAAACATCTGTCGCCTGAATACGGATCCGCAGCGCGCTTTGCAGCGGAAGGTCGACCTTGTTAACCCAAATATGCTGATCGCCAAGCGCCAGCGCCGTCATCGCATAGTGCGGATGGTGCTCCAGCACCACCACTTTCAACACGCTACTTTGCTGCTCCGCCGGTAACCACGGGTTCATCACGCGGCTGCCCCAGACATCTTCCAGGCTGCCGAAGGCTTTCACTTCTCCCGCCTCCAGCACCATCACTTTATCTGCCAGATGCAGGATTTCATCCAGGGAGTGGCTGACGTACAGCATCGGAATATTGATCTCCCGCGCCAGCCGTTGCAGGTACGGCAGCAGCTCGCGCTTACGAGGAATATCCAGCGACGCCAGCGGTTCATCCAGCAGCAGCAATTCCGGCGCGGTTAACAGCGCACGGCCAATCGCCACACGCTGCTTTTCGCCGCCGGAAAGCCCACCGGGTAAACGATCCAGCAACGGTTCAATACCGAGTAACGCCACCAGTTTGTCGAACTGACCAGCCATGGATTTGGCCATACCGTAACGCAGGTTGCCGCGCACTTTGTAATGAGGAAACAGCCGCGCGTCCTGGAAAACATAGCCGACACGCCGCTTCTCCGGCGGCAGGCAAATTTTGCTTTCGGTATCAAACAGCACGCGATTATTCAGCGCTATCCGCCCTTGCTGTGGGTGTGTCAGGCCGCCAATCGCGTTGATCAACGAGGTTTTCCCGGCGCCCGAAACGCCAAAAATCGCGGTGATGCCGCTGGCGGGCAGCGTTTCAGCAATGCGTAAGCGATGCGTACCCAGTGTCTGGGTGAAATTGAGTTCCAGCATGACTTACCTCCCTGTCCTTTCGCGACTAATACGGGCCAGCCATTCGGAAACCAACAGCGAAACCAGTGCCAGCACTATCGAGATAATACATAACCGCGCCGCCGCGCCTTCACCGCCGGGCGTCTGAATCAGGGTGTACATTGCAGAGGGAATAGTGCGGGTTTCGCCCGGAATATTGGAAACAAAGGTGATCGTCGCGCCAAATTCACCCAGTGAACGGGCAAAGGCCAGCACCGTGCCAACGATAATTCCCGGCAAAGTAAGCGGTAACGTGATGGTGAGAAAAACGCGCCAGCGCCCGGCACCTAACGTGCGGGCTGCCTGCTCCAGTTTGGTATCTACGCCCTCCAGCGCCAGACGGATAGCGCGCACCATCAGCGGGAACGACATCACCGCTGCGGCCAGCACCGCGCCGCGCCAGCTAAAGGCAAAGGTGATACCAAACCAGTCATACAACCACTGACCAATGAAACCGCGCCGCCCCATCGCCACCAGCAATAAATACCCCACCACCACCGGCGGCAGCACCAGCGGCAGGTGCAGCACACTGTCGAGCAGCGCTTTGCCCGGAAACGTGCAGCGCACCAGCAGCCAGGCAAAAAAGATCCCAAACGGCAAACTGAAAACCACTGCCAGGGATGAGACTTTCAGGCTCAGCAATACCGCCTGCCATTCGGGATCCGTCAATATCATTAGTGCGTAGTAAATCCGTAACGTTTAAAGATTTCAGAAGCCTGCGGGCCTTTCAGATAGTCATAAAACGCCGTTACCGTCGCGTTTTTATGGCCGTCGATAATAGCCAGCGGGTACTCAACTTTTTGGTGTGAATCTTCCGGGAAGGTCCCGACCACTTTCACCCCTTTACTGGCAACCGCGTCCGAGCCGTAGACAATGCCAAGCGGCGCTTCGCTGCGCTCCACCAGCGCCAGCGCACCGCGCACATCTTCCGCCGGAGCCAGCTTCGGCGACAGGGTTTCCCATGCGCCCAGTTTGGTCAACGCTTCTTTGGCATAAATCCCCGCCGGAACATGTTCCGGGTCGCCAACGGCCAGACGCCCGCCTTTCAGCAGACTGTTCCAGTCGGTTTTAGCATTAATAACGATATCGCCCTGCGCACTGTTTTTGGGTGCCACAACCACCAGGCTGTTACCGAGCAGTGTTGCGCGGGTTGCGGTATCGATAGCTTTTTTATCTACCGCGTAATCCATCCATTTCTGATCGGCTGAAATGAAAAGATCCGCTGGCGCTCCCGCTTCAATCTGGCGCGCCAGAGTAGAAGAAGAAGCAAACGAGGAGACCACCTCAACGTTTTTCTCTTTTTTATAGGCCGCCGCAATATCCTGCATTGCGTTAGTCAGTGATGCCGCTGCAAAAACGGTAATTTTACCTTCATCCGCCAGCGCATGCCCGGCAACGGAGAGCGTTAATGTCGCCGCGGCAAAAAGGCGTAACCATGTACGTGCCATCTGGAACTCCTGTGAGTGTCGTTATATACGTAAAAACATAACGATATTACCAGAGTTTCCCGGCGGTTAGGTAATACCCATCAAGAATTAGCAACCTATATAAATATATCGGCAGGAAGTAACGAGATCTTGAATATCTGACAGATAAACGCCCGCGAAAGCGGGCGTTTGCAAGAGAGGATCAGCGTTGCTGACGGCTTTGGTCGCGGCGACCGACGCCAGAAAACACGTTAAACACTTCACCCAGACCATAAATCAGCCCCAGGATAATCGCCATCACGACAGGCACCATGACGACGGCAAACACCAGACTTTTCAACAACTCAAACATAGTCGTCTCCAGAAATTGTGAACGAGGCATTCTAGCCTGATTCAGGTGATAAACACTCGCCTTTTGTGCGATTGGCCTCGCAGCGTTATGCGCATTCACCGGCATCAGGCTAGGCGTAGTGACGGTTTTCCTTCACAATAGTTCTTTTGCCAGGACATTGCGTAATGCAGGCTGAAATTCTCCTCACACTCAAACTCCAGCAGCGCCTTTTTGCCGATCCGCGCCGTATTTCTCTGCTCAAGCAGATTGTTGAAACCGGATCCATCAGCCAGGGCGCGAAGAACGCCGGTATCAGTTATAAAAGCGCCTGGGATGCCATTAATGAGATGAACCAACTCAGCGAACAGACGCTGGTTGACCGCGCGACCGGCGGCAAAGGCGGTGGCGGCGCGGTGGTGACGCGCTACGGGCAGCGTTTGATTGAGCTTTACGATCTGCTGGCGCAAATCCAGCAAAAAGCGTTTGACGTGCTGAGTGATGATGACGCCCTGCCTTTAAACAGCCTGCTGGCGGCGATTTCGCGTTTCTCGTTGCAGACCAGCGCCCGCAATCAGTGGTTTGGCACCATTACCGCGCGCGACCACGACCACGTGCAGCAACATGTCGACGTGCTGCTGGCGGACGGTGAAACCCGCCTCAAAGTCGCTATTACCGCGCAAAGCGGCGAACGCCTGGGCCTCGACGAAGGCAAAGAGGTGCTGGTGCTGCTGAAAGCGCCGTGGGTGAGCATCACGCAGGATGCTAAACGCGCCGCGCAGGCCGATAACCAACTGACCGGGCGCATCAGCCATATTGAGCGCGGCGAGCAGCAAAGTGAGGTGCTGATGACGCTGCCTGACGGCCAGTTGCTCTGCGCCACCGTGCCGACGCAAGAGATGGATAATTTGCAGGAACAGAGCGAAGTGACCGCATATTTTAATGCCGATCGCGTGATTATCGCCACGTTATGCTAATCGCATTGACAAGATAGCCCATTGCACGTATCCCTGAGTTTCTACGCTGCAAAAAATGGGATACATAATGTCATCATTGCAAATTTCGCAAGGCACGTTTCGTCTTAGCGACACCCGCACGCTGCACATTGAACACTTGGCGCTACGCGCTGGCGAAAGCTGGGCTTTTGTCGGCGCGAATGGCAGCGGCAAGTCAGCGCTGGCTCGCGCGCTGGCGGGTGAATTGACCTTACTGAAAGGTGAACGCCAGTGCCAGTTTACCCGCCTCACCCGCCTCTCTTTTGAGCAGTTGCAAAAGCTGGTCATCGACGAGTGGCAGCGCAATAACACCGATATGCTCAGCCCCGATGAAGAGGATACCGGGCGTACCACCGCCGAGATTATTCAGGATGAAGTGCAAGACGCGCAGCGCTGCGCACAACTGGCGGCGCAGTTTGGCATCTCGCATCTGCTGGAGAGACGCTTTAAATACCTCTCGACCGGCGAAACCCGGAAAACGCTGCTCTGCCAGGCCCTGATGGCCGAACCGGAGTTACTGATCCTTGACGAGCCTTTCGACGGGCTTGACGTCCATTCACGCCAGCAACTGGCAGAACTGCTCGCGCGCCTCAATGCTGACGGCTTTACGCTGGTGCTGGTGCTGAACCGCTTTGATGAGATCCCGGACTTCATACAACACGCCGGGGTTCTGGTGGATTGCTCGCTCACAGAAACCGGAGAAAAAGCAGCCCTGCTGCAACAAGCGTTGATCGCCCAGTTAGCCCACAGCGAAAAATTATCCGGTATCACGTTGCCGGAACCGGATGCGCCCCCGGCGCGCGAAACATTAAACGCAGACGCGCCGCTTATCGTGCTGAACGATGGCGTCGTCTCTTATAACGACCGGCCAATCATCGATCACCTTTCATGGACGGTAAAGCCCGGCGAGCACTGGCAGATCGTCGGCCCGAACGGCGCGGGCAAATCGACACTATTAAGCCTGATAACCGGCGATCATCCGCAGGGCTACAGCAACGATTTGACCCTGTTTGGCCGTCGTCGCGGCAGCGGTGAAACCATCTGGGATATCAAAAAGCATATTGGCTATGTCAGCAGCAGCCTGCATCTGGATTACCGCGTCAGCACCAACGTGCGCAATGTGATCCTCTCTGGCTATTTCGACTCGATTGGCATTTACCAGGCCGTTTCGGATAAGCAGCACAAACTGGCACAGCGCTGGCTGGATATTTTAGGTTTCGATGCGCGCACCGCCGACGCACCGTTTAATAGCCTCTCCTGGGGTCAGCAGCGGCTGGCGCTGATTGTACGTGCGCTGGTCAAGCACCCAACGCTGCTCATTCTTGATGAACCGTTACAGGGTCTTGATCCTTTAAACCGCCAGCTTATTCGCCGCTTTGTTGATGTATTAATTAGCGAAGGTGAAACCCAGTTGTTATTTGTTTCGCACCACGCCGGAGACGCGCCCGCTTGTATTACCCACCGGCTTGAATTTGTACCAGAGGGCGATGGATATCGTTATCAACTTACACCACAATAATTAGGGGGATGGTTCCATTTCGCCGGATATGATGTAATAGCCCCGCTTTAAATAAGCAACATAATAACGATCTCTGACTGGTCAGTTGGCAACATAAAATTGTCGGCGGCCAGTTTTTGTTATGGCAAGAAAAAAGCCCGTCGATGGACGCCGGGTAAAAAATTACGGGACTATGATGAATCAATTCCTCCGCATGACCCGCGCCATTTCTCTGGCTGCGGCGCTGTTACTGGGTTTCTGCAGTGCCGCTGTCGCCGATGAGAATGCGCAAACACCCGCCTCCGGTCAGGAAGCACAATTAAAGCAAGCCGTTGAAAATATGCAGCGTGCCAGTATTCACGGCCCGCATAAAATTGATCTCGGTAATCAGGCGATTCTGAACCTGCCTGAAGGTTTCGCTTATATTCCGTCGCAGCAGGCAGCGGTATTTATGCGTGTGCTGGGCAACCATGTTGATAACAACTCTTTTTATGGGCTGGTATTTAGCAATGATATTTCGGGCTTTGTTTCCATTGAATATGCCAATGCCGGTTATATCAAAGATGACGATGCCAAAGACTGGGACGCCGACGAACTGCTGAGTAATTTGCAGGAGGGCACCAAAGCCGGCAATAAAGAGCGTAGTGAAAAAGGCATCCCGCCAATTGAAGTGTTGGGTTGGGTAGAAAAACCGACCTACGAGGCGGCCACGCATCGCCTGATTTGGTCTGCGGCAATCCGCGATATTGGCAGCAATGTGCCGGAAAAAGAACAGGGGGTTAACTACAACACCTATCTGCTGGGTCGTGAAGGTTATCTGTCGTTAAACCTGGTAACCGATCGCGGCACCGTTGAGCAGGAAAAACCGCTCGCCAAAACGTTACTTAACGCCGTGACCTTTAACGACGGCAAAAAATACAGCGATTTTAATGCTTCTACCGACAAGATTGCCGAATATGGCCTGGCGGCGCTGATTGGCGGCCTGGCGGCAAAAAAACTGGGCCTGCTGGCACTTATCGGCGTGACGCTGCTGAAGTTCTGGAAACTTGGCCTGATCGCCGTGGCAGCATTCGGCATGGGTGTGAAAAAAATGCTGTTTCGCAAAAAAGCCGAGTAAGCCATGAGCATGCTCTTGCTGCTGCTTAAAGGCGCCAGCCTTGGGAAGTTTTTCCTTTCCGGGGCCACTATGCTGCTGTCGATCGCTACCTATGCGCTCGCCTTCGGCTGGCCTTATGCGACAGGGTTTGTGGTGCTGCTGTTTTGCCATGAGCTGGGACACTATCTGGCGGCGCGTCAACGTGGTTTAGCGACGGGATTACCGATGTTTATCCCCTTCGTGGGTGCCTGGATCACGTTGAAAGATGAACTGCCAGATGCGGAAACCGAAGCCTGGGTCGGCATTGCCGGCCCGCTGCTCGGCTCGCTTGCTGCCCTCGGTTGCTACTATCTGGCGGAGTATTTCCACAGTTCGCTATTGATGGCGGTGGCCTATTCAGGTTTTGTGCTTAATCTGTTTAACCTGATCCCCGTGCCGCCGCTGGATGGCGGGCGCATTACCGTCGCCATCTCGCGCAAGATCTGGTATCTGGGCATTCCCGTACTGCTGGGTTTCTTTTATCTTCACCCGAGCCCGCTGTTACTGCTGGTGTGCTTTCTCGCGGCATCACAAATCTGGGCGCGACGCCATGATCAACCGAATCTCGACACGCTGACCCCTGGCAAACGTCTGGAATATACGCTTTTGTACTTCGGGCTGATTGCCTGGCTCTCCCTGATGACTTATAACCTCCACGAGGCGTTATCCGGCTTTCGCTGACGCCGCCTGCGTTGCTGCACCGCAGTGACACCATTTTTAAGACTTTTTACTTGCGTCGGACGAACCCCGCTATTGCGGGGTTTTTCTGGCGTTTACCCCACAAACCGGCTGGCAGAAAATTGAGTGTAAACGATTCCACTAATTTATCCCATGTCACAGTTTTCACCTCTCTGTTATGCTAAGGTTTGTTCATATCAAATGCTTTATGGAGGGAAATATGCGAGTTCTGGTTACAGGTGGTAGCGGTTACATTGGAAGTCATACCTGCGTCCAACTGCTGCAAAACGGCCACGACGTTATCATTCTCGACAATCTCTGTAACAGTAAGCGCAGCGTGCTTAATGAGATTGAGCGCTTTGGCGGAAAAGCCGCGCTGTTCGTTGAAGGCGACATTCGCGATGAAGCGCTGCTCGCAGAGATCCTGCACGATCACGCCATTGAAGCGGTGATTCATTTCGCCGGGCTGAAAGCCGTTGGCGAATCCGTGGCGAAGCCGCTGGAGTATTACGACAACAACGTCAACGGCACGCTGCGCCTGATTAACGCGATGCGCGCCGCAAATGTTAAAAACTTCATTTTCAGCTCCTCCGCCACCGTTTACGGCGACCAGCCGAAAATCCCTTACGTGGAAAGCTTCCCGACCGGCACGCCGCAAAGTCCCTATGGTAAAAGCAAGCTGATGGTGGAACAGATCCTCACCGACCTGCAAAAAGCGCAGCCGGAGTGGAGCATTGCGCTGCTGCGCTACTTCAACCCGGTTGGCGCGCATCCGTCAGGCGATATGGGCGAAGATCCGCAGGGCATCCCGAACAACCTGATGCCGTATATCGCCCAGGTTGCGGTTGGCCGCCGCGATTCGCTGGCAATTTTCGGTAGTGATTACCCGACGCCAGACGGCACCGGCGTGCGGGATTACATCCATGTGATGGATCTGGCGGACGGGCATGTTGCGGCCATGCAACAACTGGCCGGCAAACCGGGCGTGCATATTTATAACCTCGGCGCGGGCGTCGGCAGCAGCGTGCTGGATGTGGTGAACGCCTTCAGTAAAGCCTGCGGCAAACCGGTGGCCTGGCACTATGCGCCGCGCCGCGAGGGCGATCTCCCGGCTTACTGGGCCGATGCCAGCAAAGCGGATAAAGAGCTGAACTGGCGCGTAACCCGTACGCTTGACGAAATGGCAGAAGATACCTGGCGCTGGCAGTCACGCCACCCGCAGGGCTATCCCGATTAAAGGAATGGTAATGACGCAATTTAATCCGGTCGATCACCCGCATCGCCGTTATAACCCGCTGACCGGCCAGTGGATCCTGGTTTCTCCGCACCGCGCAAAACGCCCCTGGCAAGGGGCGCAAGAGACGCCTGCGAAACAAACCCTGCCGGCGCACGATCCGGACTGTTTCCTCTGCCCGGGCAATACCCGCGTAACCGGGGATAAAAATCCGGATTACACCAGCACTTATGTGTTCACTAACGACTTCGCCGCGTTGATGACCGATACGCCAGACGCGCCGGTAAGCGACGATCCGCTGATGCGCAGCCAGAGTGCGCGCGGCACCAGCCGGGTGATTTGTTTCTCGCCGGATCACAGCAAAACGCTGCCGGAACTGAGCGTGGATGCGCTGGAAGCGGTGGTGAAAACCTGGCAACAGCAAACCGCTGAGCTGGGCCAGCAGTACCCGTGGGTACAGGTGTTTGAAAATAAAGGCGCGGCGATGGGTTGTTCCAACCCGCATCCGCACGGGCAAGTCTGGGCCAACAGCTTCCTGCCCAATGAAGTGGATCGTGAAGATCGCCTGCAACGCGACTATTTCGCCCGGTATCACTCCCCGATGTTGCTGGACTATGTAAAGCGCGAGCTGAACGATGGCAGCCGTACGGTGGTGGAAACGGAGCACTGGCTGGCAGTCGTTCCTTACTGGGCGGCGTGGCCGTTTGAAACCTTGCTGCTGCCGAAAGCGCAGGTACAGCGCATCACTGATTTAAGCGATGAACAGCGCCGCGATTTAGCGCTGGCATTGAAAAAACTGACCAGCCGTTATGACAACCTGTTCCAGTGCTCGTTCCCCTACTCGATGGGCTGGCACGGCGCGCCATTTAACGGCGAAGAGAATGACCACTGGCAACTGCACGCGCATTTCTACCCGCCGCTGCTGCGCTCCGCCACGGTGCGTAAATTTATGGTCGGCTATGAAATGCTGGCCGAAACCCAGCGTGACCTGACGGCGGAGCAAGCCGCTGAACGTCTGCGCGCGGTCAGTGATATCCATTTTCGCGAATCCGGAGAATAACAATGAGTCTGAAAGAGAACACACAATCCCTGTTTGCTGAAAAATTCGGCTACCCTGCCACCCACACAATTCAGGCACCGGGTCGTGTGAACCTGATTGGCGAACACACCGACTATAACGACGGTTTTGTTCTGCCGTGCGCCATTGATTACCAGACGGTGATCAGCTGCGCACCGCGTACTGACCGCATCGTTCGGGTAATTGCCGCCGATTATGACAACCAGAACGATGAGTTCTCGCTGGATGCGCCAATTGTGACCCACGACAGCCAGCAGTGGTCGAACTACGTGCGCGGCGTGGTAAAACACCTGCAAAAACGCGATGCCAGTTTTGGCGGCGCGGATCTGGTTATCAGCGGCAATGTGCCACAGGGTGCGGGCCTGAGTTCTTCTGCCTCGCTGGAAGTGGCGGTCGGTACGGTGTTCCAGCAGCTTTATCATCTGCCGCTGGATGGCGCGCAAATTGCCCTCAATGGTCAGGAAGCGGAAAACCAGTTTGTCGGCTGTAACTGCGGCATCATGGATCAGCTTATCTCGGCGCTGGGCAAAAAAGGCAGCGCGCTGCTGATCGATTGCCGTTCGCTTGGCACCAAAGCGGTGTCGATGCCGGAAGGCGTGGCGATCGTCATCATTAACAGTAACTTTAAACGCACCCTGGTTGGCAGCGAGTACAACACGCGCCGCGAGCAGTGCGAAACCGGCGCGCGCTTCTTCCAGCAAAAAGCGCTGCGCGATGTCAGCATCGATCAGTTCAATGCGGTAGCGCATGAGCTGGATCCGCTGGTCGCCAAACGCGTGCGCCACGTACTGACCGAAAACACCCGTACCGTGGAAGCCGCGGCTGCGCTGGAGAAAGGCGATCTGCAACGCATGGGCGTGCTGATGGCAGAATCACACGCATCAATGCGTGATGATTTTGAAATTACCGTCCCGCAGATCGATACGCTGGTTGAGATTGTCAAAGCGACCATTGGTGACCAGGGCGGCGTGCGCATGACCGGCGGCGGTTTCGGCGGTTGCATCGTCGCGCTGATGCCAGAAAACCTCGTACCGGCAGTCAAAAAGGCTGTTGAGAGCCAGTACGAAACCAAAACCGGTATCAAAGAAACCTTCTATGTTTGCAAACCTTCACAGGGAGCAGGACAGTGCTAAACGAAGCTTCTGCAGCGGCCCCGGACGGGCTGCCCTTTCGCCTGATCACCCTGCGCAATAGCGCCGGGATGGTGGTGACATTGATGGACTGGGGCGCGACGCTGTTATCTGCGCGCGTACCGTTAAAAGATGGTTCCGTGCGTGAAGCGCTGCTGGGCTGCGCCACTCCGGAACACTACCTGCAACAGACAGCGTATCTCGGCGCGTCGGTCGGCCGTTACGCCAACCGTATTGCCAAAAGCCGGTTCACGCTGGATGGCCACACCTATACGTTGACGCCCAGCCAGGGTGAAAACCAGCTGCATGGCGGCCCGGAAGGGTTCGATAAACGGCGCTGGTTGATAGAGCGGCAAAATGATAACGAAGTGGTCTTTGTCCTGAATTCAGCGGATGGCGACCAGGGATTCCCGGGTAACGTTCATACCCGGGCGCATTTCCGCCTCGGCGACGATAACCGGCTCGCCATTGAATACCGGGCAACGACTGACAAACCGTGCCCGATCAACCTGACCAACCACGCTTATTTTAACCTTGATGGTGAGCAGTCGGATGTCCGCAACCACACGTTGCAACTGCTCGCGGATGCTTATCTACCGGTCGATGAGATGGGCATTCCGACAGACGGGTTAAAAGACGTTGAGCGGACCAGTTTTGATTTCCGTACCCCGAAAACCGTGGCGCAGGATTTTCTGGCTGAGGACGATCAGCGCGTGGTGAAAGGTTACGACCATGCGTTTTTATTGCAGGCAAAAGGCGACGTCAGCCAGCCCGCCGCACAGTTGTGGTCGGCGGACAAACAGCTGCAAATGACGGTATATACCAGCGCGCCTGCGCTCCAGTTCTATTCCGGTAATTATCTGGAAGGTACGCCTGCGCGCGGCGGCAAAACCTATGACGCGTGGCAGGGCCTGGCGCTGGAGAGCGAGTTTTTGCCCGACAGCCCGAACCGTCCGGATTTCCCGCAGCCGGACTGCTTCTTACTGCCTGGCGACGTTTATGTCAGCCTGACGGAATACCACTTTATTGCGCAGTAATCCCCCCGCCCTCCTGACGGAGGGCTTTTTTTACCCGTTTTGCTGAAATATGCGCCACTTATCGACAAAACCATAACCCCTGATTCACAAGCACCTTACACTCGGCGGCTATTTTCGCTATGGTTATGGGTAACCGTTGCCGGGAGCACCTTCACGGCAATATAATGAGAATTATTATCATTCAATCAGGCTCACAGGAGTAAGTGTATGGCTGTTACTAAGCTGGTTCTGGTTCGTCATGGCGAAAGCCAGTGGAACAACGAAAACCGCTTCACCGGTTGGTACGATGTTGATCTGTCCGAAAAAGGCGTTGGCGAAGCAAAAGCGGCAGGCAAACTGCTGAAAGAGGAAGGCTACACCTTCGATTTTGCTTATACCTCTGTGCTGAAACGTGCCATCCATACGCTGTGGAACGTGCTGGACGAGCTGGATCAGGCGTGGTTACCGGTAGAGAAAAGCTGGAAACTCAACGAGCGTCATTACGGTGCGCTGCAGGGTCTGAACAAAGCTGAAACCGCTGAAAAATACGGTGACGAGCAAGTTAAACAGTGGCGTCGTGGCTTTGCTGTTACACCGCCGGCGCTGACCAAAGATGATGAACGTTACCCGGGTCACGATCCGCGCTACGCAAAACTGACCGATGCCGAGCTACCGCAGACCGAAAGCCTGGCGCTGACCATCGATCGCGTGATCCCTTACTGGAACGACACCATTCTGCCGCGCCTGAAAAGCGGTGAGCGCGTGATCATCGCCGCTCACGGTAACTCCCTGCGCGCGCTGGTGAAATACCTCGATAACATGAGCGAAGAAGAGATCCTCGAACTGAACATCCCGACTGGCGTACCGCTGGTTTACGAGTTCGACGAAAACTTCAAACCGTTGAAACACTACTACCTGGGTAACGCAGACGAGATCGCTGCAAAAGCTGCTGCGGTAGCAAACCAGGGTAAAGCGAAGTAAGTTTTCGCTGATAAAAAAAGCGTGGAAAATTCCACGCTTTTTTATTTGTGCAACCGTTAACTGCGGCGCGCTTTCACTGCCGCCGCGAGCTGGCGCAAAATAGTTTCGGTATCGTCCCAGCCGATGCAGGCGTCGGTAACACTTTTACCGTACACCAGCGGTTCACCGCTCTCCAGGCTCTGGTTGCCTTCCACCAGATGGCTTTCAATCATCACACCGATAATGGCTTTTTCACCACCAGCGATCTGCTGGCACACATCCGCGCCCACTTCCATCTGTTTCTTGAATTGCTTGCTGGAATTGGCATGGCTGAAGTCAATCATTACCTGCGGCTCCAGACCCGCTTTCTGCAGGCCGACTTTTACTTCCGCGACATGTTTGGCACTGTAATTCGGCTCTTTACCGCCGCGCAGAATGATGTGGCAATCACCGTTACCGGCGGTGTTTACAATCGCGGAGTGACCCCATTTGGTGACAGACAAGAAGCAGTGCGGCGCACCTGCGGCGTTAATCGCGTCAATGGCGACTTTAATGGTGCCATCGGTGCCGTTTTTGAACCCCACCGGGCATGAGAGGCCGGAAGCCAGCTCGCGATGCACCTGCGATTCCGTCGTACGCGCGCCAATCGCTCCCCAGCTCATCAGATCGGCCATGTATTGCGGGGTGATCATATCGAGGAACTCCCCCGCCGCCGGTAAACCGCTGTCATTAATTTCCAGCAGCAGCTTACGCGCAATACGCAACCCGTCGTTAATCTGGAAACTGTTATCCATGTGCGGATCGTTAATCAGCCCTTTCCAGCCCACTGTGGTACGCGGTTTTTCGAAGTAAACGCGCATAACGATTTCTAAATCGTCTTTTAACGCTTCACGCAAAGCCAGCAGGCGCGAAGCATACTCTTTCGCCGCCGCAGGATCGTGAATGGAGCACGGACCGATAACCACCAGCAGACGATCATCATTTCCACGCAGGATTTTATGAATCGCTTTGCGGGCATGCGAAACCGTATTGGCGGCGGTTTCAGTGGCGGGGAATTTTTCAAGGAGTGCTACAGGAGGTAATAACTCATTGATCTCTTTAATACGTAAATCGTCGTTCTGATAATTCATGTTCGTTCCAGTCTGTCCATACTTTTTTTGATGAATGCAATCTTTCCAATCTATCTCGTCGGCGGCGAAGTGTAAACGCGATTTTACACTTCGGCCGGATAATTCCTGGAATGCGGCCAAATCGCGTTAAAAAGTAGCGAGCGGTGATATCAGCGCTACACTTTTTAACTGTTAACACTTCTATTTTTCATTTTATCGCTATTCTATGCTGCTATACCGCGCATGAATGGTATCTTTAACCACTGAGCGTGATAATTCGTTCGCGCTGCTTTTACCAGCCTCAACGGCGGTAAAAACGACCGGAACAGGAGCATCATGATGAAAATGAATAAATTAGCGACACTTTTACTGACGACGACGCTGACTTTCGCAGGTGGCGCAGCCTACGCGGCCGACGCAGCCTCTTCTACCGACAGTAACGGTGATGCCAATGCCGCAGCGGCTGCAGGCCAACCGGCACCGGACGCCAAACAGAATGTTGCGCCAAACAATGTGGATAACAGCCAGATCAACAGCGGTAGCATGAATACCAACTCGACCTCTCAACACAGCGCTAAGCAGCATATGAGCAAAGATCAGGTGCATAAAAACACCATGTGTAAAGATGGCCGCTGCCCGGATGTGAACAAAAAGGTTGAAACCGAAAGCGGTAACAACCATAGCGTCGATAAGAAAACCGACGGCACAACCCAGTAAAATCCGGTGCGTTAATCATCAGGGAGAGCTTCGGCTCTCCTTACTTTTTTCTCTCCCGTCTCCCCCGCAAACTAAAAAATCTGTAATGATGTAAGGCGTTAAAATAATTACAAGGAACGACCCGCCCATGGCGCATTCACACTCGCACACTCCCGCTGATGCCAACGCCCGCCGCCTGCTGCTGGCGTTTATCGTTACTGCCGTTTTTATGGTTATCGAAGTGGTCGGCGGCCTGGTTTCCGGATCGCTGGCGCTGCTGGCCGATGCCGGCCATATGCTGACGGACGCCGCCGCGCTGCTTTTTGCGTTATTAGCGGTTTACTTTGCGCGCCAGCCACCCAGCGCTCACCGTACGTTTGGCTGGCTACGTTTGACCACGCTTGCAGCATTCATCAATGCGCTGGCGCTGGTGCTGATTACCGTGTGGATTGTCTGGGAAGCGATTCAGCGTTTCACCCATCCGCAGCCCGTTGCAGGCTTAACCATGATGGTGATTGCGATTGCCGGGCTTGTGGCCAACGTGCTGGCATTCTGGTTACTGCACCGGGGAAGCGAGGAGAAGAACCTGAATGTCCGCGCCGCCGCACTGCATGTGCTGGGGGACTTACTCGGTTCTGTCGGTGCCATCGCTGCGGCACTGGTGATTTTGTTCACCGGCTGGACGCCGATTGACCCGATACTTTCAGTGCTAGTTTCCGCGCTGGTGTTACGCAGCGCCTGGCGGCTAATGAAAGAGAGCGTTAACGAGTTGCTGGAAGGTGCGCCGGGCTCGATGGATATTGGCGCGCTACAGCGACATCTGCGACGCGCTATCCCGGAGGTGCGTGATGTTCACCACGTCCATGTCTGGCTGGTGGGTGAAAAACCGCTTATGACGCTGCATGTGCAGGTGATCCCACCACGCGACCATGACAAGCTGCTGGGTGAGATCCACCACTTTCTGGCACATCATTATGAGATTGAACATGCGACGGTGCAGATGGAGTACCAGCCCTGTAGCGGGCCAGACTGCCATCTGGGCGAGGCGCAGCCTGAGCACCACCATTCACACTCGCATTAATGCGAAAGCGCGTGAGAACCCCGCTCACGTGCGCTGTTAATCCACATTCTGCTGCCGTTAAGAGCGATAAAGGTCAGGATCAAATACTCCAGCGACATCGCCCAGACGCCCTGCAGTGCGAAAATCACCACGCTTATCACGTTAATCACCACCCACAGCAGCCAGTTCTCAACGTATTTGCGCGTCATCAGGATCATCGCCACGATGGAGAGCACCATCATGCAGGAGTCCCAGAACGGGAACGCATCGGGCTGCAATTGCGGCATGACCACATTCAGCCCTAAGGTTTGCATGACGGCCACGGCAATTTTCGTCAGGAATGCAAAGACCGGATCGATAAAGAAAGTCATCAAACCAATCGCCACCACGCATACCGCCAGCCAGCTCATCGCTTTGGGTAACAGTAGCCAGCGGATTTGTAATTCAGCTTCATTCTGCGAGGTTTGCCGTGACCAGGCATACCAGCCATAAATGTTGGCGGCAAAGAAAAACAGCTGCAGCAGTAAGCTGGCATACAGCTGGATCTGGAAGAAAATAATCGCAAACAGCGTCACGTTGATCAGACCAAACACGTAATTACTGATCTTCTCAAGGCTGGCGAGCCAGATGCACAATAAACCGGCCAGTGTGCCTGTGGCTTCAATCCATGAAAGATCGTACCCACCGGTGCCAATCGGGATATGCACCAGGATGTTCTGCGTACTAAAAAAATCCATTCTTTCCCCACAGCGTATTGCTACGCATTGATTATTCACTAAGAACGTAGTGTAGCCGCAAAATCGAGCATACGGTTAAGCGGCAGCAGCGCGCCTTCACGCAGCGCGGCATCAACGTGGATTTCATGCTCCGCGCCACCATTTTCCAGGCTTTCAGCGATAGCTTTCAGACCGTTCATCGCCATCCATGGGCAATGCGCGCAACTGCGGCACGTCGCCCCCTCACCTGCGGTTGGCGCTTCCAGTAACTCTTTTTCCGGCACGGCCTGCTGCATTTTGTAAAAGATACCGCGATCGGTCGCGACGATAAGTTGCTTATTCGGCAGTGTTTTTGCCGCAGCGATAAGCTGGCTGGTTGAACCGACTGCATCTGCCAGATTCACGACTGACTGCGGCGATTCAGGATGCACGAGGATGGCAGCATCAGGATAGAGCGCTTTCATGCGCGTCAGCGCCTGCGTTTTAAATTCATCATGCACGATGCACGCACCCTGCCAGCACAGCACATCCGCACCGGTCTGTTTTTGTACATAGTTGCCGAGATGACGATCCGGAGCCCAGATAATTTTCTCGCCAAGGCTGTCGAGATGCTCAATTAACTCTACCGCAATACTTGAGGTTACAACCCAGTCGGCACGCGCTTTCACGGCCGCAGAGGTGTTGGCGTAAACCACCACGGTGCGATCCGGGTGCGCATCGCAAAAGGCGCTGAACTCTTCAACCGGACAGCCGAGATCAAGCGAGCATTCCGCATGCAATGTCGGCATCAGGATGGTTTTTTCAGGGCTGAGGATTTTGGCGGTTTCCCCCATAAAACGTACGCCTGCCACCAGCAGCGTTGAGGCGGAATGTCTGGCACCGAAACGCGCCATCTCCAGTGAATCAGAGATACAACCGCCGGTCTCCTCCGCCAGTTGCTGAATTTCCGGGTCGGTATAGTAGTGTGCAACCATCACCGCATCTCGCTCTTTGAGCAAGCGCTTGATTTTCTCGCGGTAAAACTGCTTCTCGTGCAGGTTTAGCGGTGCGGGTTTAGGCGGGAACGGATAGATTGCGGTTTCAGGATCAAACATTACGCTCATCATGCTTACTCGTTTTGCTTGCTTAACTTAATTACCAGAACAACGCAAATGCGTGACGTCATTAGCGCACCGGTGTTTTATATACTAAACAAGATAGCTGATTGGACAAAAAATGTCGTGGGGAATTTTTGTGGAATAGCAGAAAGCAAAAAGCACTGCCAGCGCCATATTTATAGTGGTGGCTCGTGCAGGGTGACCGCTTTGCTCGCCCTTAGGGTCGTCGCCGCAAGCGGCGACCTTGTCTCACTACGTTCGACCCGAACCTGCTGCAGG